>DATNBU010000029.1:0-300000 GCA_035571835.1 Candidatus Limnocylindrales bacterium | reverse complement strand
AGCGGCGCACGCCGATCCTGTTCCTGCAGAACATCACCGGCTTCATGGTCGGACGGCGCTACGAGCACGGCGGCATCACCAAGGACGGCGCGAAGATGGTCCACGCGGTCGCCAATGCCGAGGTGCCGAAGCTGACGGTGATCATCGGCGCATCGCATGGCGCCGGGAACTACGCGATGTGCGGCCGCGCCTACAGTCCGCGGTTCCTGTTCATGTGGCCGAACTCGCGCATCTCGGTCATGGGCGGAGAGCAGGCGGCGAGCACGCTGGTGCAGGTCAAGAAGGCGCAGCTTGCGACCGAAGGTCAGGAGCTCGACCCGGCATTCGAGAAGGCGATGCACGACCAGGTGGTCTCGACGTACGAGGCCGAAGGCAGCCCGTGGTACAGCACGGCGCGCCTCTGGGACGACGGCGTCATCGATCCGCTCGACACGCGCGCGGCGCTCGGGCTTGCGCTCGAAGCGGCGCTTCAGGCGCCCGTGCAGGCTACTCGCAACGGCGTGTTTCGCATGTGACCTTTCTCGCTCATGCGATCGGTGTGTGCGTTGCGTTGGTATCGGGCCGACGGGGGCAGTGCCGCGTCGGCGGGTTCTCGCCTTCGCACCTCTCCACCACGTCCGCCCCGCCACGCTACGGCTCGATAGGCTCGCCGCGCTCCGCTCCGCCACCGCACCGCGCCCCTCGCTTGTCTGCGCCAGCCGCCTCTGCGGCACCGCCCCCGCCGGCCCTCCAGGAACACGCCGGCAACAGGACCATGCCGTTCCTGCGACGCCGACGGTGAGACCGTGCCGATCTTGCGACGCTGGCGATGGAACTGTGCCGATCCTGCAATGCTCCAATGCTTGCGTCTACGCCAACCGAACGTCCGTGGGGCTCCAGTATCGAAGTGCGCCGGCGATTGTGCTTCGCAATTCTCTTCGTTGTAGAAGCGCCAGAATTGTCCACACTGGAAGTTTCGCGAGATGCACCGGGTCCCGGCGATCATCGTAGGGAGAGTCTGCGTCGGAGGGCGAGGGTCGGTTCGGCGATTTTCTTCATCATCGCCGTGCCAGGTGACTACGGAACGTGAGCGCGTCGAAGCAGCATGATCGAATCGCATTCTCGCAACCTGCCGGCTCCAACTATGGGCTGTGGTGGTCGATTGGGCACACTGGGCGCGTCTCTGCGTCTTCGCATGTCCGCTTTTCCGGAAGATCGCACGGCAAACGTTCTCCTGGAGGGCCGGCGAGGGGCTGTGCCATGGCGGCGGCTGGCGCAGCCAAGCGAGGGGCGGGGAGCGGCGGTGGAGAGGAGCGCGGCGAGCCTATCGAGCCGAAGCGTGGCGGGGCGCGCGGCGGTGGAGCGGTGCGAAGGCGAGAACCCGCCGACAGGGCATGGCCCCTTGCCGGGCCGATAAAAACGCCACGCACTGACGCCGACAAGAGGACGAGAGTGGAGATGACGGAAGCATGAAAGACAAGATCATCATCGCGAACGCGAGCGGCTACTGGGGCGACGAAGGTGCTGCGATCGCGCGCCAGGTGCGCGGTGGTCCGATCGACTACCTGACGATGGACTACCTGGCCGAGATCACGATGATCATCCTCGCCAGGCAGAAAGCCGAGAGCGAGCAGGCCGGCTACGCGCGCGACTTCGTGGCGTACCTGCGGCCGCTGATGCGCGAGATTGCCGAGAAGGGAATCACCGTCATCGCGAACGCCGGCGGCATCAATCCGGGTGCCTGTGCGCGCGCTCTCGACGCCGCCGCGAACGACGCCGGCGTCAAGCTTCCGGTCGCGATCGTCGACGGCGACGACCTGCAGCTGCGTCTCGGCGACCTCGCAGCGGCGGGCTGCAAGTTTCCGCACCTCGATACCGGCGAGCCGATCGGAGAGCGCCTCGCAAAGGTCAACTCGGCGAACGCGTACATCGGGGCAAGACCGATAGCCGCGGCGCTCGCGAAAGGCGCGCGCATCGTCGTCACCGGCCGCACGTATGATGCCGCGTCGGTTCTCGCGCCGATGGTGCACGAGTTCGGCTGGAGCTGGGAAGATTACGACAAGCTCGCGTCCGGTCTTCTTGCCGGTCATCTGATCGAGTGCGGCGCGCAGGTGACAGGCGGCAACTACACGCGCTGGGAAGAAGTGCGCTCGTTCGAGAATTTCGGCTATCCGCTCGTCGAATGCTCGCCGGACGGAAGCTTCGTACTGACCAAGCATCCGGACACCGGTGGTCTCGTCAGCCGTCGCACCGCATCCGAGCAGGTCCTGTATGAGATCGGCGATCCGCGATTTTACGCGTCGACCGATGTCGTCGCCGATTTCACGTCGTTCGCAATGGAAGACGAAGGAAATGACCGCGTTCGGATTTCCGGCGTGCGCGGGCGAATGCCGACCGATACGCTCAAGGTTTCGATGACGTACGAAGCCGGGATGAAAGCCCAGGCGATCGTCGTCGTCAGCGGCCCCGAATCGGTGCGCAAGGCGCGCCGCTTTGCCGACATCTTCTGGAGCCGCGTGAAGGGCAGCTTCGAGGAAACGCGCACCGAATACATCGGCTACAACGCGTGCTGGGGAGAGTCGGCGGCGCCGGCGGTGGTGCCGAACGAGGTCGCGCTGCGCTTCGGCTGCCGCTCGTTCGACAAGAAGTCGATGGAATCTTTCGCACGCGAGCTCGCGGGCATTGCGCTGTCCGGTCCGCCCGGGATCTGCGGAGCGGGAGGGCGACCGTCGCCGCAGCCGGCATACGGATACTGGCCGGCGCTCATCCCGCGGCGGCTGGTTACGCAGCGGCTGTTTTTCGATGGCGCGTCCGAAGACTTTCCGTGCGACAGTGGGCCGGGCGGGCCGATCGAACGTCCGGAGGAAGGACCCGTGCCCGAAGCTGCTCCTGGCCGTCGCGTTCGCGTGCCGCTCGGAAAAGTCGCGCATGCGCGCTCCGGCGACAAAGGCGACGTCTGCAACATCGGCGTGATTGCGCTCAAGAGAGAATTCTATCCCGAGCTGGTGCGCGAGCTTACCGCCGAGCGCGTCGCGCAGTTCTACAAATCGCTCGCCCGGGGCAAGGTCTCGCGTTACCGGCTCGACAACCTGGGCGCGATGAACTTTACGATGCAGCAGGCGCTCGGAGGCGGAGGCACGCTGTCGCTGCAGCTCGACAACCAGGGCAAGACCGCGTCGCAGGGGCTGCTGACGATGGAGATCGAAGTGGCCGAGGATCTGCTGGACGGTGTGGAATGAGCGTATGAGCACGACGATCCTCACCTCGATCAAGGACAGCCTCGGCTGGATCACGCTCAACCGGCCCGAAGTGCGAAACGCGCTGAGCAGCGAGCTCATGGAAGAAGTCGGCGATGCGATCGCGGCGTTCGAATCGGACCCGTCGGTGCGCGCTCTCGTCATTGCAGGCGAGGGTCCGGCATTCTGCGCGGGCGCCGACCTTCGCAGCATGCGGAGCTCGCGCGACTCGTCCGACGACGCGAACCGCAGCGATGCGCATCGCATGGGCGGCCTGTTCCATCGCATCGCATCGTGTGCGAAGCCGGTGCTCGCGCGCGTGCACGGGCCGGCGATCGGCGGTGGGGTAGGGCTGATGGCGGCCTGCGACATCGTCGTCGCTGCCGAGAGCACGCGCTTTCAATTCTCCGAAGTCCGTCTCGGCATCGTGCCGGCGGTGATCTCGCCGTTCTGCATCCGAAGGCTCGGCCGCGTGACCGCCAAGCGCCTGTTCCTGACCGGCGAGCCGATCGATGCAAAGACCGCGCGCGAGCATGGACTGGTCGACGTCGTCGCGCCGGACGCGGCGCTCGACGAAGCCGTCACCCGCATTACCGGGGATCTTGCCAAGGCCGGTCCGAATGCGCTCATCGCGGCCAAGGCACTCGTCGATACGGTGTGCGGGCTCGATGGCGACGCGGCGCTGCGTTACACCGCCGACCTGATTGCGCGGCTTCGCGTATCCGACGAAGCCGTCGAAGGCATGACCGCGTTTCTCGAAAAGCGTCCGGCCGCGTGGGTACCGCAAAAATGACCGCGCGCTTCCGCAACTCGCACCTTCGCGACTGCGTCGTGCTCGTCGATGACGAGGCGAACATCCGCGAGACCGTCGCGTTCATCCTCGACGCCGAAGGCGTCGAAGTAGCGACCGCGTCCGACGGCATCGAAGGCCTCGCCGCCGTGCGCCGACTGCGGCCGAAAGTCGTGCTGCTGGATGTGATGATGCCGAAAATGGACGGCTACGAAGTCTGCAGGGCCATCCGCCAGGACGCGAACCTGATGGGCATGTACGTGATCATCCTGACCGCCAAGGGCCAGCGCTCCGACGAACAGCGCGCCTTCGAAACCGGCGCCGACCTCTACATGTCCAAACCTTTCGACGACGAAGTCGTCCTCAAAGTAATCGGCGAAGTCTTCGCCGGCATCCCGGTATCCTGAAACCGGTCTCATCGCCCGGCTTGCGACCGAGCGAGGGCAACGAGGAGCGACGGGAGCCACGCAACACGAGCCGGGCGTCGTCCGGCGCAACGCACTAGCCGAGAGAAGTCAGGCGTCGGGATCCTCAGGAAAGAACAGGCGCAGAAGCTGGGCGGCCGAGGCCAGGTCGCCGTCGAGCTCGATTTTCTCGCTGGCGAGGGCGAGGCGGCCGTCGAGGCTGCCGTCGGCGATGGCAATGAAATCGCTGGTGTCGATCTTGATCGTGACGTCGGCGGACTCGCCTTCGCCGTTCTTCCAGTGCACGCCGTCCGGGCCGACCTCGAGCAGGAACGTCCCCGTCGCGGTTCCGGCAAGCTTCAGAAGGTAGCGGGTCGTCGTGGTCGCACCTGGCGCACCCTGCATCTCGAACGCGCTGAAGATCTCTCGAACGCGGTCCTGGAGCGTGGGCGGAGTGGGTGCGGTTTCTGTAGCGGTCATCCGGCGCTTTTAGTCCTCGCGTCGCGCCCGGGCAACCGAGGAGATTCGCACGATCGATACATCCACGACGCTGGCGGAAGACACTCCCGGGCCGTCGCAGCAGGACTCTCCTGCGCCGGAAGACCTGCCCGAACGTCGGCGGGCGCGTCAGCGAGGTTGCCTGTTGCCAGCCGTTGGGTACGATGCGGCATGCCTTCGCCAATCCGCCCTCTATCTGTCGCTCTCTCGTCGATTCTCTGCCTTTCCGCCTTTGCCGCGCGCGCTGCAGAGCCGGCCAAGACGCCACCGGCTCCCGCTGCACCGGCGGCGGCTGCGCCTGCTGCACCAGCGGCTCCGGCAGCCGCAGCTCCGGCCGACTCCGCCGCACTCACGCCGGACAAGGTCGTCGCGAGTTATCTCAAGGCGATGCAGGAACAGCGGTTCAAGGACGCCTACCAGTACGTCTCGACCACGCTTCGCGCCGGCAAGAGCGTCGACGAATGGGCCAAGGAGCAGCAGTACGTCATGCAGATGGGCGAGGTGAAGATCATCGACTTCAAGGTGTACCCTGCCATCATCGGTGCCGACGGTGTCGCGCGCGTTCCCAATATCCTGAAATCGCAGGACAAGTTCTTAAACCAACTCGGTCTGGACGAGCACGAGATCTACGAGCTGATCAAGGAGAACGGGGCCTGGAGAATCGACCAGCAGACGCTGGCCGAAGGCGCAGACCGCAACGAATACTTCCCAGACGACGCCCAGAAGAAATAATCACAACGCCAGTGCCGCCGGTCACAGGTTCCACGCCAAGCACAGGTCGAGGATGGGCGTGAACGTGCGCGATTTCCTTGACTTGTGTGGGGACGGCCGTTAAACCCCGGGCCCTCGTGTGCAGGCGGATTCGCCTGCAAAAACGTCGATTTCGAAAGTTTCGTCCGCTTGAGGAGAGCATCATGGGATCCAATGCCCTTTCAGGTCGGTGGCGAGGTCTGCCACTGGCGGTCCTTGCCGCAACCGCGGTCACCACGGGCTGCCACCGGCATGAAGCCATGGAGGATATGCTGACCCAGAAGGTCTACGTATCCGACCGTTTCTACGACCTTGAAATTTTGAGTCCGAAAGAAGCCCTGATCGTCGGATACAACGGCAAGCTGCTTCAGACTTCCGATTTCGGAACCACCTGGAACATCATCGACAGCGGAAGCAAGAACGGCCTCTACAGCATCAGCTTCGCTGCCGACAAGAAGTCGGGCTGGATCGTCGGACAGGGCGCAACGATCCAGAAGACCACCGACGGCGGCAAGACCTGGACCGCGCAGGGCGGCAAGATCTACATGACCGACGACTGTCGCGCTTCCGGCGGCGACATCGACGCGACCGACGAGTCGGACAAGTGTCCGCTCGCTCCGCTGTTCGCGATCAGCGCGATCGACGCGAACAACGCGGTGGCCATCGGCGACCGCTCGACGATCACGATCACCAAGGACGGCGGAAAGACCTGGACGACGTCGACTCTTCGTCCGGTCGTCACCGGCGCGATGGATGAAAACGCGGGTATCGCGTTCGAGGATCCCGTCCTCTACGACGTCCAGTTCCTGAGCCCGCAGGTCGGATACGTCGTCGGAGAGTTCGGCAAGATCCTGAAAACGACCGACGGCGGCGCGACGTGGCACGACAAGCAGGCGAGCCTCGTCGGCGAAGAGTATTTCGACATCATGGAGCTGCCGACGTTCTTCGACGTCGAGTTCCGCAACGCCAACGACGGCTATGCCGTCGGTCTCGAGGGCCGCATCGCGAAGACCTCCGACGGCGGAGAAACCTGGAGCTGGGCTCCGCACGGCATCAAGGAATACGACGCACCATTTTACTCGGTGGATCTGCTTCCGAGCGGCGCGGTCTGGGCCGTGGGAGGATCGGGGCAGGCGGTCTACGCACCGCCGGGCGGAACTCTCGCCAAGGGCAACCTCGGCACGCAGGTCAACAACTGGATTCGCAACGTTGAATTCTACGATGACAACGTTGGCTGGATGGTCGGAGGCTTCGGCTTCATCATGAATACCACCGACGGTGGCAAAACCTGGTTCCGCCGCCTCGGCTAATCGCCGACTGCCCTCGAAACAAAGGAAACATCCATGGCGATCAATTACGAAGTCCCGGCGGACAAGCGCCTTCTCTACTGGATCGGTGACCGGCTCATCGACCTGAGGCACCCCGTCTCCATCATCGTGCTGTTCGTTACCGGCCTGTTCGCCTACTGGAGCTTCCAGCTCAACCTGGTGACGAGCTTCGGCGAGCTGCTTCCGCAGACCCATCCGTACGTGCAGATTCACAACACGTACTCGAAGGATTTCGGCGGCGCGAACAACATCGTGATGATGGCCGAGGTCGAAGAAGGCAACATCTTCAACGTCGAGAACCTCGGCCAGATCTACCTGATGACGCAGGAGATGGACCGCGTCTACGGCGTGAACCACAGCCAGATCGATTCGATCGGACACCGCACGACGCGCCATCTGCGCGTCGCCGCCGCCGGAACGCTGCGCTCCGAGCCGATCATGATCGACATGCCGCGCACGGCCGACGATGCCGCCGACATCCGGCGCATCGTTCACAACTCGGAGAACGTCTTCGGCATTCTCGTCTCTCTCGACGACAAGGCCGCGCTGGTCCGTGCGAACTTCATCGAAGGCCGACTCGAGTACAACCGCATCTTCGAAGAGATGAACGAGCGCGTGATCGCGCCGTTCACCGAAGGCTGGACGGGCGCGCAGCTGGTCGACGTCGAGCCGGATCGTGCCGAGGCCCTCAAGGTCGAGAAGGGCACCGGCATCATCGTCAAGCGCATCTTCGACAAGAAGACCTCCTCGGCTTCCCAGGGCGGACTCGAGGAAGGCGACGTCATCACCGCGATCAACGGCAAGACCGCCATGCGCCGGTGGGAAATCAGCTCGGCGATCATCAAGGCCAAGAAGGAGAACACCGGCCCCGTCAAGGTTTCCTACCTGCGCGACGGCAAGCCGGGCGAGGCGACGATCGCGTCGGGTGGATCGAACGTCAGGGTATGGGCCGCCGGCGAGCCGCGCCTGTACGGATGGGTCTACAACTACGCCGGCGACGTCTTCTTCATCCTCGTCATCACGTACTGCATCGAATGGGTGCTGCGCTGGTTCTACTTCCACGACTGGCGCGGCGCGCTGCGTCCGACCATCACCGGCCTGATCGCCGCGTTCTGGGGCATGGGCTTCATTCACCTGATCGGCCTCGCGCTCGATCCGCTGATGCTCGTGATGCCGTTCCTGATTACCGCTCGAGCGGTAAGTCACGCGATCCAGATGCACGATCGATATTACGAGGAATTCGAGCGCTGCGGCTGGAACAAACGGCGAGCCATCGTCGCGTCGTTCGCCGAGCTGTTCGTGCCGACGTTCTCGGGTATCGCGACGGACGCGTTCGGCGTTCTCGTCATTCTTCTCGTCCCGGTGCTGATGCTGCAGAAGCTCGCCGTGACTGCATCGTGGTGGATTCTGGCCATCACGATCTCCGAGATGATGCTGAACCCGATCGTGTACTACTACCTGAAAGCGCCCGAGCCTGAGCTCGTCATGCTGCGCGAGCGCGGCGGGTTCCGCCGCATGATCGAGCGCTTCGTCGACGTGCTGATGAGCCCGCTCGGCCGCTGGGTGACCATCGGATCATGGCTGACCGCGGCCGCAGTCGCGTTCTACTTTGCGCGCGGCCTGACGATCGGCGATCCGCATTCGGCCTCGCCGCTGCTGTGGCTCGATTCGCCGTACAACCAGTCGCACAACGCGGTTCAGGGCAAGTTCGGCGGCGTCGAGCCGCTGATCATCGTGGCCGAGGGCTACGACAAGAACGCGATGAAAGACCCGCACCAGCTCAAGGACATGGAGGGCTTCCAGCGCTTCCTCGAGCGTGACCCGTCGATCGGCTACAGCTTCTCGCTGGCCGACATCCTTCGCGCCGTCAACAGCGTGTTCCACGAGCTCGAGCCGAAGTGGGGCGTCATCCCGAACAACTGGGTCGACGTCGGCGGCCTGTTCTTCATCTTCTTCTCGGGATCGCCGCCGACCGAGACGGCCAAGTACGTCTCGACCGACTATTCGACCGCGCACGTGACGTTCTTCGCCCGCGACCACAAGGGCTCGAACATCAATCGCGTGATCGAGCGCTCGAACGAGTACATCGCGCGCAGCGAGAACACGACGCTCGGCATCGACGTCGGCAGCGACAACGGCAAGGACGTCATCGTCAAGAGCATCCTGCCGACGCCGAAGTGGTCGAACCACGAGAAGTCGTGGATCGGCAAGCACGTCGGCGGCACGGTCGACAGCCCGTTCAAGGTCGGCGACCGGATCGCGGCAATCAACGGCCAGGACGTCGAGTACCTCGACGACAACGCGCGCGCCGAGCATCAGGGCGGCTTCCAGAAGGTTCTGCATACCATCGGCCTGTGGTCGGCGGTCGACTATCGTTCCGGGCTCCACAAGGCGGCCGAGGATTCGCGGTCGATTTCCGTCAAGATCGACCGCGGCGGCCAGATGGTCGACGCCGACATCTCCCCGCCGTGGAAAGCGAGGTTCCGTCTCGCCGGCGGCCTGATCGGAGTGCTCGCGGCAGCTAACGCCGAGCTCGTCCGCAACGACCTGCTGATGAACTTCCTCGGGTTCTTCACGATCTGGATCATCCTGCTGTTCACGTATCGTTCGGCGATGTCGGGCTTCTATCTGCTCGGCCCGCTGGTGCTGTCGAACATGATGGTGAACGCGTACATGGCCATGAACGACATCGGCGTGAACATCCATACGCTGCCGCTGGTCACGGTCGGCGTCGGATTCGGCATCGACTACGGTCTCTACATCGTCAGCCGCATCATCGAGGAGATCCAGGTCAACAGTGACCTCGAGAAGTCGGTGCGCGAGGCGCTGGTGACGTCCGGAAAGGCCGTCACATTCACGGCCGTCACGATGATCATCAGCACGCTGTTCTGGGTAACGTCCAACATCCGGTTCAATGCCGAGATGGGACTGCTGCTCGCGATCTGGATGTTCATCAGCTACGTCGGATCGCAGACGCTGACTCCGGTGCTGATCCTCGTGTTCAAGCCGAAATTCATCATGAAGGAAGCCGGACACGCCGAGAACCGCAAGCTCGTGCGCATCAAGACCGCCTGAGGAGGATCCAGATGATCAACGACGTGATCCACTACCTGCAGCACAGTCTCAACATGTGGAGCTCGACCGCGATCGTGCTCGGCTTCAGCTTCCTGGTCGTCGGGCTCGACGAGTACGTGATCAAGGAGTGGCGGCTCAAGCACTGGGAGAAGCTCGCCGCGTCGGGAGACGTGGAGAAGATCGAGCTGCTGCGCATGGCCAAGGCCGCGAAAGTGGTCGAAGAGTGACCCTCGGCTGACATCGTTCCACCCATGAAGCGGGCGGCGCCGCAGGCGCCGTCCGCTTCTCTTTTCCGGCACCATGCTCCGCACCATTCGCATCGTCGGCATCGCGCTCGTGCTCGCCTCGCTGTTCCAGTTGTCGCGCCAGTTCAGCCTGGCGCGCGGCGAGGAGCAGCCGGCCGGCTACTGGGTCGCGCTCGCCGTCGTCACCGTGCTGTTCCTGGTCCGCGCGGCGTCGACCGAATACGCCGCCACGAACATCTCCGTCGCGCAGCGGGATCTTCTGTGGGGACTCAGTCTCGGCGCGTTCATCTCGATGCTCGCTCGCCTCATGAATTGACCCCGCCTGGCCGCTGCCGGTGCGACGCCGCTCGAAAGCGCGACCTGCCGGTTGAACGCCGACCGGGACGGCGGTATCTGCGACGGCTGGCAACGGCGATTTCCGGGTGATCGAAGCTTCCCATCTCACAAAGGATTACGGGCGTTTTCGCGCAGTCGACGACGTCTCGTTCCGCATCGAGCGGGGCGAGATCGTCGGGCTGCTCGGTCCCAACGGATCGGGCAAGACGACGATCATGCGCATGCTGACGGGCTTCTTCGCGCCGACCTCCGGCACCTGCAGCCTTGCCGGCGTCGACATGACGGTCGACCCGCGCGAAGCCCGCCGCCGCATCGGCTATCTGCCGGAGCGGGTCGCGCTCTACCCGGACATGACCGTCGAGGGGTTTCTCGCGTTCACCGCGAAGGTGCGGGGCATCGACGGGCGCGTCGCGAGCGCGGTCACCGACGCGATGGACGTCTGCGGCCTTACGAGCATGGCGCGGCGGCACATCGGAAAGCTCTCGAAGGGCTACCGCCAGCGCGTCGGCATCGCGCAGGCGATCATTCACCAGCCGCAGGTGCTGATCCTCGACGAGCCGACCGTCGGCCTCGATCCGCGCCAGATCGTCGAGATCCGCGCGCTGATCCGCACGCTGTCGGGCCTTGCGACCGTGCTGCTGTCGACCCACATCCTTCCCGAAGTCAGCGTCACGTGCCGGCGGGTGCTGATCCTCGACCACGGCAAGGTCATCGCCACCGACTCGATCGAAGCGCTGACCGAGAAGACCGCCGGCCGCGGCGAAACGCTGGTGCGGGCAAGCGGCGGAGAGCAGTCGATCCTCGCTGCCGTGCGCGACGTCGGCGCGATCGACAACGTCGAAGTCACCGAGCGCGCCGCCGACGGCACGCTGACGCTCACCGTCACGTCGCGAAGCGGCGGGGCGATCCGCCCCGAGCTTGCGAAAAAGCTCGTCGAACGCGGCTGCGCGGTGCAGGAGATCAGCCCGCGGCTGATGAGCCTCGAGGACCTGTTCGTCGACATCCTCGCGCGGTCCGGGAGCACCGACGCGTGAGACAGTTCGCCGCGCTGCTCGGCAAGGAGCTCCGGGGCTTCTTCAGCCTGCCGCTCGTCTACTTCGTCGGCGCCGTATTCCTCGCGCTGTCGGGGTACTACTTCTACACGAACCTGAACGCGATGATCACGTTCAGCTTCGGCGAGAGCATTCTCGAGCATCTCTGGCAGCGCCTGTACGCGGACATCGTCAAGGTCGTCATCACGGTGATTCCGCTGGTGACGATGCGCGTCTATGCCGAAGAGAAGCATCTCGGCACGATCGAGCTTCTGTATACGGCGCCGCTTCGCGACTTCCAGATCCTTGCCGCCAAATTCCTCGCATGCTTTTCGGTGTTCGTCGTCATCGTCGGCTCGACGGCGCTCTATCCGTACCTGATCTGGCGCGTGCAGCCGTTCGAGATCAGCCAGCTCGTCGCGATCTATCTCGGGTTGATGCTGCTGATCGCGGCTATGGTTTCGATCGGTATCTGGCTGTCATCGATGACCGAAACGCAGCTGATCGCCGCGATGTTCACGTACGGCGTGATCCTGCTTCTGTGGAACCTGACCTGGAACGAGGCCTCGGTACCCGGCGACTGGCTGTTCTTCCTGTCGCAGCTTTGCGCGTACGACCATTTCGAGCCGTTCTCGCGCGGCGTCGTCGACCTCAAGGACATCGCGTACTACCTCGCGATCGTCGTGCTGACCGGCTGGCTGACGATGCGATCGATGGAATCGCGGCAGTGGAGGGGACGCCGGTGAACCTCTCGCACGCGTGGCTGCGCTGGGTCCAGCTTGCGGCGGCAACGGTCGGCCTCATCTGGCTGCTGATGGCCATCGTCGGCGAGACCTACGTGTACAACGTCCGCTGGGACCTCTCGTCCGGCAACCGCTTCACGCTTTCGGCTCACGCAAAGCAGGTGCTCGCCAAGGTCGACAAGCCGATCAAGATCCGCGGGTTCATCCGCACCGAGGACCCGCGCAACACTCCGCTGAAAGACCTGCTGTGGCAGGTCTCGCACGAGAACCCGCACATCGAGTACGACATCGTCGACGTCAACCGCAATCCGGCGATGGCGGCGCAGTACGGCGTCAGCTCGTACGGATCGACGGTCGTCGAGTCGGACGGCAAGCGGGCCGACTTCAGCAATCCGAGCGAGCAGCTGCTGATGTCGGCGATCCTCAAGGTGCTGCAGGAGCCGAAGAAGGTCTACGCGCTGACCGGGCACGGCGAATGCTCGATCGAAAACACCGACCGGCACGACGGCTGCTCGCTGGTGCGCGACGCGCTTTCGCTCGAATCGTTCATCGTCGAGAAGCTGAGCCTCATCGGCGGCGCCGAAATCCCGGCGGACGCCGACGTGATCCTGATCCCCGGCCCGCAGAGCGACTTTCTCGAAGCCGAAACCCGCGTGCTTTCCGGCTGGCTCGACCGCGGCGGCAAGCTGTTCGTGCTGATCGATCCGTTCCGCGCGCCAAAGCTGGTCGCGCTGCTCGGATCGTATGGGATTGCGGTCGGCGCCAACATCGTCGTCGATACGGAAAACCGCATGGCCGGCGGAGAGCCGTGGTCGACGGTGCTCTCCGACGTCAATCGCCAGCAGCTGATCTCCTCGACGCTCAAGGCGCCGCCGCTGTTCTCTCTGGCCGCAGCCGTCGTCGCGCACGACGACGAAGCGAGCGGGCGCTCGGCGACGACGCTGCTGAAGACCGGCGTTCGGAGCTGGGCCAGCTACGATCCGGGAATCATCGCGGGCAGCGAAGCGCGCTTCGTCGCCGGCCGTGACGTGAACGGACCGATTCCGGTAGCAGTGCTCGTGACCGAGCCCGCGACGAAGGCAACCGAGCCGGGCGTCCAGACGCGCCTGCTCGTCTTCGGCGATTCGGATTTCGCGACCAACCGCTTCATCGACTATCTCGGAAACAAGGACCTGCTCGTCAACGGCGTAAGCTGGCTCGCGCGCGAGGACGAGCTCATCGGCAGCCGTCCGCAGCAGAAGACGCCGGGCAAGAACCAGCTGTTTATCAGCGAAGGCGACCTGCAGAACATCTTTCGTTTCTCCGTGCTGTGGCAGCCTGGGCTGTTCCTCGCGGCCGCGATCTTCGTGCTGCTGCGCCGCAGGTACTCCGAATGAGCTGGCTGCGCATCGTCGTCTATTTCGCGCTGGCGGCCGCGCTGACGCTGCACCTGAACGGCGTCGCGGCCGAGCGTGAAGCGGCCACGGCTGCGACCGTCAAGCAGACCACGCCGTTCCTCGAGGCCGTTCCTGAGCGGATCGACCGCGTGCGAATCGAGAAGGACGGCCTTGCGGTCCAGTTCGAGCGCAAGGACGGGAAGTGGATCGTCACCGAGCCCGAAGGCCTGGCGCCGCCGGGCGACGTCATCGATGCCGTGCTCGAAAGCTTCACGTCGCTGCCGCCGATCGAGATCGTCTCCGAGGGAGTCGAGCACGAAGGCCAGTTCGGATTCGTGCCGCCGCGTGCGCGCATCCGCATCGAGCAGCAGGGCGCGCTGGTCTCGACGATCATTCTCGGAGAGCTCAATCCGACGCGGACCTCGGTCTATGCGAAACGCTCCGGCAAGGACGAAGTTGCGCTGATCGGGCTCAACGCGAAGTACTACATCGACCTGGTCTTCGAGAACGTCGAGCGGCAGCGCGGATCGGGCGGGGCGCTGACTCCGCAGGCCGGCGATGTGCCCGCGGCAACCGGCGCCGATGTGCCGGCCCCAAGTCGCGCCGCATCGCCCGCTGGAAGCCGCGCTGTTGAAGATCAACGCCGCAACGGCGCTGTCGATGCGCCCGTGCCGCCGCCGGTCGCCGCGCCCGGCGCGGCCGCAAAGTAGCCGACGGGCTTCGGGCGTCGCGGGCGAATCATGGATTTCGGCTTCAGCGAAGATCAGGAACAGCTCCGGCGCGCAGTTCGCGAGTATTTCGCGAGCGAGCTTCCGATCACGTTCGCGCGTGCAATGCTCGACGAGAGCCGCATCTTTCCGCGCGAGTCGTGGCAAGCGCTCGCCGATCTCGGCTGGGTCGGGCTTGCAGTTCCCGAGAGCCTCGGTGGCAGCGGCCTCGGGCTTCTCGATCTTGCGCTCGTGCTCGAAGAGGCCGGTGCGGTCGCGCTTCCGGGTCCGTACGTCTCGACGGTTTCGCTCGCGCTGCCGCTGCTGGCGCGCGCGGCCGACGAATCGCAGAAGAAGGCTTTCGTGCCGGAGGTTGCCGCGGGCCGCCGCGTGCTCGCGTGTGCGATTGCCGAACGGCGCGCGCGCTGGACAATGGATGCGATCGACATGCGCGCGCAGCGCGACGGGTCTTCGTACGTGCTCGGCGGCACCAAGCTGTTCGTTCCCGACGCCGGAGATGCCGACAGCATGATCGTGGCTGCGCTGCTCGACGACGGCATCGGATTCTTCCTGCTGCCGACCGACGTTCCCGGCCTCGTGATCAAGCCGATGCGCACCGTCGACCAGACCCGCCGGCTTTTCACCGCGTCGTTCGAGCAGGTCCGGCTCGAGTCGCCGTGCCTGCTCGGAGGCCGCGCACACGACAGCTCGGTCCTCGACCACGTGATCGATGGCGCCAAGGTTGCGCTTGCCGCGGAGATGGTCGGCGCCGCCGACCGGACGCTCGCGATGACCGTCGACTACGTCGGCCTTCGCGAACAGTTCGGCCGGCCGATCGCGACGTTCCAGGCGATCCAGCATCGCTGCGCCGACATGAAGGTTGCCGTCGAGCATGCACGCTCGCTCGTCTACTATGCCGCGTGGGCGTGCGACACGGACGCGCCCGATCGCCGGCTGGCGGCCGCGATGGCCAAGGCATTCGCGAGCGACCAGTGCCCGCGCGTCGCGGCCGACGCGGTCCAGCTTCACGGCGGCATCGGTTTTACGTGGGAGCACGACCTGCACATCTTCTTCAAGAGGCTAAAGGCCGACGAGCAGACCTACGGCGACGCCACCGTCAACCGCGAGCTCGTCGCACAGTATCTGGACAAAAATGGGGACAGGTACATTTAATTTTCCTCAACGTTTTCGAGCGACGAACTGGAGGAACGACGTGACGGCTCTGGAGAAAGCACAGTGAACGCTACGAACCGAAGTGTGGTCGTCACCGGAGGCGGCGCGGGCATCGGCCGCGCCACGGCCCTTCGTCTTGCGCACGACGGATTTGCGGTCGCGGTCTGGGATCTCGATCTCGGCGGCGCCGAATCGGCGGCGGCCGAGATTCGCGATGGCGGTGGACGTGCGATCGCCGTCGGCTGCGACGTGAGCAGCCGCGAATCGGTCGACGCGGCCCGCGACCGCACCGCCGGCGAGATCGGCGCTCCGTGGGGCCTCGTCAATAACGCCGGCATCGATCGGCTGTCGCTGTTCAAGGACAGCGATCCGGCCGACTGGCGGGTCATCCTCGACGTGAACCTCGTCGGTACGCTCAACGTCACGCACGCGCTGCTGCCGGCGATGGTGTCGCTCGGCTCGGGCCGCGTGGTGTGCATCAGCTCGGATGCGGCGCGAGTCGGGTCGACCGGCGAGGCCGTCTACGCCGCCGCGAAGGCCGGCCTGCTCGGCTTCGTCAAGACGCTCGCGCGCGAGTCGGCGCGCAACGGCATCCTCGTCAACGCGGTGTGCCCGGGTCCGACCGACACGAATCTTCTCGATTCGGTGCGCAACCGTCCGAGCGGCGACCGCATCATCGAAGCGATGACGCGCTCGATTCCGCTCGGCCGCATCGCGCATCCGGAAGACATCTCGGGCGCGATCGCGTTCTTTCTGTCGGAGGATTCCCGCTACGTGACGGGGCAGGTGCTGTCGGTTTCGGGCGGGCTGACGATGGTCGGCTGAGAAGGAGGCCTGTTTTCACAGGCTTTTTAAAAATGTACCTGTCCCCATTTTATTCTCCGGTGACGGGTTCGTGGTCGCGCTCGGGGCGGGGGCCGATGTTCGGGGTTTCGTTGAGGAGCCGCGCGCAGGTGTTCCAGCGCAGGATCGCGTCGTCGTCGCCGACGGGGCGCATCGACTCGGCTTTTTCGTAGCACGCCATCGCTTCGTGCAGCTCGTCCCACGCCATGTGACCGGCGCCGGGCACGCGAAGGTCGAGCTGCGCCTTGGCGAGCCGCTCGAAGATGATGCCGCTGTAGTACGCGCGCTCGTACGCCGACGTGAGTTTCGCGACGGTGTCGCGCGCGCGCGTCAGCGCACCGTTGTCGGTCACGAAGCGGTCGGTGCAGGCAAGCAGCAGGGTGCGAAGCGCGTGCTGGTGCGCGGGCTCCACGGCAAGGATGTCGAGGCAGATGCTTTGCGCAGCCCACGGCTGATTGAGAAGCCGGTACTGCTCGGCCTTCTCGAGCGCGGCGGGAATCCCCGCAGCCGTCAGCCTCTTGAGCTCAGGCACTGGTGTCTCCGCGCAGCCTCCGGATCAGGTAGCGGATCGGATCGTAGTAGCGGTCGATCACGCGTTCCTTGAGCGGGATGATCGCGTTGTCGGTGATCGTGATGTTCTCCGGGCACACCGTGGTGCAGCATTTGGTGATGTTGCAGTAGCCGATGCCGTAGGCTTCGCGCAGCTCGTTGGTGCGGTTGGCGGTGTCGAGCGGATGCATCTCGAGCGCGGCCACGTAGACGAGGAAACGCGGGCCGATGAACTCGTCGTGCTTCTGGTGATCGCGCAGCACGTGGCAGACGTCCTGGCACAGGAAGCACTCGATGCACTTGCGGAATTCCTGCACGCGGTCGATGTCGCTCTGCTGCATGCGCCAGGTTCCGTCGGGCGCGTCCGGCGGACGCGGCGTGAACCTCGCGATGCGCTTCTTGACCCGGTAGTTCCACGACACGTCGGTGACGAGATCGCGGATGTGCGGGAAAGCCCGCATCGGCTCGACCGTGACCGGCTTTTCCAGGTCGAGGTCCGACAGGCGCGTCATGCACATCAGCCGCGGCTTGCCGTTGATCTCCGCCGAGCACGAGCCGCATTTGCCGGCCTTGCAGTTCCACCGGCACGCGAGGTCGTTGGCCTTGTCCGCCTGGATCTCGTGGACGGCGTCGAGCACGACCATGCCTTCGGAAACTTCGGCGGTGTAATCCTCGAAGCGGCCTTCGTTGTTCTCGCCGCGCCAGATCCGGAACGTCGCCGTTGCCATTACTTCTGCTCCTCGATGACCTGCGCAAGCTCGGCAGGAAGCGCAGCGATCGGTTGCCGCACGATCGCCATGCCGCCGTCGTCGCGCTTGCGCACGACGAGGTTGAACTTTGCGAACGCCGGATCCTTGTCGGGGAAGTCGTCGCGGAAGTGTCCGCCGCGGCTCTCCTTGCGCTCGAGCGCCGAGCGCGTGATCGCTTCGGAGATCGCAATGAGGTTGCCGAGGTCCATCGCCGTATGCCAGCCCGGATTGTACTCCCGGTTGCCGCCGACGCCGACTTTTTCGGCACGCTGGCTGAGCCCGCCGAGCGCTTCGAGGGCGCGCTGCATTTCGTCTTCGCGCCGGACGATGCCGACGAGGTCCTGCATCATGGACTGCAGGTCGTGCTGGACGTGGTACGGCCCTTCGCCGCCGGCGCCGCGTTCGAAGGCCATCAGCGACTCGCGCGCGACCTGGTCGACGGCCGCAGCATCGACGGCACCGGCACGCTCGGCCCGTGCGAACGACGCCGCATGGTCGCCGGCGCGCTTGCCGAACACCAGCAGGTCCGACAGCGAGTTGCCGCCGAGCCGGTTGGCGCCGTGCAGGCCCGCGGCGCATTCGCCGGCTGCGAACAGTCCGGGGATGCTCGTCATCTGCGTGTCGCCGTCGACGCGGATGCCGCCCATCATGTAGTGCGTCGTCGGCCCGACCTCCATCGGCTCCTTGGTGATGTCGATGTCCGCGAGCTGCTTGAACTGGTGGTACATGCTCGGGAGCTTCTTCTTGATCACCTCGCTCGCGTTGGGAAGCTTCTCCTTGATCCACGCGATGTCGAGGTACACGCCGCCGTGCGGCGAGCCGCGCCCCGCGCGAACCTCGCGCATGATGCAGCGGGCGACGTGATCGCGCGTGAGCAGCTCGGGAGGACGGCGGGCGTTCTTGTCGCCCTGCGTGTAGCGCCAGCCCTCTTCGGGCGTGTCCGCCGTCTGGCTGCGATAGTTTTCCGGAATGTCGTCGAACATGAAGCGGCGGCCTTCGCTGTTGCGAAGCACGCCGCCTTCGCCGCGCACGCCTTCGGTCACGAGGATTCCGCGCACGCTCGGAGGCCAGACCATTCCGGTCGGATGGAACTGCACGAACTCCATGTCCTGAAGCTCGGCGCCGGCGTTGTAGGCGAGGGCGTGTCCGTCGGCCGTGTATTCCCAGCTGTTGCTGGTGATGCTGTACGCGCGTCCGACGCCGCCGGTCGCGAGCACGATCGCCTTCGCTTTGAAGAGCCGGAACCTGCCGCGTTCGCGATCGTAGGCGAACGCTCCGACGATCCTTCCCGCATCCTTCAGCAGCGAGATCACGGTGACTTCCATGTGGACGTCGACGGCAAGATGGATGGCGTGATCCTGCAGCGTGCGGATCATCTCGAGACCGGTGCGGTCGCCGACGTGCGCGAGGCGCGGGTAGCGGTGCCCGCCGAAGTTGCGCTGCAGGATGCGGCCGTCGGGCGTGCGGTCGAACACCGCGCCGTAGGCTTCGAGCTCGCGGACGCGGTCCGGAGCTTCCTTGGCGTGCAGCTCGGCCATCCGCCAGTTGTTCAGGTACTGTCCGCCGCGCATCGTGTCGGCGAAATGCACGCGCCAGTTGTCGCGGTCGTCGACATGACCGAGCGCGGCAGCGACTCCGCCTTCGGCCATGACGGTGTGCGCCTTGCCGAGCAGCGACTTGCAGACGATGCCGACGCGAACGCCGGCTTCGGCCGCGCCGATGGCGGCGCGCAGGCCGGCGCCGCCGGCGCCGATCACGAGCACGTCGTGCTCTACTGACTCGTAATCGGCCATCAGAGGATCCGCCAGTCGTGCCAGATGCCCATCGAGAGCATGCGCACGTACAGGTCGCAGAACGCGACCATCACGAGTGACGCCCATGCCCAGCGCATGTGTCCGCGGTTGAGGCAGCTCGAGCAGTCGTACGCGACCTTGCGGACGGGATGCTTCGAGAGCTGGTCGAACAGCCCTCCGACCGCGTGGCGCATGGCATGACAGCCGAGCGTGTAGCCGGACAGCAGGGTCACGTTGGCCGCGAGCAGCAGCGTCCCGAGGCCGATCCCGAACGTCGTGTGGCCCGATGCATCGGTGAACCAGAGCGCCTTCCAGACATCCGAAAGCAGGATGAACAGGAACGGCACGGCGAGGAACAGAAAGTAGCGGTGAAGGTTCTGCAGGATCAGCGGGAACGAGTTCTCGCCGAGATAGGAATGCCGCGGCTCACCGACGGCGCAGCTCACCGGATCGGCCCAGAACGCCTTGTAGTACGCGCCGCGGTAGTAGTAGCACGTGAAACGGAAACCGCCGGGCATCCACAGGATGAGGAGCGCCGGCGAGAACGGAAGGGCATTCGGCCACCACCCGGGCTTCGGTCCGAACCACGCGTGCGGCGAGTCGCCGAAAAGCTCCGGCGAGTAGAACGGCGAGAGATAGCCGCCGTAATGGTAATGGTCGCCCTGGAAAGCCGCCCACGTCGAGTACGCGACGAACGCACTGAGCAGAAGGAAGACGCTGCCCGGCTGGACCCACCATTTGTCGGTCCGCATCGTCTGGCCGAAACGGCGCGGCGCCAGTGGTCGCGGCGCCGCAGGCGCCGTGGGATTCGAGACGTGAGCCATGATCGAAGTCTCCTGTCCGCCTATCCGGCTGGAAAGGGGGCCCTTTTGTTCCGCGCCGCGATTTGGTGCAAGGCCGCGGCTGTTCCTTCTAACAGCCTGCCTACTGCCTGCGGACAGCCTGCCGACAGGCAGGAACAAGGCCGGGATCGGGACAAAATCGGGGACAGACACCGATTTCCGGAAATCGGTGTCTGTCCCCGATTTCCGGTCGGCGGATCAGCTCTTTTTCGACAGTGGAAGGTCGGCCGGCGTGCCGCTGGCGTTCTTCTCGCGCAGGACCTTGATCAGCCTGTCGGGACCGCCGTCATTCAGGATCTCGCCGAACTGCGAGCGCAGGTTGGAGACCAGGCTGATGCCTTCTCCGATCACGTCGATCAGCCGCCAGTCTTCACCGACCTTGCGCAGCCGGTATTCAACCGAAAGATCGGCGCCGGTAGTGCGCTTGATCTTCGTCTGCACCGTGTAGTCGCCGCGCGCTTCGGGCCGGCCTCCGGTGACACTGACGGTCTCGTTGGCGTAGTTGTCGATCTGGCGCCCGTAGGTCGTCGTCAGGTAGCGATGCAGGAGCGTGATGAACTCCTTTTTCTGGTCGTCGCTGAACTGCCGGTAGTGCGACGCGAGCACCAGCTTCGAAATGGTGTCGAAGTCACTGCGCTCGTCGAGCATCGCCTCGAGGCGGGAGATCTTCGCATCGTGGTTGAGGGCCTTGTCGCGAAGGATCGCGAGGACCTCGTCGGACGTGCGCGCGACGAATTTCTCCGGGGCCTCGGTTGCGGCCGCCGCCGGTCCGAACACGGCGCATACGACGACCAACGCGAGGGAAAGGGCGAATGTTCTCATCGAGGGCTTACTCCTCCTCCGGAAAATAGAGATCCTGCTCGGTGGCCTGGTCGTTCTCCTTGCCGACGCGATCGGCGACCAGCGCCGCACGCCGCTGCAGGTACGCATTGCGGACCGAAGCGTAGAAGTCGACGGACGACTCGCGCAGATCTTCGATGTCGTCGGCATAGCGCGCGCGCGTGTTGATGACCTCGGTGACGCCGGCCGGGGTGGACACCCACCAGCTCACGAAGAACGGCCACACCCTCGTGGCCGAGTCGGCCGCGCGGCCGAATGTGTCGCGCACAGTCGACGGTCCGAACAACGGCAGCATCACGAACGGTCCCGGCTTTACTCCCCAGTAGCCGAGCGTCTGGCCGAAATCTTCGACCGGTGCGGGCACGTGAAGTTTCGTCGCCGGATCACCGAAGCCGCCGATGCCCGCGGTCGTATTGATGATGAATCGCGCGAGCGTCTGCGTCGCTTCGTGCGGCTTGGCCTGCAGCACGCAGTTGGTGAACGTGACCGGAAACCAGAGGTTGTGAAAGAAGTTCGTGACCCAGCCCTGCACGAGATCGGGCGTCACGAAGTCGTAGCCTCTGGCGACCGGCTCGAGCGCGTAGCGGTCGAGCGCATCGTTGAATCGGAAGATGCTGCGGTTCATCCGCATCCACGGATCATTTGCGGTTGCCGGCGCAGACTCGTGCGACGTCGCCGGTGCAGCCTGTTTCGCACTCGGTCCGCTCGCGGCGGGATGCTCGGCGGCGATGGCCCCGTGCGCCGCGCTGAGCAGAAAGAGCGCGGCCGCAGCCGTGCAGCGGATCCGCCGTTCCGATCCGGAATGTGTCATGGCGTGCTCCCGCTGCCGGCGTCTTTGGCTGCGCCGTCTTTCGATTTGTCGCCGACGTTGACGAGGAACTTTCCGATCAGCCGTTCCAGCACCAGGGCATTTTCCGTGTACGGAATCTGTTCTCCGGGCTTGAGCGTCTCGTCCTCGGCTCCCGGCGTGAGCTGGATGTAGCGGTCGCCGAGAATTCCCGCGGTGACGATCGCGGCGGAGCTGTCGACGGGCAGCTTCAGACTCGAATCGAGATCGAGATCGACGCGCGCGCGGAACGTGTCGTCGAGACCGATGCTTTTCACCTGGCCGACGCGCACGCCTGCGATCTCCACCGGCGACTTCGGCTTGAGGCCGGCCACCTGATCGAACAATGCGTAGACCGGAAAGCCGCCGTCGCCTTTGTACTGGAGCCCTCCGACGGAGAACGACAGCCAGGCCAGTGCGACGAACCCGCCGAGTACGAAGAGGCCGGTGACGAAATCGCGGGTGCTGCTACCGTTCATGCTGCTCAGACCCCCCATAACGCGGTCAGAATGTAGTCGAAAATCAGCACCGACACCGATCCGATGACGACCGTGGATGTAGTAGCCGAGCTCACACCGGAAGACGTCGGTTCGGCCGTGTGGCCGCGATACGTCGAGATGAGCGCGACGAGCACGCCGAACACTCCGGCCTTGAGCAGGCTGCCGGCGACGTCGTTTTCGAAGTCGACCGAGTTTTCCATGCTCGACATGTACGTGCCGCCGTCGATGCCCATCAGGTGAACGCCGACGAAGTAGCCGCCGCCGATCGCAGATACGATGAACAGCCCGGTCAGAAGCGGCATCGAGACGGCCATCGCCCACGCCTTCGGCCGCACCACGTAGTCGACCGGATCGATGGCCATCATGCGCAGGCCGTCGAGCTGCTCGGTGGCCTTCATCGTGCCGATCTCGGCGGTGACCGACGAGCCGGCGCGTCCGGTCGTGAGAAGCGCCGTCAGCACGGGACCAAGCTCGCGGATCAGGCTCAGGCCGACGACCGCGCCGAGCGAGTTTTCCGCGCCGAAGCGCACCAGCGTCGTGTAGCCCTGCAGGCTCAGCACCATGCCGACGGCGACGCCCGAGATGCAGATGATCAGGATCGACAGCACGCCGATCTTGAACAGCTCGTCGAAGAACTCGCGCAGCCTGAGCGGCGGGCGAAGCGTGACACGCAGGATGTGCGCGGCGAACGCGGCGATGCTGCCGAGCTCGCCGGTGACGCCGTTGGCGCTGCGGCCGATGCGCGAAATGCGCGCGATCACGGCTGCGTACCGTGGCGCTCGGGCCTTCTCTCGCCCTGCTCGAACTCGGCGACGCTCGCGAAGACTGCGTCCGAATCGTCGGTTTCCTCGGTAAGGAAACGGCGCACGCGCGGATCGGCCGCGCCGGATAGCTCGGCAGGGGATCCGGCGATCACGCCGTCGGGAAGCAGCAGCACGACCTGGTCGGCCATGCGCATGGTCGACGGAATGTGATGCGAGACCACGATCATCGTCATTGCGTGCTGGCGGTTGATGCGCACGAGCAGCGCCTCGATGAGCTTGGTCGACAGCGGATCGAGTCCGGAGAACGGCTCGTCGACGAGCAGGATCTTCGGCTGTCCGACGAGGGCACGCGCGAGAGCGACGCGCTTGACCATGCCGCCCGACAGCTCGCGCGGAAGCAGGTCGTCGACGTCGGACAGGCCGACCGACGCGAGGCTGTGGTGCACGCGATCGGCAATCTCCTGCTCGGACAGGGTCGAGTGCTCGCGCAGCGGAAACGCGAGGTTGTCGAAGACCGACTTGGAGTCGAGCAGCGCGCCGTTCTGGAACATCATGCCGAGGTCGCGGCGGACGCCGTAGAGGTCGGATTCGCGCAGGCCGACCACGTTGCGGCCCCCGACGTCGATCTGTCCGGAGCTGGCGGCAATCAGTCCGCCGATGAGCTTGAGGATGGTGCTCTTGCCGCTGCCGCTGCCGCCGAGCACGACGCTGATGGCGCCGGCGGGAAATGCGCACGAGAGATCACGCAGCACACGCCGGCGGCCATACGACATGGAGACGTTGCGGAGTGCGACGTCGGCGCCGGACGTACCCGCCTGTACGGACGCGTGCCTGGCGGCCGGCGGCTCCAATGCCGCGCCCGCCGTGCGCCCGGTCTGTTCGAGGTGCGCGCGGGCTTCGTCACTTACTGGAGCAGCCATTGCTGAAGTGCTTAACGTTTCTCAACTTTCGAGTCGAGTGATCGCTTCGTGGCGGTGCGTTTACATTGGTTCACGCGGCCGCTAGAAGCTCCACTCCGCAGGCGACTACAGGCCACCGGCAGGCAGCCGGCGACCTTCTGCATGGCAAGCAGACACTCTACGGTCGCCCCGGACATCCATTGCGCATCGAATCGGGCGCATCGATCGAGATTCGCGACGAAGTCATCGGAGAAACGTTGCCATGCCGCAGAACATCGAGTCCCAGCTCCAGGAATCGCGCCTGTTCGATCCGCCGGCCGGGTTTGCCGCCAAGGCGCGAGTCCGCAGCGCACAGGAATACGAGGCGATCCGGCGATCCGCGTCGTCCGATCCGGAGGCGTACTGGGCGCAGGCTGCAAAGGAGCTGCACTGGTTCGCGCCGTGGCAAAGCGTCCTCGAGTGGAAGCCGCCGCACGCAAAATGGTTCGTCGGCGCGACCACCAACCTCAGCTACAACTGCCTCGACCGCCACCTCGCGGGGCCCGGGCGCACCAAGACTGCGATCCTGTGGGAAGGCGAGCCCGGCGACTCGCGTTCGCTGACGTACGAAGAGCTGCATGCGGAGGTCAGCCGTTTTGCCGGCGTGCTGCGTTCGCTCGGCGTCGAGAGCGGCGATCGCGTCGGCATCTACATGCCGATGGTGCCGGAGCTGCCGATCGCGATGCTCGCGTGCGCGCGCATCGGCGCGACGCATTCGGTCGTCTTCGGCGGATTTTCTGCGGACGCGCTGCGCGACCGCTGCAACGATGCCAGGACCAGGCTGATCGTGACGGCCGACGGCGGCTACCGTCGCGGCAGCGTGCTGTCGCTCAAGGCGATCGTGGATGAGGCTGCGCCGCAGTGCCCGACCGTCGAGCACGTGGTCGTGCTGAGGCGTGCAAACAACGAAATCGGCTGGACCGCCGGCCGCGACCTGTGGTGGCACGACCTGATGGCGAAGGCCGAGCCTGTCGATGCAGTGCCGGTCGACTCCGAGCATCCGCTCTTCATCCTGTACACGTCGGGAACCACGGGTAAGCCGAAAGGCGTCGTGCACACGACCGGCGGCTATATGGTCCAGGCCTTTCAGACCACGCGTCTGGTCTTCGACCTGCGCGAGGACGACATCTACTGGTGCACGGCCGATTGCGGCTGGGTAACCGGACACACGTACCTCGCGTACGGGCCGCTTCTGTGCGGCGCGACCGCTGTCATGTACGAAGGCGTTCCGAACCATCCCGCGCCCGATCGCATCTGGTCGATCATCGAGAAGTACAAGGTCACGATTCTGTACACGGCGCCGACCGCGATCCGTTCGTTCATGCGCGCCGGCGACGAGCATCCGGCCAAGCACGACATGTCGAGCCTGCGCCTGCTCGGAAGCGTCGGCGAGCCGATCAATCCGGAAGCGTGGATGTGGTACCGCGACACCATCGGCGGCGGGCGCTGCCCGATCGTCGACACGTGGTGGCAGACCGAAACCGGCGGAATCATGGTCTCGCCGGTGCCGGGCGCCGTCGCGACCAAGCCTGGGTCGTGCACGATTCCGCTTCCCGGCATCGACATCGCGGTCGTCGACGCGGACGGCAACGAGTGCGGCCCGAACCAGGGCGGCTTCCTGATCATACGCAAGCCGTGGCCCGGCATGCTGCGGACCGTCTACGGCGATCCGGACCGCTATGTGCAGAACTACTGGAGCCGCTTCGGCGACAAGTACTTCGCCGGTGACGGCGCGCGCGTGGACGCGGACGGATACCTGTGGGTCATGGGCCGCATCGACGACGTGATGAACGTTTCGGGCCACCGCATCGGTACGATGGAGGTCGAAAGCGCGCTCGTCGGCCATCCCGCGGTTACCGAGGCCGCCGTCGTCGGCCGTCCGGACGAGCTCAAAGGCGAGGCGATCGCCGCGTTCGTGACGCTGCACAGGGAATACCCGCGCACGAAGGAGCTCGAGAGCGAGCTCAAGGCCTGGGTCGGCAAGGAGATCGGCGCGTTCGCCAAGCCCGACGACCTGCGCTTTACCGACAGCCTTCCGAAAACGCGCAGCGGAAAGATCATGCGGCGCCTGCTGCGCGACATCGCATCCGGCCGCGAGAGCACCGGCGACACGACGACCCTCGAAGACTACGGCGTCCTCGCCGCGCTGCGCGAAAACGAAGAATAGGAACCATCCATCGTGGCACTCGTCCTCTACAACACGCGCACGCGGCGCGAGGAGCCTTTCGTGCCCCTCGTGGCCGGAAAGATCTCGATGTACGTCTGCGGCATCACGGTCTATGACCGCTGCCATGTCGGCCACGCGCGTTCGCTCGTGTTCTTCGATGCGATGGTGCGCTACCTGCGGTGGCGCGGCTACGACGTGCACTTCGTGCGCAACATCACCGACATCGACGACAAGATCATCAACCGGGCGAACGAGCGCGGCGAGGACTGGAAGGCGCTGGCCGACCGTTTCATCGGCGAGATGCATCGCGACGTGGCGGCGCTCGGATGCGCGCAGCCGGACCTCGAGCCGCGCGCGACCGATCACATCGCCGAGATGCTCGAGCTGACGAAAGCGCTCGAAAGCCGCGGTCTCGCATACGATGCCGGCGGCGGCGACATGTATTTCGCCGTGGAAAATTTCAAAAAATACGGCGCGCTGTCGGGCCGCAACCTCGATGACCTGCTGTCGGGGGCGCGCGTCGACATCGACGAGCGCAAAAAGAGCCCGATGGATTTCGCGCTGTGGAAATCGGCGAAACCCGGCGAACCGTCGTGGCCGAGCCCGTGGGGACCCGGCCGGCCGGGCTGGCACCTGGAATGCTCGGCAATGAGCGTGCGCTATCTCGGACCCACGTTCGACATCCACGGCGGCGGCGAGGACCTGATCTTCCCGCATCACGAGAACGAGCTTGCGCAGTCGTGCGGAGGCTACGAATCCGACTTCGTCCGTTACTGGGTGCACCACGCGTTCGTGCGCATCGACCAGGAGAAGATGTCGAAGTCGCTCGGCAACGTCTTCGCGATCGAAGACGTGCTGAAGGAAGTCGAAGCCGAAGGTCTTCGCCTTCATCTGCTGTCGGTGCACTACCGCAGTCCGCTCGACTTCAGCCCGGCGGGAATCGCCGAATCGACCAAGGCGCTCGTCCGTGCGTACGAGACGCTCGCGCGCGTCGAGGACGCCGGGATCGCGATACCGGCGTACGGTCACGAAAGCCCGGAGGTTGCGCCGCTCGTCGAGGCCATGGACGCCGACCTCAACAGCGCGCGCGCGGTCGCGCTGCTGTTCGATTCGGTCCGCGATGCCAATCGCGCGCTCGACGCCGGTGATGCCGCATCGGCCGCGCGATCAGCCGGAGTGGTCCGGGCCGTCGGCAGCGCGATGGGTCTGTTTGCATCGCGGCCGGCCGAATTTCTGGAGCGCTACAATGCGCGCGGGGCGTCCAGGGCGGGCCTCGATGCGGACGCGATCGAGGTGCTGATCGCCGAACGCAACGCCGCACGAAAATCCCGCGACTTCGCGCGCGCCGATGCAGTTCGAAAGGAGCTTCTCGATCAGGGAATCGTGCTCGAGGACGGGGCCGGGGGCACGACCTGGCGGCGAGCTTGACCGCAAGCCCGCGCACGGATCCATCTGCGCCACGCGACCTTTCTCACGTTGCGCCGCTCTGCGAGTTGGGCTGACCGGCGTGCGATGCTAGAAGATTCGCACCCTCGGTGGCCGAAGAAGCCGCATCAAGGAGGCAGGGATACACCAATGTTCAGCAGGATTTTGATCGGAATGGTTGCCGCGTTCGTCATCACGGGCGCAGCCGCCTGCACGAAATCGGAAGAGTCGAAGCCCGCGGCTCCGGCGCCGGCGAAGCCGGCGACGAATGCCGCGCCGGCCGCGACACCACCGGCCGCCAAGCCCGCGATGCCGCCGGCCGAGGCCGTCAAGCCGGCAACGCCGCCGCCCGCTGCAGGCAAGCCCGCCGAGCCCGCTCCGAAGCCCGGCGACGCGGCCAAGCCCGCACCGCCCAAGCCCGAGTCCGACAACGACGAGACCTGATCGGTTTCGTCGAGGACCATTTCCGATGGGTTCCGAGAAGACCGGCCGCCGCGACTTTCTGAAGCAGGCCGGTCTTTTCTCGGGCCTGCTCGGGCTCGATTCTCTTCTCAAGTACCGCACCCAGTATTTCCTGATTCCCTCCGCTCCGACCGAGGCAACATCGCCGCGACCGGAGTGGACAGGCTCGACCGTAAAGTCGTACCGGCCGCTCGGCACGACCGGCTGGCAAATGTCGGATATCTCGTTCGGTACCGCGCACGTGCGCGATCCGGACGTCGTGCGCATCGCGATCGACCGCGGCGTCAACTACTTCGACACGTCGCCGGACTATTCGGATAACGACTCGGAGCGGGTCGTCGGCGAGGGGATTCGCGGGCGCCGCGACAAGGTGTTCCTCGTCTCGAAATTCTGTACGCCGGCCGGCCACCTGCCGGCCAACTCCAGGGTCGAAGACATCATCGCGGCGGTCGAAGCGAGCCTCGGCCGGCTCGGCACCGACTATCTGGACCTGTGCCACATCCACGCGTGCAACGAGCTCGAGCGCCTGATGGCGCCGACGTTCCACGAGGCATTCGACAAGCTGAAGGAGCAGGGCAAGGTCCGCTTCCTCGGCGTCTCCAGCCACACGCCCGAGCTCGAGACCGTGATGAACCAGGCCGTGGACAGCGGGCGCTTCCACGTGATCATGGTCGCCTACAACTTCAACAACTGGCCTGACCTGTCCAATATCATTGGGAAAGCCCGCGCGAAGGGTGTCGGTTTCGTGGCCATGAAGACGCTCAAGGGCGCCTACCACACGGTGCTCTCCGACTTCACGCCCGACGAACGCAACAGCTTTACGCAGGCCGCGTTCAAGTGGGTCCAGTCGAACCCCGACGTCTCGGGTCTGGTCGTGTCGATTTCGAAGGTCTCGCATCTGGACGAGTACCTGTTCGCATCCGGCCAGCCGGTCGCGCCGAAAGACCTGGCCGTGCTCGAGCGCTACGACCAGCTCGTCACGCGCCAGTACTGCCGGCCGGGATGCGGCGAGTGCCTCGATTCGTGTCCCGCCGGCCTGCCGATCGACGACGTGCTGCGCTACTCGATGTACTTCGAGGGCTATGGCAGCGAGCGCGTCGCGATGGCCAAATACGCCCGGCTCGGCGCCGATCGCCAGGCGTCCGTCTGTGCCGGCTGCGCGGCGCCATGCCAGGCGGCATGCCCGTTCGAGATCCCGATCAAGAAACAGATGACGCGCGCGCATCGCCTGCTCTCCTGAAAAAGGGGACAGGTACATTTTTATTTCCTCAACGTTCTCGCGCCTGCCTGGGAAATTGTAGCTGTCCCTTTTTCCGGCATCGCGCACTGCGGATGGTTGGCGACGCCCGCGGCCGGCGTTAGCCTCGCGCGGTGGCCGTCATCCTTCATGCCGACATGGATGCGTTCTACGCGTCGGTCGAGCAGCGCGATGACGCGAGGCTTTGCGGAAAGCCCGTCATCGTCGGCGGGCTCGGCAAGCGCGGCGTGGTCTGCGCGGCATCCTACGAAGCGCGTCCGTTCGGCGTACGTTCCGCGATGCCGATGGTCCAGGCGCGACGGCTCTGCCCGCACGCCGAGTTTCTCACCCCGCGCATGTCGCACTACGCATCGATCGCCGCCGACGTACGCGACGTGTTCTATCGCTTCACGCCGCTGGTCGAGCCGCTGTCGCTCGACGAGGCCTATCTCGACGTGACCGGATCGTTGCGGCTGTTCGGCGGCGTGCACGCGATCGTCGATCGCCTTCGCGCCGAGATGCGAAACGAGCTCGGGCTTGCCGTCTCGGTCGGCGGCGGGCCCGGCAAGCTCGTCGCGAAGATTGCATCGGCGCGTGCCAAGCCGGACGGCGCGCTGATCGTCGAATCGGCGGCCGCCAACGATTTCCTGCGTCCGCTCGGGATCGGCGAAATCTGGGGCGTCGGTCCGGCAACCGAACGTCGCCTGCATTCTCTCGGCATCGCCACGATCGGCCAGCTTGCCGACTACGACTCCGCACGCATCGAGCGCGAGCTCGGCTCGTGGGGGCCGACGCTGCAGGCGCTTGCGCGCGGAGACGACCTTCGCACCGTCGAAGCCGATCGCAGCCGCGTCTCGTGCGGCGAAGAGAATACGTTTCCCGAAGACGTCTCGGACGAGGAGCTGATCGAGGCCGTGCTGCTGTCGCACAGCGAAAGCGTTGCGCGCCATCTTCGCCGCGAGGGCAGGGCGGGCCGCACGATCTCGGTCAAATGGCGATGCTCCGGTCCCGGCGTCGACTGGAAGCTGTTCACGCGATCGAAGACGCTCGACGCCGCGACCGACGACGGACCGACGATCACGGCTGCGGCCATCGGCCTGTGGCGTGCGGCCGCTGTGCGCCAGCCGATCCGGCTGATCGGTGTGCAGCTCTCCAACCTCGACGGTGCACGTCCCGCCCAGCTCGGCCTGTTCCGCTCCGACGACGAAGAGCGCCGCGACCGGCTCAACGAGGCGATGGATGATCTGATCGCGCGCTTCGGGCCCGGATCGGTGCGCCGCGGCGGCGCTCGCGACGACTGATCGGCCGTCGTCGGTAGTGACAATCGCCACTGCACGGCTCGCGTGTCCATTTCCGATGTAGTTGGAGTCACAGACGCCGCGATGGGCTGCGACTATTCTTCGCCCCCTGCTGCCGCACGGTCGCGTCGGCGCGCAGAAGGAGCACGGCATGACTATCCAACAGGTCCGGTTTTCTGAGCTCACCTTAGCACTCGCGGCGACGCTCATCGCTGCGACAGCGGCACATGCGGCGTTACCGGCGTCGCCGGCCACGTTGCGCGCGAAGGAGATAAGCGCCGGGGTCGTCTCGCTGACGTGGCTCGACCGGAGCAACAATGAAAGCAGGTTCGAGCTTCAACGAGGATCGAGCCAGCAGACGCTGGCGACGATTTCGTTTCCTCCAGCTAACGCGACGAGCACGGGCGATACCGTCGGCGCCGGTGCGACGCGCGTATACCGGATCCGTGCGAACAACCCGGAGGGAAATTCGGCCTTTTCGAACCTGTGCTGGCTCAACGCCAATCCGCCCAAGCCGACTCAGCTCGCGATCGTGCACCGCGACGGCGGCATCGAGCTTTCGTGGCACGACAACAGCTCCAACGAGAAAGGTTTCCGCCTGCAGCGTCGCATCAGCGGCGTGACGAGCTTCGTGACGGTCGCCAATCTCGCGGCCGACGCAACCGTCTATGAAGACGATACCGCGGACAGTACGTCGACGTACGACTACCGCGTCCGGGCAAATGGAAGGCCGAAGATCTGCATCGCGAACTCGCGCTGGTCGAATGTCGCCCAATCGCCGCCGGTGCAGAACGGTACGCACGAGCTGACGGTGACGCGAAGCGGAACAGGTTCGGGCTCGGTTGCCAGCAGTCCTTCCGGCATCAACTGCGGCACGCAGTGCAACGCGAGCTACGCGACCAATACGACCGTGGCGCTCACCGCATCGCCTGCCGCCGGCTCGAAGTTTGCCGGTTGGAGCGGCGCGTGCTCGGGTATTTCCTCGTGCTCCGTCATGCTCAACATCGACAAATCGGTCGGTGCGCGCTTCGACCCCGTGAGCAACTGCCCGACCAGCGGCCCGCTGCTCAACCTGCAGACGAACTGCTCCAGCCGCGGCTACTTCTACGGAAGCGAGTTCGAGAGCGTGGAGCTCGTGACCAACGGGGCCAGCATCGACATCTATATCAACGACAAATCGGGTGAGCTGCCGGAAGCGTCGCTGTCCGGCTCGGTGACATCGGCGACCACGTTCCACTACGACACGGCGTGCGTCGACGGTCTCGGTTGCGCGCCGGTCGATGACGACGGCAGCATACAGAACTCCGGAAGGACGCTTCGGCTCGAGCTTCAGGGGGACGTGTTCACGTATGCGTTCGTCTCAACGGGACCCGCACTGATCGGGTCGGTCGATAGCGACGGATCCGCCGTTGCAGATGGCGCCCCGCTGCTCGGACGGATTCTCGAAGAGCTCCAGTCGGGCGAGTGAAGATGCAATTGCCGCGAGCGGCGCCTCAGGGCACCGCTCGCGGCGTGTTTTGCACCGAATGTCAGATCGCGCGCGCGTGCGCCTGGTCGCCGGCCGCGGGGTCCGACGTCATCCGCACCAGCTCGCCGTCGGTCAGGCGATGCACGTGGTCGGCAACCTCGAGCAGTCCCGGTTGATGCGAGATCGCGAGGATCGCGGTCTTGCCGCGCAGCGAACGCACGGTTGCGTAGATGCCGGCTTCGCTCTGCGGGTCGAGCGACGCGGTGGCTTCGTCGAGAACCAGCAGTCGCGGGCGATTGACGAGCGCGCGGGCGATCGCGATGCGCTGGCGCTGGCCTCCCGAAAGCCGGGCGCCGCGCTCGCCAAGCGGAGTTTCCATGCCCTGCGGCAGCTCGCAGACGAAATCCCACGCGCCGGCGGCGCGCAGCGCTTCTTCGGCATCCTCGCGGCTCAGCTTCGGATCGCCGAGCGTGACGTTGAGCATCACGTCTTCGTGCAGCAGCAGCATTTCCTGCGGCACGTATCCGACCATGTGCCGCCACGCCGCCAGATCGACCTCGGCGAGCGGGGTTTCGTCGAGGTACACCTCGCCGCGCTGCGGGCGCACGAGCCCGAGCATGAGATCGGCGATCGTCGTCTTGCCGGCGCCGGAAGGGCCGACCACGGCGACCACTTCGCCGGCCGGGATCGTCAGCGACACGTTATTGAGGATCGGACGATCGCCGTACGAGAAGTCGACGCCGCGAAGCGAGATCGTGCGGTCGAAGGTCGGGGCGAGGCGCCCGGTGGTGATCTCGGCCTGGTGCGTGGATTCGTCGATCGTCGCCTGCAGCGCCCAGAACGCACTCTCGCTCGCGACCATCTGCTGGTACGACTTCTGGACTTTGTTGAGCGCGTACAGCGCGCGCGAGAACAGCATGGCCAGCACGAGGAGCTCGTCGAAAGCGAGCTTCCACGATTTCATCGCGAGATAGAGTCCGACGACGAGCGACAGGATGACGACCGGCTCCTGAAGCGCGCGCACGGCCTCCTTGCTGATCACCTGGCGGCGCTGGATCCTGTTGAGCCTTTCGGTTTCGTTCTCGAGCAGCGGTGCGATCAGCGGCTCGCGCCCCATCGCCTTGAGCGGCTTGACCGAGTAGAGCACGTCGGTCATCTGCCCGAGCACGCCGCGCATGATGCGCGTCTGCTTCTGGCCGAACCGCTTGGATCGGCGCACGAGCCCGCTGAGCGCACCGATCGAAAACGCCCCGACGACCGCAGCCGCAAGCGCCGTACGCCACGAGACCATTGCGGCAATCGTCACGTAGATGGCCGTTTCGATGATCTGCGAGATCATCGTCGCGCCGAAAAGATAGGCTTCGGCAGCGCGCATGGCTTCGGTTGCGAAGGAGTTGGCGAGCGCGCCGATCGGCTGCCGCACGTAGTAGAGCCAGCGCGCCGAAAGCACCCCGCGCAGCAGCGCGAGGCGAAGATCGGTTGCGACGTGCGCAACGGTGAATCCGATCTGGCGCTGGGCGACCAGGGTCAGCGCAGCCTTGGTCAGCGTGCCCGCAACGATGACCCCGAGCAGGACCTCGATGGTCGGCTCGAGGCCGACGTTGGCCAGCGCATGGCGCAGCGCAATCTCCGGGCGGGATCCGCCGCTTCCGGAGCCGCTGACGACCCCGAGAAGAGGGAACATGCTCGAGACGCCGATGCCTTCGGCGACGGCCGCCAGCGACAGGCAGACGAGCATGACAAGGCTGCGACCCGGGTATCGGCGGCCTAAGACGAGAAGAAGGCGCATGGTAGTAATTCGAGCCGGTCGAACGGGCGACTATGTCCGCTTCAGGCGCCGCTCGCTAGCGCACCCGCTGCACCGTCGCTGGCCAGCTTCCTGCGGCGCCGCAGCTCCCGCTGGACCGTCGCTCGCTAGCTCCCACTGGACCGTCGCTCGCTAGCTCCTACTGGACCGTCGCTCGCTAGCTCCTTGGGTGCAGTTTAGTATGCCGGACGCCGCGCCGGCGAATGGATACCGGCAAGGGCTCAGCGGCATGCCGGCAGTGCTTACGAAAACGATGGCTTCGGACCCGCCCGCCGTATCGGCCGCCAGCAACGTGTCGAACAAGGACCTTCCCGGATCGCACGCGCCCGTCGTCTGGGTGCTCGCCGATCACAAGCTCGGCCATACCCGGCAGTCGATTGCGCTCGTCGATGAGCTCGGCTGGCCGTACGAGGTCAAACAGCTCGCATTCAATCACCGGCGACGCTGGAGCAACCTGTGGCTCGGGGCCACGACACTCAGTCTGGATCGCACAAAGTCGGCCGAGCTGTCGCCGCCCTGGCCTGACCTCGTGATTGCGACCGGGCGCGCGGCGGCGCCGATCTCGCGCTGGATCAAGGCGCGCAGCGGCGGCCGCACGAGGATCGTGCAGCTCGGTCGCCGCGGCACCGACCAGCGCGCGGGCGCATTCGACCTCAGCGTGTCGTGCGGCTTCTTCGGTCTTCCGCCGCATCCGCGGCGCGTCGAAACCCTGGCCCCGATCGCAGCGATTCCACCGGAAGATCTTCGGCAGGCCGGCGAGCGCTGGCGTGATCTTTTCGCCGGCCGGCCTCGCCCGCACGTTGCACTGCTGGTTGGCGGCTCGACCAAAGTGAACCTTCTCGACACCGGCGTTGCCGTCCGCATGGCATCCGACGTCAGCGCGTCGGTCGAGGCCGCCGGCGGCTCGCTCATGATCGTGACGAGCCCGCGAACCGGGAACGATGTAATCGGAGCGTTGCGCGCGAACCTCGCGGCGGGCGCTCGTCTCTACGAATGGACACGCGGCGATCCGGACAATCCGTATCTCGGATGCCTTGCCGTCGGCGACATCCTGATCGTGACCGGCGACAGCGAGTCGATGCTTGCCGAAGCGGCAGCGACTACGAAGCCGCTGTACATCTATCCACTGCCGGTGCTCGCCGCCGGCACCCGCCGACGGCGGTTGCGAGCAGTGGTCGGAGCCTACGCAAAGGCCGAGGCAGCAGCGACGACGCCGCTGTTGCACCGGTTGGCGAGGATCGTTCACATCCTCGGCGTCGTGCGTCCTCCGCGCGAGCTCGACGAGCTTCATCGCCGCTTGATCGACGGCGGTTTTGCGCGGCCGTACGGCGCGGTGCTCGACGTCAAGCCGCGCGCGCCGCTCGATGAGGTGCCTGCGGTTGCTGCCGAGGTTCGCCGCATCATGAAACAGCAGAAGCCGGCCAATCGGGGTCGCGAGCGCACGCGCGCAGAAACGCTGCGAACGGAGTCGCGTTGAGCCACGCGACGCTGATCCTCCTCCGGCACGGCCAGAGCGAGTGGAACCGGGTCGGACGCTTCACCGGGTGGACCGATATCGACCTGAGCGCGGGCGGCATGGAGGAATCGCGTCAGGCCGCACAGCTTCTGAGGCAGGGCGGATATGCGTTCGATCGCTGTCACTCCTCGGTACTGCGGCGATCGCTCGTCACAGCGGAGATCATCCTGAAGGAGCTCGGCTGCGAGAACGTAGGCATCGAACGCAGCTGGCGACTGAACGAGCGCCACTACGGCGCACTTCAGGGGCTGGGACCGCTTTCGGCGACGCTTCGCTACGGGTTGAGGATCCGCCGCACGCAATCCGACTACCGGTGCCAACCGCCACCTCTCCGGGAGGGCGATCCTCGCTTTCCGGGCCTTGATCCTCTTTACTCGGACCTCTCGCCCGAGGAGCTGCCGCGGACGGAGAGCCTCGAGGACACGTTCCGCAGGATGCTGCCGTACTGGGAGCAGACGATCGTGCCCGAGCTGGCGGCAGGACGAAGCGTGCTGGTTGTCTCGCACAAGAACGTACTTCGCGGAATGCGAAAGCTGCTCGAGAACATTGCCGACGACGACGTCCGCGACATCAAGATGCCGACCTGCGTTCCGTGGATCTACCGGTTCGATACGAATATGCGGGTCCTCGAGAGCATCCGGCTCAAGCGCAAGGCATCGGCAGGAAGCCCACGACCGGCAATTCAGGAAGAGAAGGAGAGGGATCGATGACGAGCACCGACGCCACCGACGCCGAACGGCGTCGCGTCGCCTGCATTCTGGGGCGCTCGCAGCTGCGGCTGTGGGGCCTGACCGGAAGCGAGCGACTCGAGCGTCAGCTGCGCACGCACGGGGTGACCGAGATCGTGCATGGGTCCGCCGCCGCAAGCGGCCGCGGACCGGTCGTGATCGTAAGCTCCGACTGGCTGTTCGACGATCGCATGCTGCAGGGCATGCTCAAGAGCCCGGCGACGATCCTCCAGGTGTCGGCCCACGGTGGGCCGCCGCGTGCCGTCGCCGCGAACGTCGATGCGGCCGAGGCCGACGCCGCGTGTGCCGCCATCGAGGGAACGCTCGACGCCTCCACGATCCCCGGCGTCACGGTCCGCGATGCGGCGACGTTCGGCGCGAGCTACGTGCGCAAGGTCCTCAAGGCCAACCGGCCGCGCGTGCTGCACGTGCGCGAGGACAATCGCGAGGTGCTCGAGCGCTATCTGTTCGACGAATCCTACAAGGGCGTGACCGACCTCGTGACGAAGTTCGTCTGGCCGGCGCCGGCGCGGCGGGCGGTCGGCATCTGCACGAAGCTCGGCATCCGTCCGAACGCGGTGACGGCAGCGAGCCTGATGCTGGTCATTCTCGCGGGCTGGCTGTTTACGCAGGGGCGGTTCCTCGAAGGCCTTGCCGCCGGCTGGGTCATGACGTTCCTGGATACAGTCGACGGAAAGCTCGCGCGCGTGACGATCACGTCGACCCCTGCGGGCCATATCTTCGATCACGGCATCGACCTGGTGCATCCGCCGCTCTGGTACGTCGCATGGGCGTGGGGCCTGTCCGGCGGGCATCTGTCGCAGTACAGCGGAACGCTCATCGCCATTTTTGCCGGTTACATCGGCGGGCGCATGGCCGAGCGCTTTTTCTCGCACAGGGTCGCTTCGTTCTCGATGTTCGCGTGGCAGCCGTTCGACTCGTTCTTTCGCCTGATCACCGGGCGGCGTAATCCGAATATGCTGCTACTCTCACTACTTACGCTGTGCGGGCGGCCGGACTGGGGGCTCGAAATGGTGGCCGCCTGGACGGTGGTTTCCTCCGGGGTGCTGCTGACGCGCCTGGCCCAGGGGTTCGCAGCCAAAGGCCGCGGGGAGACCATGCGGCCGTGGCTCGAGAAGGTCGAGCCCGATGCAATTTCCAGCGTCCCGCGCTATGCTCGCGCGTTTCTGGCGGACCCGGCGGCGCGACTTGCGGCTCAGGAATCCTGAGCGGGTCGTGAACAGGCGCGTTCTTGACGCAGTCAGGGCGCTCTGCGAATCGACGCCGAGCGGGTAATCGTGGGCGGACGGCCTCCGTGCCGTCGAGGTTGCGGGAATAAGGAGTTCTCTTGCAGGCAGTCATACTCAGCGCCGGACAGGGACGCCGGCTGTTGCCGCACACGGCCGAGCTGCCGAAGTGCCTTCTGAAAATTGCGGGGCGAACGGTTCTGGAGCGCCAGCTGCTCGCGCTCGAGGCTGCCGGCGTCAAGCGCGCGACTGTTGTGGTGGGCTTCGGCGCCGCGCAGGTGGAGGCCGAGCTCGAAACCTGCCGGCCGGCGGGCTTCGAGACCTTCACGATTCACAACACGCTTTACGACTCCACCGACAACCTGATCAGCTGCCTGACGGCTCGCAGCGCGATGCAGCAGGATTTCCTGCTGATCAACGGCGACACGCTGTTCCAGCCCGACATCGTGCGCCGGCTGCTCGGCAGCCGGCCGGCACCGATCTCGATGGCGATCGCGAACAAGCCCGCCTACGACGCCGACGACATGAAAGTGCAGATCCGTGACGGGCGCGTGCGCCGCGTCGGCAAGGACCTTCCGCCCGATGCCACCGACGGTGAAGCGATCGGTCTCAGCGTGATGCGCGGCGACGGCCCGCGGCTGTTCGTCGACTCGCTCGAACAGATCGCGTCGCAGCCGGACGGCCATGCGCGCTGGTATCTGTCGGCGGTCAACGTCCTTGCGGGCATCGGCAACGTCGAGAGCGTTGCGATCACTGGTCTTCAGTGGATCGAGATCGACTATCCGCAGGACCTCGAGAAGGCTCGCGCAAGCGTTCCGTCGTGGCCTGCTGTCTCCGGCGCGCTCGGAAAAACGAGACGTTCCGGAACGACGCCCGAAGCCGATCTCGCGCTGTAACGTCGTTCGTTGCGCAAAGAGCGCAGCGGCGAGCAGCGTTGCTTCGGCCTCGTTACCTTCGTATCAAGCGGCGCGTGCGGTCGTAGCTCAGCTGGATAGAGCACCGGGCTTCGAACCCGTAGGTCGCAGGTTCGAATCCTGCCGGCCGCACCAAAACTTCATCGCGTGAATCGACTACGATGACCGTTCCGTTCGACAACCAGATCCTCTACCCGTCGTTCGCGATGTTCGTGCTGGTCGCGTTCGTGCTCGCCAAGCTCGCGCGGCTGCGCGTCGGCGGCGTCGGCCGCGGCGAGGTCGACGTGCGCTTCTACAAGACCTACCAGGAAGGCGAGGAGCCCGAGCACATCCGCGTCGTCACGCGGCACTTCATCAACCTGTTCGAAGTGCCGACTCTCTTCCACGTGATCGTCATCCTGACCTACGTGACGCATCACGTGAGCTGGTGGATGATCGGGTGCGCGTGGGCCTACGTGGCCATTCGCTACGCGCACACCTTCGTCCATCTCGGCTCGAACGATGTGCTGCTGCGCTTCCGGCTCTACTTCGCGAGCGGTTTCGTGCTGGCCGTGATGTGGTTGACCTTGTTCGGCACCCTTCTGATCCACGGATAGCCGGATAGCCTTAAAAGCCTGGGACAGCCGGATACCCGAGATCACCGGCCTGACCTGTGGAACCGGACGCCGCCGATTGTCGCGAGGCAGCGGCGGAGCATCCGGGCAATTTCGTCTGTTCCTTCCATTTTCTTTTTCGGATAGACGGACCGGCGGCGACAGCGACCGAAAAGGCGCGTCCCCGGAGGAAATTACCCGGTGAAATTTCGTCGGACCCTGACCCAGTCCCTGCCGTTCGGACAGCACCGATCTGCACGGCTTCCGTTCGTCTCTTTCGCCACTGTCTCATCGTTCGCCGCCCTCGCGGGCGTGCTCGCGCTGCCGACCGGTTCGCTCGCCGTCGACGCCGCGCCCGGAACCGTCATCACGCGCGCGAACGTCGACCAGTACATCGACCTGCTCGGCCCGGCGATCAAATGGACGGTCGACCGCGGCGCCGAGATCAAGGTCGGGCCGTACAGGAAGGTCGCGTTCCCGCCGAAGTTCGCCGAAGCCACCGAGAAGTACTCGGGCCAGGTCAAGCTCGCACCGGACTCGACGCATCTCGAGAACCACGTGGCGGGGCTGCCGTTTCCGAAAGTGGATGGAAGCGACAAGCAGGCCGGTGCCAAGCACATGTTCAACTTCAATGCGGCAATCGCGGTCGATGACCTCGATCTTCGCAACTTCGACTGCGACACCGGCGGGCTCGGCAAGAACGGCGAGCCGGTTCGCGTCGAGCGCCACTTCCTCATCGATCACATCCGGCGGCTCTACTTCCAGGAGCGCACGATGGTCGATCCGAAACCGGTCATGCCGAGCCGCGACGGGTCGCGCTACAAGGAAGCGCTCTATCCGCTGATCGAGCCGTTCGACCTGAAGGGCACCGGCTTCACGCTCAATCGCTACGCCGACTACACGCGCCAGGACGACACGTGGCTGTACCTGCCGCAGCTTCGCCGCGTGCGCCGCCTGTCTTCGGCGCAGCGATCGGACGCGCTGTTCGGCCAGGATACCGACCAGGACAGCTATGCGGGATATGCAGGAAACCCCGGCTGGTTCGACTGGAGCTACCTCGGCGAGAAGACGATCCTCGGCTCGTTCCATGCCGACGCCATTCCCGTCACGTGGCAGAAGCCGTCGGGTGACTTCATGCACGCGAGCGCGTGGGAGCCGCGCAAGGTGTGGATCGTCGAAGGCAAGGCGAAGTTTCCGCAGTACGCGTACTCCAAGCGCGTCATCTATCTCGACCAGGACAGCTACCGCATTCCGTACACCGACATCTACGACCAGGCGGGCGAGCTGTGGAAGGTCTGGATCAACAACTTCATGTACGCGACCCATCCGTTCAAGGGCGCCAAGTACGGCTTCGACTACGAAGTCAGCTACAACCCGTCGATCACGATGGTCGACATCCAGCTCGAGCACGCCACGTACTGCGCGCTGCCGAGCGCGCGCTTTCCCGGCGAGCAGGGCTGGTACATCAATCTCGGCGATGCCGAAGGGACGCGCGAAGAGTACTTCGACCTGAGTCAGATCATCGCGGCCGGTCGCTGACCGGCTTCTGAGCGGTGGCGCGGGCAAGGTGGCGCAGAGTAAGAAAGGCCGTGGGCCGGAGGGCCGCCGGCCTTCTCCCGCCGCTCTCGCGCGCACAGGCGACGCGGCCACGGCGATCCGGCCTGTTCGCGAGGCCGCCCCGATTCCTTCCACCGCGGAAAGCGCGCAGCCGCCCGCTGCGCCCGCTTCGCTCTACGAGCGCGCGCAGGTTGCCGCGCTTCCGGCGCTTGCGCTCGCTGCAATCCTGCTGCTGCCGTTCGCCGGCAAGGCGTTCACGATCGACGATACCGTGTTCCTGCGGCAGGCCGAGTATGCCCTGACTGATCCGCTGCATCCGTCGGCGCTGACGATGGTGTGGTCGGAAGTTTCGAAGCCGATGCGGCTCTCGCAGGTCATGCCGACCGGACCGCTGATGGCATGGCTGCTGATGCCGGTCGCGCTCGCATCCGGCTCGGAGATCGTTGCGCACCTCGAGCAGCTCCTGCTGGTGCTGCTCGCGGTCTTCGAGGTCGCCGTGCTTGCGCTCCGGCTCGGATACGACGACGAGGTTGCGCGCGTCGCGGCGCTGTTTCTCGCGGCGACGCCGGCCGTGCTTGGAATGTCCGGCACGGTGATGCCGGACATTGCCGCGATGACGCTCGCGCTCGTCGGTGTCGAACGACTGCATGCGTGGGGTCGTGAGGGCAGGGCGATGCAAGGCGTTGCCGCTGCGCTCGCGCTCGGCATCGCACCGCTTGCCCGCAGTCATGTGCTGCTTCTGGCGGGGCTCGGCGTGCTGTTCCTTCCGCTGCCGCCGATTGCGCCGTTCACGCGGCTTCTGCCGCATCGCGTGCGCGCGGGCGCGTGGGTGAAGTGGCTGCCGGTCGTCGCTGCGCCTGTTCTCATGCTTCTTGTTCTTCGCATCGTGCAGGACCCGCTCGGCGGATCGTCCGACATGGTCAGCGCTGCGGGGATGTTCAGCAGCCTCGGTAACGTGCGCTCGAATGCGATCGCGTTCGGAGTGCACTGGGTGCTGCTGCTGCCGCTCGGACTGGCCTGGATGCTTTCGCGCGGCCGGACGTTCTGGATGAGCGTGTTTCCATGGCTCGGGCTGGCCGCGGCGCTGGCCGCGATCTGGTACGGGCACGAAACCGGCTGGCTCTGGATTGCGCCGGTCGCCGGTTTCGGCGCCGCGGTCGTCGCCGATGTCGTCGCCGACAGTGTGCGGCGGCGCGACCCGACGAGCGGCATGCTCGCGCTGTGGCTGCTCGTCGCGCTTCCGATCGTCATCTATCTTCACTTTCCGTCGAAATATCTCGTCGCGTGCGCGCCGGCGGCGGCGATCGTCTCCGCGCGAGCAGTGCTCTCGCTTCCGCGACCTCGCGCGCATGCGATCGCCGGCGGCCTCATCGCGGCCGGCGCGATTCTCGGCGTGATGATCCTGCGCGCCGACTCGACGTTCGCCGGACTCGGTCGTCGCGCAGCCGAAGAGCTCGTCGCGCCCTATGTGACGTCCGGTCAGAACGTGTGGTTCAACGGACACTGGGGATTCCAGTGGTATGCGGAGAAAGCCGGCGGACGATGCCTGACGTCGACGCCGCCGCATCCTGTGCATGGCGATCTCGTCGTCTCGAGCGTCGAGACCATCACCGGCATTCCGATCCAGTCGTTTCGCAGTCGCGAGCTGGTTGCGACGGTCACCGACCAGTCGCCGGGCGGACGCATCGTCAGCTCGCAGCTCGGCGCGGGCTTTTACTCGAACGGCTGGGGCTATCTGCCGTGGGCGTGGGGAAGCACGCCGGTCGATCGCTTCGACTTGTGGCGGCTACGCTGATGGTCGGGGCCGCGGACAGCCGCCTTCGTGACGGTCGCCTTCGCTGACCGGCGGGCTGCGCTTGTTCGCAGCCCGCCGTAGCGAAGGCTCGATGTTACGGGACGAGGTTCCTCTCGAGGAAGTCGTCGAGCCGCTCCGGAATCAGATTGTCCTCGGTGTCTTCGGCCGTGATCACGTCGACGTGTGCATAGCCTTCGCTGATGTACACCTCGAAGCCGCCGGCGATGCCGCCGAACGTCGGAAACGCAGGGTTCGGCACTGCCGCATCGACCACGCGCGGCGTCGAACCGTTGCAGCTCGGCGCCGTGCAGGTCGCAATGCTCTGGCCGAACGCGGTGTACAGACCGGGGACCGGCGTGAGGCCGTTGCTGCCGCCGAAGTTGATGACGGGAACGTTGATGTTCGGCGCCTGCGTCAGGTTCGCAATGTCCGGACGCGTGGCCGACAGCGCCGACGAATCGAGGTTGATCGACTGCGAGCAGTCGCCGTTGGTCGCGCATGTTCCGGCCTTTCCAACCGTGCAGTTTCCCGCCGTGCAGATTCCGCTGACACTGGTCGTCGAAAGGCCGGAGCCTGCGTAGTACCAGTCGCTCGCATTCTCTCCGCCTGCGATGAACGTCAGGATGTGGCGGTCGATGCGCGTGACCTCGACTTCCTTTCCCCAGTGTCCGCCGGGCAGGGTCGTCGGCGCCGGTCCATTGTCGGGCCGGACCGCGCTCGTGATGAATCCGTCTCCATCGATGTCCTTCCATACGGCCAGACCACCGACGGTTCCGCCGGGCTCACCCATCGACGTCGCGAGCGCCGGTGACAGAACATTCGCATTCGGCCCGTCGTCGTCGAGGAAGATTCCGAACAGGCCTTCGACGGTTGCGGCCGGAACCAGCGGCGGCTGCAGCAGCGAAAGCCCCGGCACGACGCTGACCGCGTTGTTGCCGGGCGATCCCTGGTCGACCTGGATGATGACCTGGCCATGCTCGGGATCCTTGATGGCCTGAACGGCGCCGACTTCGCCGGCGGCGTAGATCTGCGGCTGCAGACCGCCGATGCTCGTGTACGACGTCGTCGGCAGCGTGCACTTGGGCGGAACCTGCCCGATGCAGTCGGCTGCTTCGGTGTCGATCGTGCAAGGCGTGGTGCCGTCGACGCAGCGGGGCGCGTTGTCGCGAACCGCACCGAACAGGCCGCCGTCGGCTTTCGCGATGATACGGTCGATCGAATCTGCGCTCAGAGGCGCCGACGCCGCGGTCGAGCCGCCGCCGCCTTCGAACAGCACGATGCCTCGAAGCTTCGCATAGCCCGGATCGGCCGGACCGACTCCGCTCAGGTTGAAGTTGGTCGACGCGTAGCGCGCGGCAAACCCGGTGCCGGCCGAATGGCCGCCGAGATACACGTTGGGTGTGACGGCCAGCGCCGCATCGACGACGGCGTCGATGTCGCGCGAGAACACCTGCGGCGTGAAGTTGGCAAGGAACGGAATGTCGGCGTGCGAGTCGTAGAACACCGCGCGGCGGTTGGGACCGGCCACGAGCGACGGATGCAGCGTCAGGCCGAGCTCCGCGCCGTAGTACCAGTCCTGCGCGATCGCGACGTCCTTTTCTGCGACCGCGATCTGGATGCCTTCGCGATCCTCGAGCAGATCGTCGCGCCGCGAGAACGCCCACACTTCGAGGCGAATTCCCTTGTCCGCGAGAATCTTCGGGATCACGTTTTCCGCCAGCGTACGCAGCGGATTGACGCCCGATCCGAAGCCCGGCACCAGGATCAGGATCGCGTCCGGAGCGACGTCGGGCCCGTTCAGCCGCCAGCGCACGTATTCGGCGCTGTTCAGGTTCGGTCCGCTCGGCGGAAACTGCGTGAGCAGTTTCGGGTTGGTCACGACGACTCCCGGCGAGCCCGGCGTGTTGGCCGGCTCGACGCCGTCCGGAATCGAGACGCGCTCGGTTGCCAGCAGCGTCTCCGAGCACGTGCCGTTGGAAACCACTCCATCATCGAAGCGGTCGCAGACCGCGCCGAGCGAGTCCATGCCGTCGACGATCGTACATGCGCTGCAGCGCGCGCGTGCGGCAATGCAAAGCTCGGGCTGCGTGAATCCCTGACAGAATCCGGGGAGCAGCGCATCGAGATCGAGCCCTGCGCACTTGTCGCTCACGCTGTCGTCCACCTTCGATGCGGCGCCTTCGATCTTGCCCTTGAGATCGGCGCTCGCCGTATCGAGGCAGTCACGCAGCGCACTGGCGGAATCGATCGTGGCGGCCTTGAGCCCCGCCGCTTTGCAGGCATTGAATTCCTTGACGATCGTGTTGGCCATCTTCTGCGCGCTGGCGACGATTGCCGCCTGGCACTTGGCGCCGGCCGAATCGGCGCTCGACAGCACTACGGCGGAGGTCACGTCGGCGCCGAACAGGCTGGTCGCGAGATCGACCGTGTTGTCTTTGGCGGCGTCGGAGACTGTCGTTGCGCTGGTCGGTCCGAAATCCGGCAGCGTGCCGCACGACTTGCCGAATGCATCGCCGACCTTGCCGGCGGCGGTGGCGACTTTGCCGCCGTTATCGGCGGTCAGGCACGCCGTCGCATTGAGCTCGTCGCCCTTGGCGGCGTTCTTCACGCACGCGATGTCGGCTTTTCCCTGCGCCGCAGCGACCTTGGCTCCGGATTTGTTGAGCGACGTGATGCATTTCTGCTGATCCGGCGTCTGGACGTCCGCGCGGGCGAGCCCGGCGGCGAACATGGCGACGAAGGCGGCAAGAGTAAGCCGCAGGAATGCGGTGGGCGTACGGTTCATTGGTTCCTCCCGGATCGAGACTGATGATGCCCGGAACGGCTCGAGCTCCGGGCGTCGCGCGAGGTCAGCGCGCGTCCACTGTATGCCTTGAGGGCGGTGCCCAGTCCATGCGGAAAATTCGCTAGGCGCTCGCCGCCATCTCGGCCTCACCTGACGCGCCCAGCGTAAAGTAGAATGTCGCTCCCTGTTGGGGAACGCTCTGCGCCCAGACCCTTCCTCCATGACGCATCACGATGCGCTGCACGATCGACAGCCCGATTCCGGTCCCCTCGAACTCGTCGACGGCATGGAGGCGATTGAAGATGCGGAACAGCTTGTCCGCGTAGGCCATGTCGAATCCGCAGCCGTTGTCGCGCACGAAATAAACCGCCTCGCCACCGTCCGCTTCCGCTGCGAACTCGATTCGGGGGCGCTCGGTTCCCGCAGAGAATTTCCACGCATTGGCCAGCAGATGGCGAAGAAGCACGCGCACCAGCGTGCCGTCGCCGCATGTCGTGCTGTGCCCGTTCATCGAGATGTCGACCTCGACGTTGCCGCCGGGGTGCTCGGCGCGCAGCTCGTCGATGACTTCCTCGGCAATGGCGCGGAGGTCGAGGACCTGCGGCACCAGCTTCTGGCGCGTGTAGCGGCTGAGATTCAGAAGATCGTCGATGAGCCTTCCCATTCTGCGGCATGCGCGCTGGACGCTCTGCAGGTAGTTCTGTCCACGCATGTCGAGCACCGCGCCGTAGTCCGACAGCAGCAGCTGGCTGAACCCGTTCATCGAACGCAGCGGCAGCCGCAGATCGTGGGAAACCGAGTAGCAGAACGATTCGAGCTCGCGGTTGAACACCAGGAGCTCGCGATTGGCGGCTTCGAGCTCTGCGGTCCGCGCGGCGACCCGCCCTTCGAGCGTTGCATTGAGCCGGCGGATCTCCTGCTCGGCGCGAAGACGGGCGCTGATGTCGCGTACGACGACGCTCGTCTTCTGATGCCCGCTCGAGTCCGTGAACAGGCAGGCAGCGACCTCTCCGTCGAACGTCGTGCCGTCCCTGCGCGAAAACGACGACTGCCCGCCGAAACGGCCGCTCTGCACGGTTTCCGCCATCGCAGACCGGATCGAGTCGAACAGCGAGTCCCGAAACGCATCCGCTGCGCCGCCGCCCGGCTCGCTCGCGTCGAATCCGAACATGCGGCAGGCCGCCGCATTGACGGCTTCGACGACGCCGTCCGGCCGTCCGAGAATCACCGCATCGATGCTGGTTTCGAAGAACGTGCGGTAGCGCTCCTCGCTCTCGCGCAGCGCCTGCTGGTGCCGCTCGCGTTCGCGAAGCACGACGCGGCAGAACCAGACTACGCAGGTCGTGAGCAGCACCGTCGCGAGCGCGAGCAGCGCGAGCAGCCATCGGCCGACCTCGCGCGCCGCCTGTCCGAAAGAATACGAGAACGCATCTTCGAGCGGCGTCAGGATGCCGGCCTCGCGATCGATCGCCGCAAGCGCGGCGTCGATGCGGACACGATCCGGCGGAGTCCTCTCGACTTCGGCCTGCAGGCGATCGGCCAGTCTTGAAAGCTCGGCGATATGAACGTCGGCTTCCTCCCAGATCGCGATCGACCGGTCGACGAGCGCGACGTGACGAAGGCGGCGGAACAGACCGATCATGCCGTCAACGTCGGCCGGATCGTTGCGGCCTTCGAGGAAACCCTGGCGTGCGAGCGCGTAATCCGGCTCCGGCTTGTCGAGCTCGACGCGCGCCTTCCGGTCACCCTCCGGTACGGAGAGGGCGACGCGATATTTGTCGAACTCGTCGCGGTCGTGTGACGACGCGTAGCGGATCAAATGGTAGACGGCTTCCTTTTGTGCCTTCGACCACAGCGCTTCTCCGCCGACGTACGCGCGCACCGCCGACAGCACGGTCATGCCCGCGACCGAGATGCCGAACAGGCAGGAAAGCGTCAGCAGGAATGGAAGAACCAGGCGCAGGAAGAGCGAGCTCCCTGCGTCGCTGCGGACCGCGGCGTCGTTGGTGCGTGGCCCCCGGATCACGCTGCAATAGAACTACAGTTCCGGGCTCGTTAACCAGAGCCTGTCGATTCTTTCCGCGAATCGACACGCGCGGAGAGTTCTGACGTTGGATTGATTTAGGACCTGTTCAGTTCACCGGCTGCTTTCCGAACCGGCCTGCGAGCGAGACCAGCAGCGTCTTCGGGATGACGCTGGTCAGCATCATCGACACCTTGTTCTGGAAGCCCGGCACCAGCATGGCTTCGCCCTTGTCGTAGGCCGCCAGCGATTCGCGCACGACGTCGTCGGCCGTCTGCCAGACGAACGACGGCATCGAGCTGGTGTCGTAGTTGGCGCGCGACTGGAACTCGGTGCGGGTAAACCCGGGGCAGACGACCATGCAGCGTACGCCGTACGGCTTGGTCTCTTCGTTGAGCGCGAGCGAGAAATTGACGACGTAGGCCTTGGTTGCGCAGTAGACCGAGATCTGCGGCGTCGGCACGAAAGCGGCGCCCGACGCAATGTTGATGATGCCGCCGCGCCGCGACGTCCGCATGGTCGTGAGCGCTGCATGGGACAGGCGCGTGAGCGCGATGACGTTGCACTCGATCTGTCCCTGGCTGTGATCGACCGGCAGGTCCGCGAAGTTCCCGGTCACGCCGTAGCCGGCGTTATTGACCAGCAGATCGATGCGGGCATCGTCGTGAAGCCGTTTCTCGACCTGTGCGAGCTCTTCAGGTTTTTCGAGGTCGGCGATCAGCACGCTGATGTCGCGGCCGTGCCGGCTTCGCAGCTCGGCGGCGAGCTCGTCGAGGCGGCTCTTGTTGCGAGCGACGAGAATCAGGTCGGTGCCGCGCGCCGCGAGCGCCTGCGCAAACGATTTGCCGATACCCGATGAAGCACCGGTGACCATGGCGAGAGCGGAAGTGGACATTGATTTCCTCCGGATCGAGCGTCGGCAGGACGCCAGGCAAAAAGTTGCGGAGCCGGTCCGCTACCACTTGCACGGCGCGGCCGCTAGATCGGTCGCGCCGTGCTGCGTCCCGATCTACCCGCCGCTGGACCTGGCCTGAGGCCGGCAACCTCGGCCGACTTCCCCCGACTCGCCGAGACACTGGTTCGCGCGTTCGCTTCCGATCCCTTTCATCTGTGGCTGTTTCCCGACGCGGCCGGTCGCTACGAGCGCCAGCGGCGACTGTTCGAACGGGTCCTCGCGATCTACGGCAAGCACGGCGTCGTCTACACGACCCCGGACTTCTCCGGCGTCGCAATGTGGGACCCTCCGCGTGAGGGGGGCCCGAGCCTGGTGGAGCTGCTCGCGTTCGTATTTCGGGTGCTGCCGGTATTCGGCACGCGCGCGGGATTGATCGCCCGCGGAATGGCACCGATGGCGACACTGCATCCGGACGAGCCGCACTGGTATCTGTCGGTGCTCGGCACCGATCCGTCGCGGCAGAAGAACGGCGTCGGCACGTCGCTGCTGCGCCCGGTCCTCGAGCGCTGCGACGCCGGCGGCTACGCCGCCTATCTCGAAGCGTCGCGCATCGAGAACGTTCCGTACTACGAGCGCTTCGGATTCGAAGTGGTCGCGCCGCTTGCCATGCCGAAGGATGGGCCGGTGGTCTATCGCATGAAGCGCGATGCGCGTTCCATCGGCGGGCGCGACGCGGGCCCGATGCGCGGGCGGCGGCCGACGCCGTGAGCAGCGACTTTCCGTATCTGTCGCGGCGGATGCCGGTGCTCGCAGAGAACGTCGTCGCGACGTCGCAGCCGCTCGCATCGCAGGCAGGTCTTTCTATGATCCGGCGCGGCGGCAATGCCGTCGATGCCGCGCTCGCTGCAGCCATCGCACTGGTGGTCGTCGAGCCGGTCAACAACGGACTCGGCAGCGATGCGTTCGCGATCGTCGCGAAGGATGGAGCTCTCCATGGGCTCAACGCATCCGGACGTTCGCCGCGCGCAATGACGATCGAGCGCTTCGCCGGTGCCGAGCGCATGCCGATGCTCGGGTGGGGCGCCGTCACGGTGCCCGGCGCCGTTTCGGCATGGGTCGAGCTGTCGGAGAAGTTCGGCAGCCTTCCGTTCGAGACACTCTTCGAACCGGCGATCGATTACGCCGAGCGCGGATACCTGGTCTCGCCGGTCATTGCAGGCCAGTGGTCTGCCGTCGCCGGTCTGTACGGCGGGCTCGACGAATTCGCGCGCGTTTTCCTTCCGAACGGACGTGCGCCGCGCATGGGCGAGAGAGTCCGGCTGCCTGATCTTGCCGCGAGCCTTCGCGAGGTCGCCGAAACGCGCGGCGAAAGCGTCTACCGCGGCCGCCTCGCCGAAGCGTTCGCTGCGGCGTCCGCCGCTGGCGGCGGCTTGTTCACCGCACAGGATCTCGCCGATCACCGCGCCGACTGGGTCGAGCTCCTCGAAAAGGACTACGGCGGCGTGCGCGTGCACGAGATCCCGCCGAACGGGCAAGGCATTGCCGCGCTCGCTGCGCTCGGGATCCTGTCGCACACGGGCGTTCTCGAGCATGCGCCGGATTCGGCCGAGAGCCTGCACCTTCAGATCGAGGCGATGAAGCTCGCGTTCGCCGATACGCATCGTGCCGTCGCCGATCCGGCATCGATGAAGGTGCGTCCCGCCGATCTCGTCGACGACGATTATCTTGCGTCTCGCGCGCGCGAGATCGATCCGCGCCGCGCGCTGGATTTTGCCGCCGGCAAACCGGCCACCGGAGACACGGTCTATCTGTGTGCCGCCGACGCAGGCGGCATGATGGTCTCGTACATCCAGTCGAACTACTTCGCGTTCGGATCGGGGATCGTCGTTCCCGGCACCGGCATGAGCCTGCAGAATCGCGGGAGCGGTTTCTCGCTCGTCGCCGGACATCCGAATGCCGTCGGGCCCGGCAAGCGTCCGTTCCACACCATCATTCCCGGCTTCGTCACGCGCGGCGGCGAGCCGCTGCTCGCGTTCGGCGTGATGGGCGGACCGATGCAGCCGCAGGGCCACGTGCAGATGGTGCTGAGGATGTTCGGCTGGAATCAGAATCCGCAGGCGGCCGTCGACGGTCCGCGCTGGCAGGTCACCGAAGGCCGCGGAGTCATGGTCGAAGAGGGCGTTGCTCCAGCCGTGCGCGAAGCGCTCGCGGACAAGGGCCACGAAGTCTCGGTCGCTCCGCCGCTGATGTTCGGCGGTGCGCAGGCCGCGCTGCGCATCGACGGCGGATACATTGCAGCCACCGAGTCCCGCAAGGATGGGCTGGTGGCCGCCTGCTGAGCCCGCAGTGGCCCGTTTGAAGTATTGCAAGATCTTGCCATTCTTCCGGCCATCCTTATTTCTGCCGTCTTGAGCGGCTGAACCTCATGGCCGCGTCGCGGCCGCCAACCCCGATGGCCGCGTTGCGGCCATCCAACACGCGCCGGGCGGCCCGGCCGGACAACTGCTGGAGGATTTTCATCATGCGTGAAGCCGTCATCGTAGACGCCATTCGTACTCCTCTCGGTCGTGGCAAGAAGAACGGAGCGCTGGCCGGATGGCATGCCGTCGATCTGGCCGCCGAGCCGATCCGCGCGCTCGCCGACCGCACCGGCATCGACCCGTCGCTGATCGAAGACGTCATCATGGGATGCGTCGGGCAGGTCGGCGAGCAGGGTCTCAACATTGCACGCAACGCGGCGCTTGCCGCGGGCCTTCCGGAAACCGTCTGCGGCACTACCGTCGATCGGCAGTGCGGCTCGAGCCAGCAGGCGCTTCACTTTGCGGCGCAGGGCGTGATGGCCGGCGCGTACGACTGCGTGATCGCCGCCGGCGTCGAGTCGATGAGCCGCGTGCCGATGGGCACGACCGCGATGGTCGGCGGCGCACCGTTCGGCCCGAAGATGATCGACCGATACGTGAAGGCCAATCTCTACGGTCGCGGCGGCCTCGTGAACCAGGGTCTGTCGGCCGAGGAGATCTGCAAGAAGTGGGGACTCAAGCGCGAGCAGCTCGACGAGTTCTCCGCACGCTCGCACCAGCTCGCCGCGCGCGCGACCGACAACGGCTGGTTCGCGCACGAGATCATTCCGATCGAGCGCACGCACGACGACGGCAAGAAAGAGATGATCACGATCGATGAAGGCATCCGTCCGGATTCGACCGCCGAAAAGCTCGGCGTGCTCAAGCCCGCCTTCGAGGAGACCGGCATGATCACCGCCGCCAACTCGAGCCAGATCACCGATGGCGCCGCCGCCGTGCTCGTGATGGAGCGCAAGCGCGCCGAAGAGCTCGGCCTCAAGCCGCGCGCACGCTTCCATGCGTTCGCGCTCGGCTCGTGCGATCCGGTCATCATGCTGACCGCGCCGATTCCGGCCACGCACAACGTTCTCAAGCGCGCGGGCATGAAGCTCTCGGACATCGATGCGGTCGAGATCAACGAGGCGTTCGCGCCGGTCGTGCTCGCGTGGGCGCGCGATCTCGAAGCCGACATGTCGAAGGTCAATCCGAACGGCGGTGCGATCGCGCTCGGTCATCCTCTCGGAGCGAGCGGCGCGCGCCTGATGACGACGCTGCTCAACCAGCTCGAGCGCAGCGGCGGCCGCTACGGCCTGCAGACGATGTGCGAGGGCGGCGGGATGGCGAACGCGACGATTATTGAACGGCTCGCCTGACGGCGAGCCTATGGAACGCCTGGGCTAGCGCTCAAGCTAGGGAACGGCTCGCCTGACGGCGAGCCTATGGAACGCCTGGGCTAGCGCCCAGGCTAGAGAACGGCTCGCTTCAACGCGAGTCGACGAGAGCCTGCCGCGAGTCACTCGCGGCGGGCTCTCGCATTTCAGGCCGCCACGTTCGCGAGTGCCGGCGCGGGCTCTTCGCGGGTTGGTATGGGCTTTGAGGTCCTGAGCCGCGCGCAATCAGCCTGACTTCAGGCCCGGACCAAGTTCATCCACATCGACAGGATCCGAACTCCGACGACGTCTCACGGCGCGGCCGCCATCGCCCGACATTCCCCGGGGAATGTTCGCGCGTCGGCGAGATTGCCGCGCCTCGCATCCATAAAGGCGCGGCCGAAATCGAGGTCCGCCTGATACTGGTTGTGTGCCGCGCAGCGCAGCTCGATGTTCTCGGGCGTAGCAGGTCCGCCCATCGCGAAGGGAGCTTTGTGGTGGAACTCGATGTTGCTGGTCTCGCGGCAGCGACGTCCTCGGCCGTCTACGTAGCAGCAGCGTCCCGAGTCGCGCTGCCATACCTCGCGTCGTACGGCCGCCGGGATGGTCCGGGATCGCTGTGCTCGTTGCGAAGCGGCAGTATCGGCCGCGGGCATTGTGCCGGGTCGATCGGTGCATTCCGCGTTCGTCGACGTGGTCGACCCCGGTCGATCGGTGCAGCCTGCCTTGCGCGTGAGCGTCTGGACGAGCAGCACGTCGATCGCACGACTGATGATCGCGGCCGCATCGCGACCGGTCGCCGACCGGCCGAGCAGATCCTGCAGCGAGCGGAGTTTGTCGTGCGTTTTTTCGTCTACTGTGATCTCGATCTTGTAACGGCGTGGGCTGAGCGGAACGATCGGCTTCGTCACTTTTGCCGGCTGCGCTGACGGTGGAGAGATCGCAGCGCCGACGACCGTGGAGTCCGGCCGATTACTCGAGCAACCGGCGGACTCGTGGTCTGTCGACGCGCACCAATCGCTCGCACCGCCGCCGGACTCGCGGTCTGTCGAAGCGCACCGATCGCTCGCACCGCCGGCCTGTTCGCAATCCATCGAAGTCCCGCCAGCCGACACCGACGGCCGATCGTTCGCCGCGTCCGCACCGCGACGCCCGGGCATCGCCCGAACACGCGACGCTACATCGGGTCGCGGCGCCAGCTCGGCAACCAGCCGCTCGACCTCGCGCGAGCTCTTGTGCGTGGCGCGCTCGAGCACCCGCAGGTGGTTCTCGGTCGTCAGATGCCTGGCCAGCAGATGAATCGCGCTGAGATGCAGCTCACCGCGTGCGACCAGGTCGAGGACGACCGGAAAGCGGCGCGCCGTGCGCGCAGCCCAGATCCGCTTGGCAGTTACCTGCTCCGACATGTGGAAGCGCTCCATGCAGAAGCTGAACATGGAGGAGCAGGCATGCCTGGCCCAGAGCTTGCGCTCATCGATCTCGGCGATCGCGACGAGTAGCGCCGCTGTCGTACGACGGTCGCGTGCGACCAGGCACTCGAAGTGATCGAGCAGTTCCTGTTCGGAGAGCTTTGCAATGCTGTCGAAGGATGTCGTCATGACGACGCTTGTAACACGGGTTTTCCAGGCGTCGTTCGCCGCAAGGACGCGACCGCCCACAGACATGCGGTTTCGCGACACAGCGCGAGATCTGAGCGGCGCAACGCGCGAAGTCGCGAAAAAAGCCGTGCGCTCTGTTTCGCCTCGTTACAGGCGACGTGAAGCGACGAAAATCCGCGTCAAGCGAAATCGACGGTACGGACCTGGTACTTGGGTAACAGATCGGACCCATTACATGGGTAACACTTTATCTTGGGCATGGAGGAAGACCATGCCTTGGAAGGAAGTGAATTCGATGGACGAACGGATCAAGTTTGTTGCCCGTTATCTCGGTGATGAATGCACGATGACCGAATTGTGCCGTGCTTTCGGTATCAGCCGGAAGAGCGGCTACAAGTGGATCGAGCGTTATCAGGCGGGTGGTGTTTCAGGACTCGTCGAGCGCAGTCGTACGCCACACAGCCACCCGAACGCCCTTAGCCCGGCGATCAAACGGTTGATCCTGGAGGCTAGGGCTCGACGTCCGAACTGGGGACCCCGCAAGCTTAAGGTGGTTCTGGAGCGCCGGCACCCTGGCGCAGATATCCCGGCCGCTAGTACAATCGGGCGCGTTCTCAAGTCCGAAGGCCTGATCAAGCCAAAGGCACGACGACGACGGCGCAGCGCACCGCACGGAGTGCCGCTCGTCGAGTACTCTCATCCCAACGCGGTATGGTGCGCTGACTTCAAGGGGCACTTTCCGATCGCCGGGAACCGGTGCCTGCCGCTTACCATCACCGATGGCTATTCACGCAAGATCCTGACGTGCAAAGCGATGACGAGCTCAGTCACTGCGCCGGTGATGAAGGTTTTCGAACGTGCGTTTCGAGAGTTCGGCCTGCCTGAAGTGATCCGCACCGACAACGGGGCGCCGTTCTCCTCGCTGGCTCCAGCGGGACTGTCGCAGCTGGCCGTATGGTGGATCAAACTGAACATCACACCGGAGCGGATCTTACCGGGCCGTCCTGATCAAAATGGTCGTCACGAGCGGATGCACCGTACACTCAAGCGGGAAACAGCGTCGCCACCTCGCTCGAGCTTTCGGGCGCAACAAGTCGCATTCGATCACTTCGTACGGGACTTCAACCAGCTACGTCCGCATGAAGGACTGGGCATGGACGTCCCGGATCAGCACTACCGAACCTCGCAGCGTTCGTATCCCTCGCGCGTCCCAGATGTCGAATACCCGGAGCACATGGTCGTGACCAAGACATATCCCAACGGCGTCATCTCGCACGAGGGCACGCAGTGGTACATCAGTGGATGCCTGGCGAATGAGATGATCGGCTTGGAGCCGACTTCGACCGATACTTGGAGAGTCTACTTCGGCCCCAAGCTTCTTGGTGTGGTCGATCCACGCAAGGAGCGAAGGCGCAAGTGCCGCAGCTTCGGGGAGCTGATTCGATCCGACGGAGAACTGACTGGCCGGCGCCGAAGAAAGCGTCGAAAACGATGAGTGACTGTTACCCATGTACTCGGTCTGATTCGTTACCCATGTTCCAGTTCGCACCGACATCGCGTCGACGCTTCCATAACAAAAGTGTCATAGCCGGCCGTGATCCGCGTCCGACGCGGCGCGTGTTTTTCAACGAACTTTTCAGACCCGATAGCCGGCGGCGTATCCGAGCCCGACGCCGCACGTATCCGAGTACGACGCTGCGCGCGTACTATCCGACAAACCCTCGAACCCGTCGCCATCGCCCATCTCGGGCACGTGCTCAAGACACCGATCACGCTGAGTGCTTACGCATCAGACGAGACCTGGATCACATTCCCCGCGGAATGTTCGTGCATCAGGGACTACCGCGCAGTCCGTGCTGCGCATCGCAACAAGTCCATCGCCCGCGGCGGCATCGATACGAGCTGGTGTCGAGCCGCATGATTCAACGCTCGACGCGAACCAGGCCACACGATCGTCCGGTACCGTGACCTGCGGTATGCGCGACGAAGAATAACTCAGGCTGAAGTCGTGACGCTGCCGCCAATCTGACGGAGCCCGCTTGATCAAAAACCCCGAAACAGGGACCAGCACGAATCCACGAAGTCTCACTTTTTCAGTCGCTGCCGGCGCGAAATGCGGAGATTCCGTGTCAGATGGACATCAGCGTCCGAGCGTCGCGAGCGTTGCCTTCAATCGCGCCGGGTCGTCGCTCGAGATCGAATCCGGCCGGTACTCGAGCAGCTTGAGGACTTCATCGGCTGCACCGGTCTTTCCGTTGAGGTGAAGCTTGCCGCCGTCCTGCCGTACGCGCGCGACCAGCTTTTCGTCCGGCAACCATTTCGGCCACAGCCGAATCATCTCGACGCCCGCCGCCCGGAACGCATCGACGTCCTTCTGGTCTTCGATCAGGCCGAGCTGGCGGGCCTCGGGCAGCTGGCTGCGAAACTTCTTCGCCTGCTCGACCGTACGGACGCCGATGATTGTCCGATGAGGATCACCGGAGGTCTTGACCGTCTCGATCACCTTGCGGTCGTATTCGTCGCCGTTCTCCTTGAGGTCGAGCAGCGCATCGACTTTTCCGCGGCAGACCGTCAGCTCCTGCTCGAGTGTCGGGATGCGCTCGCCCTTGAATTTCGGATCGAATTTTTCACCTGCATCGAGCTTCTCGACCTCATCGAGCGTCTTGTCCTTGATCCGGCCCGTGCCGTTGGTCACGCGGTCGACGGTCGGATCGTGCGACAGGACCAGCGCGCCGTCCTTGGTCATGCGGACGTCGATCTCGACGGCCGTTGCGCCGGCTTCGATTGCCCGGCGTGCGCTGGCGAGTGTGTTCTCCGGTCGGTCCGCCCTCGACCCGCGGTGCGCGACGATCTCGTGAACCGCACGCGCCGGCGCTTCCTCCGCGACGCTTACCGGAACCCAGCCGAGCAGCAGCAGGAAGGCATAGAGCCGGTATCGCAGGGAGTTGGGTGCGGACATCGTGAGCGCTCCTTGCGCGAAAACGCGTCTTCTCGTACTCGACGCCAGCCGCAGACGGATCGGCCTCGATGAATTTCTCCTCCGACCACAGTGCCGTCGCAATCGCCTCGCGCGGCGGGCCGTGCAGCCTGCTCTGACGTCGATGCAGGTTGGTCTTCACCTGCCGGTCATGGCGCCCGGTCTCGATCGAGATGGAATCCTCGAATGGTCGCGGCGCATCGATGCAGGGCCGTTCTCGACGCTCGCGGTCGGCGAGCGCATCAACTTTCCGAATCCCGAGGCGATGGTCACGCTGACTGCCGCCGCAGTGGCAACCGAACGCGTAAAGCTCGCGTTCGCCGTGCTGGTGCTGCCGATGCACCGTCCCGTTCTGCTTGCCAAGCAGCTTGCGACGCTCGACGTGCTGTCACGCGGGCGGCTTTCGGTCGGCGTCGGAGTCGGCGGACGGGACGAGGACTATCGCGCCGTCGGCGCAGTCTGGGATCACCGCCTGCTCGGGCGTCTCGAAGACAGCGTGGCCACGATGCGCCGGGTGTGGAGAGGAGAGATCATGGCGGAGGGGATCGAGCGGCCGGTCGAGCCGTTTCCGCTGCAGAAGGGCGGGCCGGAGCTGATGATCGGCGCACTCTTTGCGCAATCGATCCGGCGTGCGGCGCGCTGGGCGGACGGGATCACGTCGTTCAGCTTCGGACCGACCGCCGAAGACGTCGCCGAAAAGTTCGAGCTTGCTCGAAACGCATGGAGTCAGGCGGGTCGCGAGAAGTCGCCGCGGCTCGTCACCGGTTTCTGGTTCGCACTCGGTCCGAACGGCGGCGCGCAGCTCGACTCGTATCTCGAGCGTTATCTCGCGTTCATGGGTCCGACGGCCGGGCGTGACCTCGCGCCGTTCTGCATTGCGCGATCTGCCTCGGGAGCTCGCGAAGCGATCGCGCGCTGCCGCGACGCGGGCGCAGACGAAGTGCTGCTGACGCCGACGACCGCCGACCCGGACGAAGTGCTGCGCCTCGCCGATCTGCTCGGGTGACTGCGCAAACCGCTCTGCTCGCGAAGACGTCGGACGAATGATAGCGAGCTTGCTGCCATGACGACCGCGCGCAGCTTCGGCGCCCAGGCGCTGCATTACTTCAACCGTCCGCACGAACAGATGGCTGCCGCTCCGGTCGGCGGCCCCGCCGCGTGGCGCGGACCGGACGTCGCAGGGCGCGACGATTGGGTGGTGCGCCTGGGCGATCGCGAAGTTGCGGAGCTCGAAGGCGCAGCGCGCCAGTGCGAGTCGCTTCCGCTCGACCGCATCGATCGCGCCGGATTTCCATTGCCGACGCTCGCGCTGCGCATTCGCGAGTGGGCCCGCGAGCTCGGCGAGGGCAGGGGATTTCTGCTCGTGCGCGGTCTTCCGGTCGAGCGCTGGGGCGAGAAGCTCTCGTCGATTGCGTTCTGGGGCCTCGGCCATCATCTCGGCGTGCCGGGCGGGCAGAATCCCGACGAAGAGCTGCTCGGGCACGTCAAGGATTACGGCGAGGATGCGGCCAACCCGTTCGTGCGCAAGTACCGGACGGCATCGACGATCGCATACCACTGTGATCTTGCGGACGTCGTCGGGCTGCTGTGCCTCACGCCCGCGAAAGCCGGTGGTGCGAGCCGCATCGTAAGCTCGGTGGCCGTCTACGACGAGCTTGCGCGTCGTCGGCCGGATCTGGTTGCGCGACTCTACGAGCCGTTCCTGCTCGATACGCGCGACGAGGCGCGCGAGGGACGAATGCCGTGGGTCCCCGTGCAGCCCTGCTGCTATTCGGAAGGACGGCTGCGCACGTTCTACCACAGCGACTACTTCCGCTCGGTGGTGCGCCACGAAGCGGCCCCGCGCTTCACGAATGCCGAGCGCGAGCTGATGGATCTCTACGAGGAGATCGCGTCGTCTCCCGAGTTCTACCTCGACATGAAGTTCGAGCCCGGCGACGTGCAGCTGATCTCGAACCACACGGTGCTGCACGCGCGCACGGAGTACGAAGACTGGCCGCAGCCCGAGCGGCGCCGCCATCTGCTGCGCCTGTGGCTGTCACTCGAATAGAGCGCGACAGGCCGCGACCCGGCGGTTCCCGGCGTAAACCGAATCGGCCGCGCGGTTCAGTGCTTCAGCCGAAGCGCCCTTCGATGTAGTCGGCGGTGCGCTTGTCGCGCGGCGCAATGAACAGCTGCTCGGTGCGGCGGTGCTCGACGATCTCTCCGAGCAGCATGTAGACGCATTCGTCGCTGACGCGTCGGGCCTGGGCCATGTTGTGCGTCACGACCACGATCGTGAACTGCTCGGCCAGCGCGCGCATCAGATCTTCGACGGCGCTGGTCGCATCGGGGTCGAGCGTCGAGCACGGTTCGTCCATCAGCAGCACCGAAGGCTTGAGCGGCATCAGACGCGCGATGCAGAGTTTCTGCTGCGCTTCGAGCTGGAGAGTCGTCGCTTTGCGATCGAGCTGGTCTTTCATCGCATCCCACAGGCGGACGGCCTTCAGTGCCGATTCGACCTCGGCGTCTTCGACATCACGGCGGCGCTGGCGGCCCGGCGTGTGGAGCCGGTAACCGTACAGCACGTTGTCGCGCACCGAGATCGGCAGCGGATTGGGCCGCTGGAAGACCATGCCGACCTGCTTGCGCAGCTCGACCAGATCGACCTCCGGGTCGTAGATGTTGTGCCCGTGGATCAGGACTTCGCCGGACGTCGTCACGTAGTCGAAGCGCTCGTTGATGCGGTTGAAGCAGCGCAGCAGTGTGGATTTACCGCACCCGGACGGACCGATGAGTGCGGTGATCCGGCAATTGGTGACCTCCATGTCGATCCCGCGCAGCGCCTCGAACTTTCCGTAGGAGAGCCGCAGGCCGCGCGTGACGATCGAAGCGTGACGGGTCGGGTCGATCGTCGTCATCAGCCGAACAACCCCTGCACGTACTGGAACGTGCGTGCATCCTTGGTGTTCCTCGAGAAGATCGTCTCGGTGGCTCCGACCTCGACCAGGCGGCCCCCGAGGAACAGCGCCGTGCGATCGCCGAGGCGCCGCGCCTGCAGCACGAGGTTCGTCACCAGGATCACCGTCATCGATTTACGGAGCTCCTTGATGACCTCCTCGATGCGCATCGTCGTGACCGGATCGACGGCGATCGAGAACTCGTCGAGGCAAAGGATCTCGGGCTCGAGCGACAGCGCGCGCGCGATCGTGAGTCGCTGCTGCTGGCCGCCCGAAAGGCGCGTGCCGAGGTCGCTCAGCCGGTCCTTGACCTCGTCGAACAGCGCGGCCTGGCGCAGGCACCGCTCGACGAGCTCGTCGAGCACGGCCTTCTTTCGTATGCCGGCCATGCGCGGCGCGAACGCGACGTTGTCGTAGATCGACATCGGAAGGCCGACCGGCAGTGGAAAGACCACGCCGATCCGCCGGCGCAGCGACGAGACGTCGCGGATGCCGGTGATATCCTGGCCGTCGATGCGGATCGTGCCGTCGATCTGGACGCCCGGCATCATGTCGGTCATGCGGTTGATGCACTGGAGCAGCGTCGTCTTGCCGGCGCCGGCCGGACCGATGACGGCCAGGATTTCGCCCTCGAGCACATCGAGCGAAACGCCGTCGAGGACGACTTTGTTGCCCCGGCGCACGCGCAGGTCGCGGATCTCGATCTTGGCGCGAGCGGTCACCACTTTCTCCGCGACCGCAGGTAGCTGCGCAGCACGATCGACGAAAGGTTGACGGCCATCACGAGGCCGAGCAGCACGAGCGCGGTCGCATAAGGCATGGCCTTCGGCACGTTCGGAACCTGCGTCGACAGCGTGAACAGATGCATCGAAAGCGCCATGCACTGGTCGTAGACCGAGCGCGGCAGGAACGGCAGATAGAAGGCCGCGCCGGTGAACATGATCGGCGCAGTCTCGCCGGCGGCGCGCGAGACCTGCAGGATCACGCCGGTCAGGATTCCCTGGATCGAGTTCGGCAGCACCACATAGCGGATCGTCTGCCAGCGCGACGCCCCGAGCACCCAGCAAGCTTCGCGAAACGACATCGGTACCGACGCCAGTGCTTCCTTGGTGCTGGCGATGATCACCGGCAGCGTCATCACCGCGAGCGTGAGCGACGCCGAGAGAATGCTCGTTCCGAAGCCGAGGAACAGCACGAACGCGCCTACGCCGAACAGCGCGTGCACGATGCTCGGCACGCCGGCGAGGTTGACGATCGCGAGATGGATGATGCGGGTCATCCAGCTCTCGCGCGCGTATTCATTCAGATAGATCGCCGCGAGGATGCCGATCGGAGCGGCGATCAGCAGCGAGACGCCGACCAGCCACAGCGTGCCGACGATCGCCGGAAAGATTCCGCCGGCCGTCATGCCGGCCGACGGCGACTGGAACAGGAAGTCGAGCGTCAGCGCCGGCGCGCCGTTGATGACCAGCAGCCCGAGGATCGCGACGAGCGGGATCACCAGCAGTGCCGTCAGGATTGCCAGCACTGCGCGCGCGACGTTTTCGCGGCGCCGACCCGCAAGCGTGGTGGGCGTCGACGCGAACGGCGACGGGGTCTGGTCGGGCGCCGTCACTGGTTGCCTTTGCGGCCGCGAACCATGAGGTCGGCCGTCAGGTTGACCGCGAACGTCAGCAGGAACAGCAGCACGCCGATCGCGAACAGCGCCTGGTAGTGGTCGCTGCCGCGCGCGCTTTCGCCGAGCTCGGCGGCGATCGTGGCCGTCAGCGTGCGCACCGAATCGAGCGGGCTGTGCGGGATCTGCACGGCGTGGCCGGTGGCCATCAGGACGGCGATGGTTTCGCCGATCGCGCGCGCGACGCCGAGCAGCACGGCGGCCAGGAGCCCGTTGCGGGCGGCCGGGATGAGAACCTTCGTGACCGTCTGCCAGCGCGACGCTCCCATGGCCAGGGATGCTTCGCGGTACGAGTCGGGAACAGCCTTGAGCGCATCTTCGCCGATCGAGACGATGATCGGAACGCTCATCAGCCCCAGGATGATTCCGCCGTTGAGCACATTGAGGCCGATCGGTGCGTGGAAGACCGCAATGATCAGCGGATTGATCAGCACCAGCCCGATGAATCCCCAGACGACGGAAGGAATGGCCGCGAGAAGCTCGATGACGACCTTCAGGATCTCCTTGCGACGGCCGGTCGTGAACTCCGAGACGAACACGGCCGCGCCGAGTCCGAACGGCACGGCAATGGCCATCGCGAGCGACGTGACGCTTACGGTTCCGATGATCAGTGCGAGCGTGCCGTAGCGCTTCTCACCGAGTGACGTCGGGACCCATTCGGTGCTGAACAGGAACTGCGGGATCGACAGGCGGTGGACGATGAACTCCGCGCCCGAGCCGACGACGAACACCAGGATCGCGAACACGAAGAAGATCGCGCTGAAACCGCACGCGCGGATCAGGACTTCGATCAGGCGCTCGACGGCGCGGGAAACGACACTGCGACCCCTCGCGACCGGCGGACGCCCTGGAACGGGCGGTGGTGTCATTGCCGGTGCCTGTCAGTTGATCGCCACGAACCCGTTGTCGGTCACGATCTTCTGTCCTGCCGGAGACAGGATCCAGTCGATGTAAGCCTTGATGTCGCCTTGCGCATCGCCGAGCGTGTACATGTAGAGCCAGCGCGACAGCGGATACTCGCCGCTCTTTGCCGTTTCGGGAGTCGGCGTGACGCATGGCGTGGACGCATCTTTCGCAAGGCACACCGATTTGAGCTCGTGGCTCGCGTAGCCGATCCCGCTGTAGCCGATTGCGCACGGAGTCTTCGAAACAAGATCGACGACGTCCTTGCTTCCCTGCATGTCGCGCGATCCGAGCTTGAAGTCGCCGGTCTTGCCGAGCACGACTTCGCGGAAATATTCGTACGTTCCGGAGTTGGACTGGCGGCTCACGCGGATGATCTTCTGGTCCGCGCATCCCGGAACTTCGACGCCGACAGAGGTCCACGTGTCACACGTGCCTTTCTCACCGTAGATGCACGCGAGGTTTTCCATCGTCAGCTGCTTGACCGGATTGGCCGAGTGCACAAACACGACGATGCCGTCGCGCGCGACCTTGTGCTCGACGGCTTCCTTGCCGTTGTTGTGGCTTTTGACCTGTTCCTTTTCATCCGGGTGCATGTCTCGGCTCGAGTTCGCGATGTCGACGGTCCCGTTGACGAGTGCCGCGATGCCGGTACCGCTGCCGCCCCCGCTCACCGCGATTGCGACGTCCGGCTTTACCGATCGGTAGGTCTCCGCCCAGGCCTGGGCGATGTTCACCATCGTATCGGAGCCCTTGTTCTGAAGGAGCTTTCGATCGGACCCGCCGCGCGAGCATGCGGCTGTCATGGAGAGGCCGATGAGTACGGAGAGCGCCAATGCGACCGCAGGAAGTTTGGTTGTCATGGATGTCTCCAGATTTGGGGCTAGTTGGAAGTGCCGAGATTGCCAACGGTCCCGTGAAGGCTCTGTACGAGCCCCGTGATCCGTTCGAGCAGCTCGTCGAACAGGGTCGAGAGCGCTTCGGGGCCGGCATCGGCCAGTGCGTCGGGCATGTCCCAGTCGACGACCACGGTGCGGAATCCGAGCGTATGCGAGGCGATTTCGCGGGCGGCCTCCTGATCGACCGCCACGATGATGCGGAACCCGCTGAGCGAGCCGATCTCGGCCAGGCTTTTGGCGGGCTCGCGATCGCCGAGGTTGATGCCGCGCTTGGCGAGGAAATCGAGCAGCGGCGCATCGGGGGTTCCGGGGCCGGTGGTCGCGGCCGCGAACGCGAACTGGTTGCCGGCCACCGTGCTGGCGATCGCTTCGGCGATCGACGCCAGCGACGACGTCCCCGACGACAGGAACAGGATGCTCGCGGCGCCTTTGGACTGATGCTTCACGCTGTCGCCGGTCAGCATGTAGTAGACCTCTTCGCAGATGTTCACGGCCTGGTCGGCAACGCGCTCGTAGCGGTTGGCGACCGACAGCAGCGAGAACAGGTGCGAGAGCTCGTCCGATCCGACCGGGATCTCCGAAACCAGGCCCTGGTAGATTTCGTGGTGCAGGACGTTGGCTTCCGATTCGAGCGCAATGGTGCGCTTGGCCAGGTCCAGATCCTCGTCGAGAAACGAGCGAACGGCCTGGCGCATCATGTCAACAGCCACTCCAGCAATACGCTCGAATTTGTCGAATTGCTTCGGTTTTTCCGTACGGCTCAGGACGATGGCCTGGCGATTGATGCTCTCGGCGTAGTCGCCGACGCGCTCGAGCTCGGAGACGATCTTGGCGACCGAGTGCACGAAGCGAAGGTGCGTGGCGACGGGAATGTGCCGCACGATGAACTCGACGCACATGCCGTCAATGAGGCTCTCGAGGTCGTCGACGCGCGAGTCCCGCAGGATCGCGGCGTACGCGAGCTTGGTATCGCCCGTGTTCAGCGCCCGCACCGAGTCTTCGAGTCCGCGCAGGGCCAGATCCGCCATTTCGCGAACACGATCCCGGATGTGATGGATGTCGTTCTGGAGCTTCTCTTCCAGGTGAGAGGTCACACTCCAATCCTTTGAGTCGGCAGAAGGGGGCCGAATCGCCCGGGGCCGACGGCGCCCGGGGTCTAACGACTGGCGTTCCTCAAAGCAATCCGGCCCGCGGTGCGTTGCGCGGACGTGGCCGGCCCGCGCACGTGCAGGGTCGGCGCGCCGTACCAACAGGCGTTGGCAGAGAATCATGGTCCGTGTAGAACGTGTTCCACTTTTGGAGGTCCCCACATCCCGATGAGTCAGGACAAGCTCAAACATTACGAAGGGGTGCTCTCGGCGACGCACACGCTGGAGTACCCGTACACGCGTTCGACCGGCACCGTGGTCGGCACCTTCCTCGCGGGGCTCAAGGAGGGCCGGATCCTCGGCATACGAAGCAGCGCCGGGATCCTGGTGCCGCCGCCCGAGTTCGACCCGGACACCTGCGCCACGCTCACCGATCTCTGCGACGTCGCCGACACCGGAACCGTGACGACGTGGTCCTGGGTTCGCGAGCCGCGCGAGAAACATCCGATGAAGAAACCGTTCGCATGGGCGCTCGTGCGCCTCGACGGGTGCGCGAGCGCACTGCTGCACGCCGTGGACGCGGGCAGCGAAGACCGCATGAAGACCGGCATGCGCGTCAAGGCGCGCTGGAAACCCGAGCGCGTCGGAATGATTTCCGACATCGAATGCTTCGAGCCCGAAGGAGCCGCATCGTGAGCGGACAAGCTTCGACGACCGAAAAACGCGAGCTTCCGGCTCCGATCAAGATGGTGACGATCCCGAGCCGCCTGGATTTCACGATCACTCCGGGCGAAGCGCCGGCGCGTTTCCTCAAGGGCATGATGGAAGGGCGCATCCTTGCGGAGCGCTGTCCGCAATGCGGCAAGGTCTACATGCCGCCGCGCGGATCGTGCGCGACGTGCGCGATCCCGACCAGGGAACAGGTCGAGCTGTCGAGCAAGGGCACCGTGACGACGTTCTGTGTTGTGAACCTGCCGTTCTACGGACAGGCAGTCGAGATTCCGTACGTCTGCGCATCGGTGGTGCTCGACGGCGCGGATCTTCCGTTCTTCTGCCTGCTTGCCGAATGTCCGGTCGAAGACGTGCGCATGGGCATGCGCGTCGAAGCGGTCTGGTGCGAGCCGTCCGAGCGCAAGCCGTCGCTCGAAAACATCAAGTACATGCGCCCGACCGGCGAACCGGACGCATCCTACGAGTCGTTCAAGGAGCATCTCTGATGCGTATGGAACAAGCATCATCTCTGATGCGGTTGAACTGGAGTCATCTCTGATGCGTGACGTCGCCGTGATTTCCTTTGCCCAGGCGCCGTCCGTGCGCCGCGACATCGTGCACAACGAAGTCGAGATCCTGATGCCGGTCGTCGCCGAGGCCGTCGCTTCGTCGGGCCTGACGCGAGATCGCATCGGCTTTACCGTCTCCGGAAGCTGCGACTATCTGGCCGGCGTGCCGTTCTCGTTCGTGATGGCGCTCGACGGCGTCGGCGCATGGCCGCCGATCGAGGAATCGCACGTCGAAATGGACGGCGCGTGGGCGCTTGCCGAAGCATGGACGCGCCTGCAGCACGGCGACATCGACACCGCGCTGGTCTTCGGCTTCGGCAAGTCGTCGGTCGGCGAGCTCCCGGACGTGATGACGTTCCAGCTCGATCCGTACCTCGTCGCTCCGCTCGGGCCCGACGCGATCAGCGTCGCGGCGCTGCAGGCGCGTGCGATGATCGACGCGGGGCTGACCAGCGAGCGTGAAATGGCCGACGTCGCGATCCGCAGCCGCAAGGACGCGAAGTCGAACCGCTACGCACAGCTCAAGGGCGATTTCGCGGCCGACGAGCTGCTCGCGCAGCCGTGGATCTCGTCGCCGCTGCGCAGGCACGACTGCGCGCCGATCTCCGACGGAGCATCGGCCGTCGTTCTCGCCTGCGGCGACGTCGCGCGCGCACTCTGCGAGAAGACTCGGCGCACGCCGGCATGGATCCGCGGTCTCGACCATCGCGTCGACCCGCAGTCGCTCGGCCTCCGCGACCTGACGACATGCCCGTCCGCGCGCATCGCCGCGAAGAAGGCCGGCGCCGACAAGGGTCCGATCGACATTGCCGAAATGTACGCGCCGTTCACGCACCAGGAGGTGCTGCTTCGCAAGGAAATGGGCATCGGCGAAAACACACGCATCAACCCGTCGGGCGGCGCCCTTGCCGCCAATCCGATGATGGCAGCCGGCCTGATCCGCATCGGCGAGGCCGCGTCCGCGATTCATCGCGGCGAAGCGCGCCGCACGCTCGCGCACGCGACGTCCGGCCCGTGCCTTCAGCAGAATCTCGTCTGCGTCCTGGAGGGAGAGTAATGGCACGTCAGTGCGCAGTCATCGGAGTCGGCCAGACCCGCCACGCGGCCAAACGCGGCGACCTGTCGATGGTCGGGCTCGTGCGCGAAGCGGCGCTCGCGGCGCTCGCCGATTCGGGCCTCGACTGGAAGGACGTCGAAGCGCTCGTGATCGGCAAGGCGCCCGACATGTTCGAAGGCGTCATGCAGCCCGAGCTGTTTCTTGCAGACGCGCTCGGAGCCGCCGGCAAACCGATGATCCGCGTGCACACCGCAGGCAGCGTCGGCGGCTCGACGGCGATCGTCGCGGCGCACCTCGTGCAGTCCGGGCAGTTCTCTCGTGTGCTGACCGTCGCATTCGAGAAGCAGTCCGAAAGCGAAGCCACCTGGGCAATCACTCCGAAGATCCCTTTCCAGCCGCCGCTCGTCGCCGGCGCCGGCGGTTACTTCGCGCCGATCATCCGCGCGTACATCGACCGCTCGAAAGCGCCGGCGGATGTCGGGCTTCGCGTCGCCGTCAAGGACCGCAAGAACGCGATCCGCAATCCGTTCGCGCATCTGCACCTGCCCGACATCGACATCGAAACCGTCGCGAACTCGCCGCTGCTCTGGGATCCGCTGCATTACCTCGAGTGCTGTCCGTCGTCCGACGGCGCATGCGCGATGGTGCTTGCCGACGAAAGTGCAGCCCGAAAAGCGCCGGCCGCGCCGGCCTGGGTGCTCGGCACGTCGATGCGAAGCGAGCCGACGATGTTTCCCGGCCGCAACCAGATCAATCCGCGCGCGGGCCGCGAGTGCGCGCAGAACGTCTATCGCCAGGCCGGCATCACCAATCCGCGAAAGGAAATCGACACCGCCGAGGTCTACGTGCCGTTCAGCTGGTACGAGCCGATGTGGATGGAGAACCTCGGCTTCGCCGAGCTGAACGAAGGCTGGAAGATGTCGCTCGACGGCGTGACCGCGTTCGACGGTGACCTTCCGATCAATCCGTCCGGCGGCGTGCTGTCGTCCAATCCGATCGGTGCGTCCGGCATGCTGCGCTTTGCCGAAGCGGCGATGCAGGTGCGCGGCTCGGCCGGCGAGCACCAGGTCGACGGCGCGAGGATCGCGCTCGGCCACGCATACGGCGGCGGCTCGCAGTTCTTCTCGATGTGGATGGTCGGAGCGGAAAAGCCTTGAGCGAGGAACAGAAACAGCCGATGGAGCTGAACATCGCCGACCTTTTCGAGCTGGTCGCCGACACCGTGCCCGACCGCGAGGCGCTGATCTGCGGGACCAGGCGCTTCACGTACGCGGAGCTCGACCGCGAGGCGAATCGTCTCGCGCACTTTCTCGCCGATCGCGGCGTCAAGGCCGGCGAGCACGTCGGCATGTATCTCTACAACGGGCACGAGTACCTCGTGGCGATGCTCGCGGCGTTCAAGATCCGCGCAGTGCCCGTCAACGTGAATTACCGTTACGTCGAGGACGAGCTGCAGTATCTGCTGAACGACAGCGACCTCGTCGCGTTGTTCTACCAGAGGGAGCTCGCCGACCGCCTCGCCGCCGTGCGGGCGAACGCGCCGAAGATGCGCGTGCTCGTCGAAGTCGACGACACGAGCGCGCCGCGCGAGCTTCTCGCCGGCGCCACGCGCTACGACGACGCCGTGGCATCGTCGAGGCCGGAGCGCGGCTTCGAGCCGCGTTCGGGCAAGGACATCTACATCATCTACACCGGCGGCACGACGGGCATGCCGAAGGGCGTGATGTGGCGCCACGAAGACGTGCTCTATGCGGGCCTGCAGGGCGGCAATCCCGGCGGACCGCCGATCGAGCGCGGCGAGCAGCTCGCCGAGATCGTGCACAGCGGGATGTGCCTTACGTTCCTGCCGGCCGCGCCGCTGATTCACGGAGCCGCGGAATGGGCTTCGATCATCGCGTTCTTCGGCGGCGGCAAATGCATCCTGCAGCGCGGCAAGAGCTTCGATCCGAAGATCGTCGCGCGCCTGATCCGCGACGAAAAGGTCAATACCGTCACGCTCGTCGGCGATGCGATGGCGCGGCCGCTTGCGGAGGCCATCACGGCGCTCGGCGACGAGGCCGACATGTCGTCGGTATTCGTGATCGGCTCGGCCGGCGCGGTGCTGTCGGAGGCCGTCAAGGAACAGCTCCGCGCGGCAATCCCGTCGACGATGATCGTCGACAGCTTCGGTGCGACCGAAACCGGTCACCAAGGCTCGATGGCGCCCGGCACTGGCCACGGGGCGGGGCAGGGGCCGCTATTCTACATGAACGAGACCAACTGCGTGCTCGACGACGACAGAAAGCCCGTCGCGCCGGGCTCGGGCGTCGTCGGCAAGCTCGCGCGCCGCGGGCACATCCCGGTCGGTTACTACAACGATCCGGTGAAGACGGCGGCGACGTTCTTCGAGATCGACGGTGTGCGCTGGGTGATGCCGGGCGACCTCGCGACCGTGGAAGCCGACGGCTCGATCCGCGTCTTCGGTCGCGGTTCGGTGTGCATCAACAGCGGCGGCGAGAAGATCTTCCCCGAAGAGGTCGAAGCCGCGCTCAAGGCGCACGATGCCGTTCTCGATGCGGTCGTCGTCGGCATTCCCGACGAGCGCTGGGGACAGAGAGTCGCCGCGCTCGTGCAGCTGCGTCCCGGAGCCGGCGCGAGCGCCGAGGATCTCGAACGTCACTGCCGCACCAAAGTCGCCGGCTACAAGGTTCCGCGCGTCGTGCGTTTCGTCGAGCGCGTCGAGCGCCAGCCGAGCGGCAAGCCGGATTATCGCTGGGCGGCGAGCTACGCGGCCGCACAGGCGTCCGGCGCGGCGTCGTGACGTCCGCGTCTCCATCTTCGAATCTCAAGGAGTCTGTGCACGTGTCCGAACAACCCGCTCTTCTCGTCGAACGCGACGGCCACATCGTGACCGTCACGATGAACCGTCCCGAAGCCCGCAACGCGCTCAACCCGGAGATGATCTGCCGGTTGTCGGATGCGTGGGACATGATCGATTCCGACGACGGCGTGCGGGTGGCGATCCTGACCGGATCGCACGGTCATTTCTGCGCCGGTGCGGATCTGGACAAGCTGGTCTCGCGCTCGCTCAAGGGCCTGCCGCCGGAGAACGATTTCGAGCAGCGCATCCGCGACGACTACCAGGTGATCTTCCGCGGCCTGCTGCGCAGCCGTCGGACAATCAAGCCGCTGATCGCCGCCATCGAAGGCTCGTGCATCGCCGGAGGCGTCGAGATCCTGCAGGCCACCGACATCCGCGTGGCCGCTGAAAGCTCGAAGCTCGGCGTCTCGGAAGTGCGATGGGGACTGTTCCCGCAGGGCGGCTCGACGACGCGGCTGCCGCGCCAGATTCCGTTCACGCGCGCAATGGAAGTGCTGCTGACCGGCGACCACTACAGCGCGCGCGAAGCGCTCGACATGGGCCTCATCGGCCGCGTGGTTCCGGACGGTACTGCGCTCGAGGTTGCGCGCACGATCGCGGACCGCATTGCCGAGAACGGCCCGGTTGCGGTCCGCAACATCAAGCGCGCGGTGCTCGAAGCCGAGGGGCTGACCGAAGAAGCGGCCCGTGAGCTCGAGATGCGGCTCGGAATGGAAGTGTTCTCGACCGAAGACGCCAAGGAAGGTCCGAGGGCCTTCAAGGAAAAGCGCAAGCCCAATTTTCTCGGCCGCTGACGGCTAACGCTTCGCGAGCCGGTCGGGCGGATCGGTTGCGGCCTCGAGCCTGCTCACCAGTTTGCGTGCTTCGCGGATGCTCTTCTGCGAGGCCTCGGCTTCGGCGCGTCGCGCGCGGGTCGCGGTCGAAGCCACTGCGGGAGGCTCGGTCGAATAGAACGCCTCGATGTCGCGGCGTATCTCTGGCGTCGCGTTGCGGAAGTTGGCGCGCTCGAGTTTTCGCAGCCATTTCTCGTAGGTCTGGTCGGCAAGCACGTACTCTCCGAGACGAAGCGGCTTTCCGGTGTCGAAATTGCGGTTTTCCAGCTCGAGCTTTCCGCGGCGGGCATCCGCAAGAAGGCGGCGATAGTCGGAAACCGTGCGGTCGAAGCTCTCGACGTAGAGACGTTCCGCTTCGGGCGTGGGCGCCTCGAAGCCATAGGCTTTGAGCGGGCCGATCTTGGGAAGCACGCGGATGATCGCGCTCAGGATCTTCGTGCCTACGCCGGCGTGCGTATAGCTCGTGCCCCATTCCTTCTCGTAGTCCTTGACGGACATCTCGTAGACGAATTTTTCCCGGACGACTCCGGGGTTCGACTTTACGATTTCGTCCTTCTTGATCTGCCAGGCCATCTTCGTCGCGTTCGGCACCAGCGTGCGGACCGCAAAGCGGAACGAACCGATCGCGAAATCCCGATGATCGAAGATGTCATCCAGCGACAGTCCGTAGGTCTTGACGAACGTGCGCTCGAGAAGATCCTCGCACACTTCGAAGCCGATGAAGTCGTGGTAAGCCTGGGGAGCATAGCGGCCGCGCGCAGCCTGAAGCACGTCGAACGCGAACTCGGTCTGCGTGTGGGACTTGTCGTCGTCGGCGTAGGTGACGGTTTCCCCGTATTTCCTCCGCAGCTTCGGATACAGAAGGGCAACGCTGCGATTGGTCGCGAGCGAGTGCCCGTTGGAATCGCCGGGGAAGTGGGCGATCGCGCCGAGCGCGAACGCGTACTCGTCGAGCGTACGGGCATCGGCAATCAGATTCTCGATGAATTCGCCCGAGCGCGCGTAGTGGGTCAGGTCGGAGTAAAACGGCACTTCGAACGGGTAGTATCCGATGTCGATCACGATCACGCCGCCGTAGGCGAACGCGTGCGCCTTGCGGAGCTCGTCGGGGCTGGCTTTCGGGAAGCGGGCGAGGAGGGCAGGCCGGAGCGAATCGTCCCACACGCTGTCGATGACAGCTTCGTGGGTAAGCACGGAGTAAGCGGAAGCCGGCTTTGCGGCCGCCGACAGGACAGCAATTGCCGCAAGGCAATGCAGCAACGCGCTGGCGACCCGCCCGTGCCGGCCAGGCCGGATCCGCGGACTGCCCCATCTCTGCCGTCTCGACATCCGTCTTCTCTCCACGCAGCTCGATCGCGAGCTCTCCGCGCTGCGCGCGATGATCCACTCCCACTGTAACGGGGATATCGCCAGGTTGGCGATGCGACTTGCGAGAAAGGGAGCGGTCGAGGCAGCGCGCCGAAGAATCAGTCTTCGGCGATCGAAATCGCCTGCCGGGGACACAGCCGCACGCACTCCTTGAGCTTGGCGCGCATCTCCTCGGGCGGATGCTCGATCAGGATGTTCAGGTTGTCCTTGTCATCCACCTGGAAGACTTCGGGCAGGATGCGCATGCACACGGCATTGGCTTCGCACAGGTCGTAGTCGACGACGACTTTCATGGGACGTGACTGTATCGGCTTCGCGCTGCGTGGTTAAGCCGGGACCTGTCCGGAAGGACCGGTGTGAAAGGGGCATCCCGACGGGGCAGCTACGTCGGCAGCTGCCGCGCCGTTGGTCTCGGGCATTGCAAAGAGCTCCGAGGTGACCGTACCGCTGGCGTGCGGCGCCGGAGTACGACGGGCCGGCGTGTACCGGACCGGCATTTCCTTGATCCCCTGCACGAAGTTCGAGCGCAGGAACCGCATGGGGCCGGCCGGCTGCATGTCGGGCAGCCTCGTCAGGATCTCGGTGAAGATCGAGCGGAGCTGGGCGCGCGCGAAGCTTGCACCCAGGCAGTAGTGCTCGCCGATGCCGAGGCCGAGGTGCTCCGGGATGTTCCTGGTCACGTCGAAGCGATCCGGATCGGCGTAGATATCCTCGTCGCGATTGGCCGACGGGTACCACATGACGACCTTGTCGCCTTTGCGCAGCAGCTTGCCACGCAGCTGGAAGTCATCGGTCAGCGTGCGCCGGAAGTACATGACCGGCGGGTTGTAGCGGAGGAACTCCTCGACGGCATTCGGGATGAGCGACGGGTCTTCGATGAGCTTGCGGCGCTGATCGGGATGCTCCATCAGCAGGCGCATGCCGTGCGCGGTCATCGTCCGGGTGGTTTCGTTGCCCGCAACCATCAGCATCAGGAAGAAGTAGTTGTACTGCAGCGGGTCGAGCGACTGGCCGTCGACCTTGCCGTGGTAGAGCGCGCTCGCGAGGTTGTCCATCGGGCATTCCGACACCAGGTCGGCCAGCTTCTGCCCGTACATTGCGACTTCGGCGGCCGCCATGCGGCCTTCGTCGAAGGATCCCTGGTACTCCGGATCGTCGAACCCGACGAGCTTGTTGGTCACGTCGAACAGGCGCTGCTGGTCTTCTTCGGGTACGCCGACGATTTCCATGATCGTCTTCATCGGCAGCTGGGCAGCAACGTCCATGATGAAGTCGCAGCTTCCGCGCTCGGCGATGTTGTCGATGATCTCGCGCGCGAGGTCGCGGATGTGGGACTCGAGCCGGTCGATCATGCGCGGCGTGAAGTTGTGGGCCACCAGCCGGCGGTACTTGACGTGCTGGGGCGGGTCCATGTTGAGCATCATCGAGCGCGACCCGTGCAGATCATCGCCGGAGAGCTCGAAGATGTTGGTGCCGCCCTCCCATGACGAGAACAGCAGGGGATTGCGCGACATCATTTTGACGTCTTCGTACTTGGTGATGTTCCAGAAGCCGCGGCCGTTACGTTCGACCTCGTGGCGGGTGTCGTTCCAGTGCACCGGATCTTCGCGGCGCAGCGCGCGGAAGAACTCGTGGGGGAAGCCGCCGTCGAAACAATCCGGATTCGAAAGGTCGAGATCGACAAAACTCATGATCGAAGGTCCCCCTGTTTGGTCTTGGTTCGCGTCACGTCCTAGACTCGCGCCCGCCTCGGGCCTTGGATGGAACGGCAGCCGGATTACCGGGTCTGGATGAATGACGCGCCATGAACGAACGTTTGTTGGCTAACAGGTTTTACACGGCGCGGCAAGGCCTCGATGGGCTCAATCGGCCGAAAAGGGCACCCGACGGATGATTAACGAAGCTTTGGACACGGCCGATGCCCGTACGACCCGGGAGCGCATCCTCGATGCGGCTGAGCAGGTGTTCGCCGAGAAGGGCCTCGGGGCCGCCCCGGTGCGGGACATCGCCGCGCGCGTGGGCCTGAATCCCGCCAGCCTCTACAACCACTTCGCCGGCAAGGAAGAGCTCTACGAAGCGGTTCTCGATCGAGGCCTGACGCCGGTCCTGAAGATGCTGTCCGACCTGCTGGTCGGCGAGCGCACGCGCGACGATGACGATCAGGCCATCGACCAGGTCGTGCGGCACTTCGCGCAGAGCCCCAACCTCGCCAAGCTGATCCACTACGAAACACTGGCGGGCGGCGAGCGCATCGCGCGCATCGCCGGCCGGTGGTTCGAACCCGTCTACCAGCGCGGCATCGATGTGCTTCGCGCAAGCCGTGCAGCCGAGCTGTGGCCGGAGCACGAGCTGCCGCTGCTGCTGCTCGGGTTTCAGAATCTCATTGTCGGGTACTTCGCGATGGCACCGCTCGTCCATCAGGTCTTCGGCGTCGATCCGGTTTCCGAAGAAGGGCTCTCACGGCAGATGGCTTTCCTGCACAAGGTCTCGCACCTGCTGATCCCACCGCGCGAAGGCTGAAGCGGCGGCGGCTATCCGGAGCGAGCCGGGCGCAGTGACAGCGCGAGGCACAGCAGCGCGACCGCTCCGGCAATCCACGCGATGATGTCGCCACGCTCGGCGGTCATCGTGATCGTTCGTGGCGGAGTCGGAATCTGGAAGATCCGAACCGCTTTCTGCCGGTGAATCGTGTAGCCGATTTCGGCTCCGTCCGGGCCGATCGCGCCGGAGACTCCGCCGTTTGCGGCACGCACCATCGAGCGCCGGAACTCGACCGTCGCGAGCGAGCTCATCGCAAAGTGCTGCTCGGGGCCGGCGCCGCCGGCGAACCATGCATCGTTGGACAGGTTGACGAGCAGATGTGCGCCGGCAAGGACGGCGGCGCGCGAATACTCCGGATAGATCGCTTCGAAGCAGAGCAGCGGCGCGAGCTGCCAGCCGTGCACATCGAACAGGACCGGCAGTGCGCCGGCCGTGTATTCGACCGTCTCGCGCTCGCCCGCGGCCGCGACCGGCGCACGTTCGACGAACGGGAGCAGGCGCCGCTTGTCGTACGTCTTCGGGTCGGGAATTCCCGGCGAGAAGAAGTACACGCTGTTCAGCAGCGCCGCGCGGCCGGTCGATGTCGGCTGCGTCCGCGGGGCGCCGAGCAGGATGGCCGCGTTGAGCTTCGTCGAAAGCTCGACGAGACGCGCGCGCGCCGAAGCGTCGGCGTCGAGCAGAAACGGTGCGGCGCTTTCCGGCCATACGACCACGTCGACGGTTCCAGGAACCAGCGATTCGGTTGCCGACACGTAGCTGTCCCAGTGCTCCATGCGCTTGGCGGGATCCCATACGTCGCGGCTCGGGATTTCGGCCTGCACGATCGCAACCCGCAGCGGCTGCAGCGGCGCAAACGAGCGATCTCCGTAGCGGGCGATGATTCCGAGCAGCGCGAGCAACAGCGGAGCCGCGACCACGATGCGCGTGCTGCGCAGCACATCGCGCGTTCCGAGGTCGGGCTGAAGCGCCACGCCGATGGCCGAGCCGCAGATCGCCGCAATCCAGCCGAGCAGCCACACGCCGCCGAACGCCGCCGCTTCGCGAATCAGCGGAATCCCCATCAGGCCCTGCCCGAGCAGAGCCCATGCGTTCCCGACCGGATCGGCCGCGCGCAACGCTTCGAGCGCGATCCAGACCGACCCCGCACCGAAGATCCGCACCAGAGGCGGCGTGATCGAAAGCAGCCGTATGGCGGTGAATGCGGGAACGTAGAACAGCGCGACGTAAAGCGCGTTGATCGCGAGCGTGAACGAGAACGACCACACGCCGCTGCGGTCGAAGTAGTCGACGGCTGCGGCGAACATCCACGGACCGACGATCGCCATCGACGCGCAAAGCCCGAACGCGAAGCCGCACAGCGCCGCGCGGCGAAGCGTGCAGGGAATGCGCGGATCGGCGAACACCAGTACGACCGGCGTAAGCGCAAGGAACGACAGTGCGCTGGCATGGAACGGATCGTAGATCAGCGTGAAGATCACCGTCGCGACGGCGACCGACGCGACGTGAGGCAGCCACGCGGGCGGCCGGAACGAGGAGTCGGCCATCGTCAGCAGGCCCCACGCAACGGTCGCGCTCGTTTCGCACCGGCGGGCCATTGCGAACACGGCGCGGCTGCGGCATCGCAGTGCGCATGAACTCGAAGATCGACGATCGCTTCCCGGGCGTTCGCATCGCCGCGTCGGCGCAGATCTACGGCAAGGTTGCGATCGGCCGCGGATCGTCGCTGTGGCCGAACGCGGTCCTGCGCGCCGAGAGCCAGGAGATCCGCATCGGACGTCTGACCAACATCCAGGACTTCGTGATGCTTCACATCGGGTACGACCATCCGACGGTGATCGGCGACTTCTGCTCGATCACGCATCATGCGACCGTGCACGGCGCGACCGTAGGCGACGACTGCCTGATCGGCATCGGAGCGGTCCTGATGGACGGCGTGGTGCTCGGTGCGGGTTCGATTGTGGCAGGCGGGTCGGTGCTGAGCGAAGGCTCGCAGTTTCCTCAGGGCTCGATCGTCGCCGGCATTCCGGGCAAGGTCATTCGCAGCCGCGACTGTGCGCGTGCAAACCGGATGAACGCCTGGCTGTATCATCGAAATTCCCTGGCCTATGCGAGCGGCGACGAGCGCGCGTGGGACGGCCCCGAGTTCGAGGAGTGGAAGAAAACGCTGCTCGCCGAAATCGAACGCGACGCCGATCGCGCGCGGCTCCGCGAGATCTGAGCGCGCGGCCGCCTTTCGCTACGCGAACACTACGGTCGCCGCGCCCGGCGTCGTCTTCTTTCCCTCGGCGTTTTCCGCCCAAATCTCGAGATCGACGACTTTTTCCCCGCCGTCTTCGGACTTCTTCTTCACGACTCCGCGGCAGACGAATTCCTTGTCGGGAAGATCCATGCCGCGGTACTGGCACGAGAGCTTTCGAATGCGTCCGGCGTGACCGACCCAGTTCGAGACCAGCTCGCCGAGCGACGCGTATTTGAAGCGCCCGTGCACGATGATCGAGCCGATCTGCCTGGCCTGCGGGAAGTTGTAGTCGTGATGCAACGGATTGAAGTCGCCGCTGCCGGCAGAATATTTGACGAGAGTCTGAAGGGTGGGCTTCTTGCGAAGCTCGGGCAGCTCGTCGCCTTCCTTGATGTCTTCGAAACGGGGCATGCGTGGTCTCCGTCGCTCGCGGTGCGGCCGCGTTTCCGCGTCCGTCGTCCGATCGTCAGTAGTAGATGACCTGCGAAGTCTGTCTGGCGGCGAGCTTGCCGCTCGCCTTGTTCGTGTAGGTGGTTCCGACAGTGACGACGAGCATTTTTCCGCCGAGCGCCGTGCTGTTCGCGACCTTCATGTCCTCGAGCTTCTGCACGGCCACCAGCGTGTCACCGGCGCAGATCGGTTCGAGGTATTCGGTCTCGGTGCCGCCGTCGAGAAGGCCCTTCAGGCCATGGTTGACCGACGGGATTCCTTCCGTCGGTCCGCTGAACGTATCGCTCGAGCGGCCGGGCAGAAACACCGCCGAGCCGAGATAGGTCGGCGGCGCCGGCAGGTTCGGATAGCCGGCCTTCCGCGCCGCCTCGACGTCGTAGTAGACCGGATCGGTGTAGCCGACGCCGCGCGCGAACATGCGCACGCTCGTCGTCGTCACCTCGAAATCCCACGGCGGGGATTCCTTTCCGATCTGGGACTTCATTTCGTCGGTCAGCTCGATTTTTTCGGCCACGGCTTCTCCTCTCGCCGGTCGGGATCCGGAAGGCGGCGGATTCAACCAGCGCGCCCCGGGCAGCGCAACGGACGGGTCGGCCGGCATGCGGCCGGAGGCAGGGAGCAGGGACGCCCGAAGCCCGGTGATTCGGGCATCTGCACGCAGCCTGTCCGCGTGCTCGCTTTCGACGGGGTGTTCGGATAACTGCAAGATCGTGCACCACGGGCCCCGACGGCCCGGACCACATCACCGGCCGATGCCATCGCACGGCCAGGGACCATCGGCCGTGAGAAGCACGGCCTCTAACAAAGGCCTCGCGAAGCGGGACCGAGAAACGGAGATCTCCATGGGCAGGAAAGTATTCGTCGTCGGCGTCGGCATGACCAAGTTCGAAAAGCCCGGATCGAAAGCCTGGGACTATCCCGACATGGCCAGGGAAGCGGGAACCAAGGCGCTCGCCGATGCAGGAGTTTCGTTCGACAAGATCGACCAGGTCGCGGTCGGCTACTGCTACGGCGACTCGACCGCCGGCCAGCGCGCCGTCTACGAGCTCGGGATCACCGGCGTGCCGATCTACAACGTCAACAACAACTGCTCGACCGGTTCGACCGCTCTCTTCATGGCCAAGCAGTTCATCGAAGGCGGCCTCGCCGACTGCACGATGGCGCTCGGCTTCGAGAAGATGGAGAAGGGCTCGCTCGGGATGAAGTTCCAGGACCGCACCAACCCGATGGACAAGCACTTCGGCGAGATGGTGTCGCTGCGCGGTTTTGCGAGCGCTCCCGGCGCGCCGCAGTTCTTCGGCAACGCCGGAATCGAGCACATGGAGAAGTACGGAACGACCGCCGAATCGTTCGCGCGCATCGGCCAGAAGAACCACAAACACTCGGTCAACAACCCGTACTCGCAGTTCCGCGACGAGTATTCGCTTCAGGACATCCTCAACGCGCCGACCGTCTACGGCCCGCTCACCAAGCTGCAATGCTGCCCCACGTCCGACGGCGCGGGCGCCGCGATTCTCGCCAGCGAAGACTTCGTCAAGAAACACGGCCTCGAGAAGAACGCGGTCGAGATCGCCGGCATGGCGATGGCCACCGACTTCCCGTCGACGTTCGAAGAGCATTCGTGCATCAAGCTGGTCGGTTCCGATATGACGCGCACGGCCGCCGAGAAGGTCTACAAGCAGGCCGGCCTCGGCGCGAAGGACGTCCAGGTGATCGAGCTGCACGACTGCTTCTCGTGCAACGAGCTCATCACCTACGAGGCGCTCGGCCTTTGCGAGGAAGGAAAAGGCGGCGAGCTGATCGACTCGGGCGCCGTCACGTACGGCGGCAAGTGGGTCGTCAATCCGTCGGGCGGGCTGATCTCGAAGGGACATCCTCTCGGCGCCACCGGCCTCGCGCAGTGCGCGGAGCTCAACTGGCAGCTTCGCGGCGAGGCCGACAAGCGCCAGGTCGCCGGTGCGAAAGTTGCGCTCCAGCACAACCTCGGTCTCGGCGGCGCGGCCGTCGTGACGATGTATCGCCGCGACTGAAGGCTCTTCGATTCTTCGTCCGCGTCGATTGCCATTTGTCGGCACGGACACATCGGGCGAAACGTTCCAGCGCCTGCGGCATCCACACGATGTCGCGGGCGTGGGAACCGCCGACTCGCGAGAAGGAGGGGACAGCATGGCCGAGCTCGACCTGAGCCGTGACGGCGACGTCTTCGTGCTGCGCATGAAGACCGGCGAGAATCGTTTCAATCCGGATTTCATCGGCGCAATGAACGCGGCGCTCGACGAGGTCGAAGCCTGTCGCGGCGCCGCGGCGCTGGTGACGACCGGGGAAGGAAAGTTCTACTCGAACGGCCTCGACCTCGACTGGCTCTCGCAACAGGAGCACGCCGATGCGATGAGGTTCCTCGCGACCGTGCTCGCGCTGTTTGCGCGCATCGTTGCCTTTCCATTCCCGACCTGCGCGGCGATCGGCGGCCACGCATTTGCCGGCGGCGGCATGCTCGCGCTCGCGCACGACTGGCGCGTGATGCGAAGCGATCGCGGCTTCTTCTGTCTGCCCGAGCTCGATCTCGGAATGCCGCTGGTGCTCGGCATGACGTCGCTCATCAAGGAGAAGATCGGCCCGCGCGCGTTCCGCGAAACGGTGCTGACGGGCGGACGCTTCGGCGCCGACGATTGCGTGCGGATGGGAATCGTCGACCAGGCAGCGGCCGACGCCGAGGTCATTTCGAGCGCTGTGGAACGGGTGCGACCGCTCGCCGGCAAGAGCCGCGACGCGTGCAAGGCGCTCAAGAAAGGTCTTTACGCCGCGCTGCTCACGGATCTGACGTGCACGGACGCCGTCGCGATGCCGAAGTAAGTCCGACGCAAACGACGACGCCCCGGGCGCGCGAGCACCGGGGCGTCGACTCGATCCTCGGCGTGGAGGGTTTGCCCGCCGCGGATCTTCGTAACTGTTACGTCGTTACGGGCAGCTTCCGCCTCCCGGCGTGTATGGAGTCGTCGGGGACGTGGAGCAGAAGCTAGTGAGCTCCTGCTGCGCGACCTTTCGGACCGCTCCGGGAAGTCCGAGAACGTTGTTCACTCCGGCGTTCGCGGTCGACGGCAGGCAGTGCGTTTCGACGGCCACAGGGTGCTGCGGATCCGGCGATCCCGTCGCACTGATCGTGCCGGCGAAACACTCTCGCCGCTCCGTGATCGTGCAATCCCCGGCATCGACACCGACATTGAGCGGATCACAGTCCGTGTTCGAGCCGCACGCGAGCATGCCGCTGCCGTCGGCATGCACGATCGCGTCGCAGTAGAAGTCGTCCGGGCCGGTCGTGCACTGGCCCTCGCCACCTCCAAGATCCGTGCATGCGAAACCGTCGCAGGAGTTGGGCTCGGAATCCTGACCGAAAGAATCGGTAGAGCACGTGGATGCAGTGCAAGGGCCGAGGTCAGGAATTTGCCTGCAGTCGCTGTTGGACGTGCACGTGACGGACAATGCCTGCGTGCATCGGTGGACGCTCGGCGAGCAGGTGCCGGCCGCGACGTTCTGGCAGTCGAGGTCCGAGCTGCACGTCAGGCTGCTCGATCCGGCACACGTGCTGGCGACGCCCGAACAGTCGGAGTCGCTGTTGCATCCTTGCTCCGACCCCACGCAGACGCGGCACAGGCAATTCTCGTCCGGATCGATCCCGCACGGCACGGTTGCCGTCATGGAGCTCGATCCGGTCGTGAGCACGTAGTCTTGCGGCAGCCCGGTACCCGATACGTTTTTCCCGATGTGTGGCAGGCAGTCGTAGCTGTAACCGCCTCCTCCCGCGGCGTCGGCATGCGCCGGCAGGCTCGAGTTGGTCGCGTCCACGTCGCAACTCGCTCCCGCGTTTCTGCCGCCGATGCAGAGCCCCCCGCGGATCTCGTCCCCCGGTGTATCCTGAATGCACGAGTTCCCGACGTCGCAGTCGCTGTCGATCGTGCATGCGAGCGCGGAGTTGTTGCTGCAGACGCCGCCGCATACCGGACACGGCCGAACGACGAGGTCCCCGAGGTAGGTGACGAGCCGCGTGTGCATCGCCAGCGCACTGCTTCCGGAATCCACGTTGAGGGTGCCGGCGATGTCCTGCGAGAGCTTGGTGAGCAGGCATGCCGGCGTTCCGCCGAAGACCAGCGGAGTCGGCGTGTCGACGAAGCAATCGCATGCCGCCTGGCCAGAGCACGTTCCCGTGCAATCCGCGTTGGTGCTGCACATCGCATTGTTGCTGCACTTGGTAAGCGACGAGCACGCGCTGCCCGGACAGTCGGCATTCGACGTGCATGTCTGCGAGGACGGAGACAGGCAGTGGCGGGCACAGCCTCCGGACACCGAGCACTCCGCGTCGAGCGTACATGGAAGACCGCGTTTCGGGCCCGGGCCGCACATCGGGCAATCGGCGGAGGAATCGGACATGCCGGTGCAGACGCCGTTCGAATTGCTGCAACGACAGTTGTCGGCGGCGGGGTCGATACCCGCCACTGCGCACTCGCCGCAACCGGGGCCCGCCGGTCCCGGGCACGACAGCAGGACGTCGAGCTTGTCGCCGTCATTCGTGTCTTTCCCGTGACCGATGCCGGACGTTCCGAGCGCCAACCGTGTCGCAGTCGTGCAGCGCCCGGCCAGCGAATCGCAGGTGCGCGGAGCGTCGCAATCGACGTTGGAGCTGCAGGTCGAACCGTATCCGGCATCGGTGACGATTTCGGCGCTGCCAGGGCATGCCGCGATGGACGAAGGAAGCGTCGTGGTCGTGGTGGTCGTCGTCGTTGTGGTGGTCGTCGTGGGAAGCTCGAGGTATCGCGAAACCAGAAGCTGGGCTGAGTTGTCCGCCTGGAGTGTCACGCAGGATGCAAGGCTGGCGGCGCTCAAGGATCCGCCGCAGGGATCGAGCGCAGGAGTCAGGGTCGCATCGGCGCACGCACCGGTCGCGATCATGTCATACGCGCGGCTGTGGGCCGTGCTGATGAGCGAGACATACTGTGTGTCCGTGCAGTGATCGATGGTCGTGATCCCGCTCTCCTCATCGGTGGTCTGACACGTTGCGACGGACTTCAGCGCGGAGGTGAGCAGTTTGGCGCTGGCCTTGATGATCGACTGGTGGCAGCGGATTTCGCCGTCGGTAAGCGACGCGTTCGCCGGGGAACCGTAGGCCTCCTCCGCGAATGCCTTGAGCCTCGCATGGTCCATGCAAAGGAGGCAGGTCGCGACGTCATCAAACGTCGAAACGCTTGGAGCGTCCGTGTCGCAAGGAATCGGGCAGCTCGCATAGAGTGCGTCCGCCGGAGCGACGTTCTCGCATTTCTTTTCGACTGAGGCAGTGAACTTGTTTCTTGCCACCTCGATTTTCCCGCCGATATCGGCGGTTATGGAGTCGTTGCAGTCGCTCGAAACGTCGGTGCCGCCGTTTTCGGTCTTGTGGCAGCTCGCGAGCCCCTTGAGGACGGATTTGGTCAGTTTGACGCCGGACTTTGCGACAGCCGCGCGGCAGCGGAGCGTGTCGCTGTCGAAGGCGGCGCTGGCCACTCCGGAAGTGAACACGAGAATTGTACCAAAAGCGGTCGAGGTAAGGATGAGCCGCGAGTAGTGCGCCATGAGAAGCTCCTTTTTGCTGACGAACCGAAAATCGGTCCTGATCCCCCGCGAGATCACGACCGGTGGACCGCGTCTTACATCGGGGGTCGACGCTACGGCAACAGGGAATGTCCGGCTGTTACTTTCATCACCAGACTCGCGACTTTGTTGACTTTTCTGTCAGTGTCCACGCGTCATCCTCGCGATGGCAGCGTGTTTCGTGATTCCGGCGAAGGATGACGGCTCCGCCTCGCCGCGGTTCTCAAAAATCGTCGTGCTCGACGGCGCGACGCTCGATCCCGGCGACAACTCATTCGAACCGGTCGCCGAGCTCGGTCCGGTCGAAGTCTACGATCGCACGCCGTTCGACCTCGTCGCCGTCCGGGCCCGTGGCGCCGATGTCATACTGACCAACAAGACCGTCCTCGGTGCGGATGCGTTCGACGGCCTTCCCGGCCTCCGGCTGGTCTGTATCCTTGCCACCGGCGTCAACGTGGTCGATGTCGCGGCTGCGACCAGCCATGGCGTGACGGTCTGCAACGTTCCGGGTTACGCGGCGGAGTCTGTGCCCCAGCACGTCTTCGCGCTCATCCTCGAAGTCACCAATGCCGTCGGTGAGCATGTCGCCGCGGTCCGCGATGGCGAATGGGCTGCCGCGAAGGATTTTTCGTTCTGGAAACGGCCGCTCGTCGAGCTCGCCGGAAAAACCATCGGCATCGTCGGGCATGGAGCGATCGGAAAGCGGGTGGGCGAGCTCGCCCATGCATTCGGGATGCATGTGCTCGCGTACAGCCCGACGCGCAGCAACGCGCCGTCGTATTCTGATTTTGCCTGGACAACGGTCGCGGACCTGTTTGCGCGCTCGGACATCGTCACGCTGCATTGCCCGCTGACGCCAGACAACGAGCGGTTCGTCGACGCGGCGCTGCTCGCGACGATGAAGGACGGCAGCATCCTCGTGAATACGGCCCGGGGTGCGCTCATCGATGAGGTCGCGCTCGCGGCCGCCCTCGACGCCGGTCGTCCTTCGTACGCGGCGCTCGACGTGCTATCGACCGAACCGCCGCCCGCTGCGCATCCGCTGGCATCGCATCCGAAGGCGTTCGTGACGCCGCACATTGCATGGGCAGCGCTGGCGGCGAGAAAGCGTCTGATGGAAGTTACCGTCCGCAACATCCGCGCATTTGCGGAGGGCCGCCCGCAGAACGTCGTCCGCTGAACTGCCGACGCCGTGCCGGCAACGAGCAATGGACAGCGACGTGCTGCCACGAAGGAGAGATCGCAATGGATCGACCGGCGCCGAAAACCTACGCGAGCTTCGTCGAGGAATTTCCAAAACTCGGCGAGGCCTGGGAAGCGATGCGTGTTGCAGAGGAGGCTGGACCGTTCGGCCCTCGCGAGCTTCGCCTGCTCAAGCTTGCCGTCGCCATCGGTGCGGGCAAGCAGGGTTCGGTGCATTCGAGTGTGCGAAAAGCCAAAGGGGCAGGGTGCAGCGACGCAGAAATCCGCCACGTCGTCGCACTAGCCGCCAGCACGATCGGACTTCCACCCGCGGTTGCGGCGTACTCGTGGGTGGTCGAAGAGCTCGACAAGAAGCGCAGATCCGAGCCGGAATCCGCATGAAAACACTCGCACGAGCCTTGACCTCGAACGCATGACCGCGTACAAACACGATCGTCATGTTCGCCGCCGCCAAAAACCTTCCAGTAACGTCGCAGCACATGCGTTGGCATGGCGCTGAAGCGTCGCGGTTGGTCTGACGCGCTGAGCATCACCGACCGCAACCCTTCGCCGAAGCCGGCCGAAGGTTGAAGCGGTCTTCTCCTCCTCCTTTCCGCTTTCTCTTTCCGGTCCGGCCTCGGCGATGCCGAAGCGCATAGCTGCGTTTCGTCCGGAGAGAGACGATGCGAGAGAGTACGGTTCTGACGACAATTTCCCCCGGTATCGCCGCAGAGCTGGCTCCGCGCACGCTGCTGTGGACGCCCGCTTTCGTGCGCCTGCTCGTCGCCGGCTCCGCGTACGGCTTCTCGTTCTCGAGCTTTCACCTGATGCCGAAATATCTCGCCGTCGAGTTCGGCGCGACGCCTTCGCAGATCGGCTGGGCAGCCGGCGTGTTCGGGATTTCCTCGGTGATCACCAGTGTTGCCGTCGGCGCGTGCATCGACCGCGTCTCGCGGCGGCGCATGTTCGCGGCGTCGGCGTTCCTGCTGGCCGCAACGTCGATCGGATTCGCGCTCGCGAATTCGCTCGGGCCGATGGTCTATGTGCTGCGCATCCTCCAGGGCGTCGCATTCACGATGCAGATGGCGTCGTTCTCGACGCTGGTCTGCGAGCTCGCGCCCGCGGAGAGGCTCGGCGAGGCCGTGGGGCTGGCCGGCAGCAGCATGCTGATCATGAATGCGATCGCACCGGCGATCGACGAACCGCTCGCGCGCGCCGCCGGCTGGTCTGCGGCGTTCACGCTGGCGGCGCTGGCTGCTCTGATCTCGGCCGCGCTCGTGCTCGAGACCACGTCGAAGCGGCGCGTGGTGCGCTCGGCCGGCGGCTCGTTGCTCGCCGTCGTGAGGCGCAGCACGACGAAGGCTTACGCGAGCGTCACGTTCCTGACCGCGATCGCGTTCGCATCGATGTTCACGTTTCTGCAGCCGGCCGCGCTCGCCGCGGGCTACCGCGACGTCGGATCGTTCTTCGTCGCGTACGCGGCAGCGGCGTGTACGGTGCGCCTGTTCGCCGGCTGGGTTCCGGATCGCTACGGAAGGCGGCGCGTTGCCGTGGCCGCGCTCGTTCCGTACGTGCTGATCGTCGCGTACGTGGCGTGTTTCGGGCCGACATCGCTGGTCGCGATCGGCGCGGTCTTCGGCTTCGCGCACGGGGTGCTGTTCCCGGCTCTCAATGCGCTGGCGATCGAGCACACGGTCACCGCCGAACGCGGGCGGCTGATGACCGTCTTCGCCGGCACGTTCAATCTCGGCGCATGGGGCGGGGCGGCCGCGCTCGGACCGGTTGCCGAAGCGGCGGGATTTTCGGCGGTGTTCGCGATCGGAGCGGTGTCGGCGACTGCTGCGTTCGTCGTGCTCGCGCGCACGACCGGGTTCGCGCTGCCGGCGGACGAGCCGGCGTAGACGCGCAGACAGAGCGGCTGGGCGAAACCCCTAAGGCTTTGCCCAGCCGCCGTGCGTGCGGTTCCACTCTTCGACCATCGAAGCCGCCTGGCTGGCGTCGCCGGCGCCGAGAGGCCGCGTCTGGAACGTGATCTCGAGCAGCAGCCCGTTCGGATCCGGAAAATAGATCGACTTCCAGATGCCGCCGTGGTCGATGACCTTGCTGACGTCGACGCCGCTCTCGCGAAGGCGCTTCTGCCAGCCGAGCATCTCGTCTTCGGCGTCCACGCCGAATGCGATGTGGCGCGTGAACGCCGGTGCACGGTCCTTGTTCGGGTCCGGGCGGAATCCCGGAATCTCGAAGAACGCGATGCATTCGCCGCTGTCGGTCGCGAAGAACGTATGGATGTGCGGATGCGCTTCGCCGGTGGTCTCGGCCAGGTCCGGGCGCACGGCGCCGACCAGCTTCATGCCGAGCACTTCCGTGTAGAAGCGGCAGGTCGCTGCGGTATCCGCAGTCGGAAATGCGATGTGATTGAAATGACGGGCAGGCTTGAGGCTCATGTCTTCAAACTCCCAGCACGCGGATGAAGTCTTCGCGGATTGCCGCCACGTTCCTGTCGAGATCGGTTTCCAGCCAGTCCGCCGTCGCAACCGGCGGCAGCACGGTGATCTCGACGGTGGCGGGGCGGATCACGACGGCGTGCTTCGGCAGCGCATCGACCGCGTTGTGAATGACGATGGGTACGACCGGAACGCCGCCGGCCATCGCCATGCGGAACGCTCCTTTCTTGAAGACGCCCGGACGCGGGCCGAGACTGCGCGTTCCTTCGGGCGCAATCGCGATCGACAGCCCGCGGCGCAGCGCATCGACGGCCGGCTCGAGCGCCTTGACCGCCTGCGCATGGTTGAAGCGGTCGACGAAGATCGTCCCGGCCATCTCGAAGAGCTGGCCGAGAATGGGAACCCCGCGCAGCTCCTGTTTGCTGATCGCAACGAAATCGCGGCGCAGGAGCTTGCAGACCAGCAGCGGATCGATCCCGCTCTGGTGATTGAAGATGAACACCGCGGGCCTGTTCGACCAGAGGTGCTCTTCGCCGTTGACGGTCACGTGAACGCCGGCAAGGGCGGTGCCGAGCTCGCCCCACATCGTCGCGGCCAGGTTGATCCCTTCGCGAAAATCCCCGTCGAGCAGCGCCGCCGGCAGGCCGAGCAGGAATGACGGCACGAGGCTGCCGATCGACAGCGACGTGCGCAGAAGATCGAGCGCGCTCGGCATGCCGCGGCTGGTGAAGTTTCGCACCGGCCAGATGCGTTTTGCCGCGATCGACTGCAGCCGGCGGCTCGGATTGATCGGCCGTGGCCTGCCGACGATCAGCAGCAGCGGCAGGTCTTCGTCGCTGTCGGTGTAGAACCAGCTTTCGTCGAGATCGATGTTGCGCTCGGACGCGAACTGGATCGCCGCATCGGCCTTGCCCTGTCCGTAACACGCGGGACGGATGATGTTGCCGGTCAGGCGTGCGTTCTTCACCTCGAGCTCGGTACAGAAGATGTGCTCGATGCCGAGCTCGCGCGCGACCGGCACGACCTGCGACCGGGTCGCCGACGAGATGACCGCGAGCGTGTGGCCCTTGGCGCGGTGTGCATCGACGAGCGCGCGCGACTCCGGAAAGATGTTGCCGGCGATGGTGCTGCCGAAGATCCGCTCGCCGATCTCGGCAAACTCTTCTTCGGTAAGGTCGCGGACCATCGCGAGGCTTTCGGAGACGAACGCCGAGAAGTTTTTCTGGCCGAGCTGGAAGGCCGTCGCGGCCGTAGCGGCTGCCGCGACGTCGGCCACGGCGGCGCGGCCGCTCGTAAGCCACTCGCGCACGAAGGCGCTTGCCGAGAAGCCCGCGATCAGCGTGCGGTCGAGATCGAAGAATGCGCCGACGTGCGGGCCGGAGGGTCCCTCGTCAATCTCGCGGGTCAGAATTCCGTGACTGGTCATTCCAAGTGGCCACCGCATCGCGGCGGCCGCGGACCATAGCATACGGGCCGTCGCGTTGCGTTGTCCCCGGCCGCTGCTCTACAAGGACCGCGGTGAGCCTTCCATCGTCCAGCGCCGGAACCGGCCCTGACTCCGGCCGCGCAACTGAGGCCGCAGGCCAGCAGGCCGCATCCACAGCCGGACCGGCCGTATCGGTAAGCGATCAGGCGATTTCCACCGCGGGCCAGTCCGCGATCGAACCGGAGACCGACGCGCCGTGGCCGAAAGGCGACGGCCGAATCGTTTTTCTGCTCGATGCGTGCACCGAGCTCGAGCGAACGATGCTCGAGCGATGGATCGACAGGAACAGGCCGCCGTCCGCTCCGGCGAGCTCGACAGAAGTGGTGCCGATTCCGCCGTCGCGCCGGCGGTCAGCGCGAAAGACCGGCAGCGGTCTCGCGCGGCTCGAGTCGGCAATCGCGGCCGGAGGCGATCCGGTAATGGCTCCGCTTCGCGTGGCGTGGTTCTCGGCCAATCCCGACGGCATGCGGCACCTGAGCACGCTCGACATCCTGACGATGACCGACCCGCGCGATCCGGGGCCGCTTCGCCAGAGATGGACGGCACGCCGCCATCCGACGCGCGCGCGAGTCGTGGCCGGCGAGCCTGCGCGGCTATCCGAGCTTCGCCAGGCATGGCGGGAGCGCGGCGGCCAGGACGAAACCGAAACCACCGGTCTTGCCGAATTCGTTGCGCATCGCGCGGCGCTCGCTCTCGAGCGCACCGAGCGGCGTCTACGCGGCGCGCGCTACAAGGTGCCGCGCCTCGTGCGCGAAGACATCCTGATGCGGCCGTCGTTCCGCGGCGGGATTGCTAGGCTCGCGCGTGAGCTCGGACAACCCGAGCAGAAAGTCGCCGAGGAGGCCGCGCAGTATCTGGGCGAAATTGCGGCGACGCACGATCCGTTCGTCATCGACGTGGTCGCGTGGCTGATCCGCATGCTTTACCGGCGCGGCTACGGCGAGAACATCCACTACGACCGCGAGCGGCTCGAATCGATCTACGCGACCGCGCAGCGCTACCCCGTGGTGTTCCTTCCGACGCACAAGTCGAATCTCGACCATCTCGTGCTCCAGTACGTGCTGCACGAAAACGGTCATCCGCCCAACCACACGGCCGGCGGCATCAACATGAACTTCTTTCCGATCGGTCCGCTGATGCGGCGCGCGGGAGTGTTCTTCATCCGCCGCACGTTCAAGGACAATCCGACCTACAAGTTCGTGCTGCATCACTACGTCGACTACCTGGTCGAGAAGCGCTTCACGCTCGAATGGTATCTCGAAGGCGGCCGCTCGCGTTCGGGCAAGCTCCTGCCTCCGCGCTTCGGAATGCTCGCGTACGTGGTCGATGCGTGGCAGCGCGGCAAGAGCGAGGATGTGGTGCTGCTTCCGGTTTCGATCGCGTACGACCAGATCCAGGATGTCGGCGAATACGTCGCCGAGCAGCGGGGCGCGCGCAAGGAAAGCGAGAGCTTCAGCTGGTTTCTGAAGGTCGTGCGCCGCCTTCGCCGCCGCTACGGCGACATTCACATCCGCTTCGGAGATCCGGTATCGCTGCGCGAGTTCTACAGCGACAACATCGCGCCGCAGCATTCGGCCGGCGATCCGGACGAGAAGAGCCTCGGGCTCCAGAAGCTCGCGTTCGAGCTGTCGGTACGCATCAACCGGGCGACGCCGATCACGCCGACGTCGCTCGTCACGCTGGCGCTGCTCGGCGTCGGCGATCGTTCGCTGACGGTCGAGGAGACTGCTGCGGCGCTGACCAACCTCGTCGCATACGTCGAGCAGCGCAGGCTTCCGACCACCGAGGACGTCGACCTTCGCCGGCCGGAAGAGGTCGAGCGGGTGCTCGACCACCTCGTCGAAAACGGCGTGGTCTCGGTCTTCACCGAAGGACCCGAAGCGGTCTACGCGATCCGCTCCGAGGAGTTCCTTACGGCGGCCTATTATCGCAATACCGTGATCCATTTCTTCGTGACCGGATCGATCGCCGAGGTCGCCGTCGTCGCCGCGATGGAATCCGACTCCGCCGACCGCCTCGAAGTTTTCTGGTCGGAGGCGATCGCGCTGCGCGACCTGCTCAAGTTCGAATTCTTCTTCGCTGACCGGGCGGACTTCCGCGAAGAGCTGCGCCGCGAGATGGAGCTGCACGACCCGGGCTGGGACGACAAGCTTCGCGCCGGGGGCAGCGAGATCGAAAAGCTGCTGCTGTCGATCAAACCGTTCAACTCGCATCGCGTGCTGCGGCCGTTCCTCGAGGCCTATCGGGTCGTCGGCGACCAGCTTGCGCGGCTTCCCGTCGGCGAGGTCGTCGACGAAGCAAAGCTCGTCACGCAGTGCCTCGCGCTCGGCAAGCAGTACCAGCTGCAGCGGCGAGTCACGCGCGCCGAATCGGTCTCCAAGGTGCTGTTCCAGAATACGCTGCGGCTTGCGGCCAACCGCCGCCTGCTCGCGGGCGGAGCCGGTGGGGCCGGTGCAGAAGGAGAGGAGCTCGCGGCGCGCCGGCAGGAATTCTCGCAGGAGATCCAGCGCGCGCTCCGGCGCGTGGAAGCGATCGGAGTGCTCGCGGCCGGGCGGCGCACAGGACTTCTCGGACGCGCGCAGCAGGACGCCGCAGACTCCGCGACGGCTTCGGCCGCTGCAAAGTCACGATGAGCACGCCCTCAGGCAACAGGATGCTTCCATGAGCAGCTTCGCATACGAGCCGCTGTCGGCATCGGACAATACGTTTCTCGAGCTCGAAAACGGCGGCGCGCACATGCACATCGCCGCGACGTCGGTGTTCGACGCCGGCTCGCTCGGGACCGACAGCGGCGGCATCGACATCGAGAAGATCCGCGCCTACGTCGAATCGCGCCTGCATCTGATCCCGCGTTATCGCCAGCGCCTCGCATACGTACCGTTCGGGCGGCTTCCGGTCTGGGTCGACGACGATCACTTCAATCTCGCGTACCATGTTCGCCACACGAGCCTTCCGCGGCCGGGATCGATCGAGCAGCTCAAGCTGCTGGCCGGCCGCATCCAGTCGCAGCGCATCGATCGCGCCAAGCCGCTATGGGAATTCTGGGTCGTCGAAGGCCTCGAGGACGGCAACCAGTTCGCGGTCATCCAGAAGACCCATCACTGCATGATCGACGGGATGTCGGGCGTCGACCTGATGGCCGTGCTGCTCAGTCCGTTTGCCTCGCCGACGTTCGACGAAGGGCCGAGGTTCGTGCCGAGGCCGCCGCCGACGGCGCCGGCTCTGGCGCTTGCCGAAGCGTGGCGCGGCGTTCGTCAGCCGGTCGACGCGCTGGTGTCGCTGTCGTCGCGCATCGGAGATCCGGTCGGCGTCATCCGCGACGTGTTCGACGGCGTCGAAGGGATTGCCGAGACGCTGTCATCGACTGCGCGCCCCGCGTCGAACACGCCATGGAACGCGGAAATCGGACCGCACCGGCGCTTCGACTGGCTGCGCCTCGACCTTGCCGAGATCAAGTCGGTCAAGAACGTGCTCGGTGGGACCGTCAACGACGTCGTGCTCGCGACCGTTGCCGGAGCGGTGCGCCGCTTCCTACTCCAGCGCGGAATCGATCCCGACGAGCTGCGCATTCGCGCGAACGTACCGGTCAGCGTGCGCAGCGCCGACGAGAAGGGCAGTCTCGGCAACCGCATCGCGCTGTGGATGACCGATCTGCCGGTCGATGAAGACGACGCCGTCGCGCGTCTCGAGCGCGTGCGCATCACGACGCATCGGCTGAAGGAATCCAAGCAGGCGCTCGGCGCCCAGGTGCTCGCGAGCGTCAGCGACATGACGACGTGGCGGCTGCTCGCGATCGCCATTCGCCTGTCGATGCGCTCGCGTCCGTTCAACCTCGTGGTCACGAACGTGCCGGGTCCGCAGGTCGACCTGTTCCTGCTCGATGCGCGCCTGCGCGAGATCTATCCGATGGTCAACCTGCTGCCGAACCAGGGCCTCGGCGTCGCGCTGTTCAGCTACGCCGGAATCCTGCACTGGGGAATCCTGGCGGACTGGGACCTTGTGCCGGACCTCGATGTCTTCGTCGCCGACCTCGAGCGATCGTTTGGCGAGCTGCGTGCGGCGGCCAGCCTGATGCGCACCGACGTGGCGTCCGGCGAAACCGCACGGCCGGTGTAATCGCGTTACGAAATCGGGGACAGACACCGATTTCGGGAAATCGGTGTCTGTCCCCGATTTCTATGCGGCTGCGGCGGTTTCGCCGTAGAACTGCTTGCACCAGGAACGGAACACGCCGATCGGGCCGTCTCCGTCGCACAGAACCGGACGATCGAGGAATGCCTTGTTCTCCCAGATCGGGATGTCTTCGCGCATCTGCTTTTCGATGTCGGCGATCAGCGCCTTGCCGACGCCGCGTGTGACCCGCTCGTCGCCGAGACTCTTGACGCTGAACGAGAAACGCACGTCGACGTACTCGCCGTCGATCGGCGTCACCGAAGTCAGCAGCGACGTCTCGACGATGCCGCGAAAGCTGACCTGGCCGAATCCGAAACCCCACGACTTCGATTCGATGATGCCGTCGATTTCACCGGCCGGCGTTCCCATCTTCATCTGCGAGAACACGTGCAGGCACGGGCCGTCGGTCTTCGCTTCGCTCTGCGGCACCGAGAGCGTGCCGTGCACATAGCGGAAGTGCGCCTGGTCGACCGAGTTCTCGGCCATGTCCTGGTTGTGCGTGCGGATCTTCCAGCGGCGTTTGACGAACGGCGTCCAGCCTTCGAGCCCGTACTGCGGAACTTCGGGAACTTCCCATTCCGGCGCTTTGCCGCCGGCGTGGTGCCACAGCATGACCATGCCGTTGCGCTCGACCACCGGGTGCGCGCGCAGCCTTGCGGAAGGCGGAATGCGCTTGCCGTACGGGATTTCCACGCATTTGCCGCTGCCGTCGTATTTCCATCCGTGGAACGGGCAGCGGATCGTGTCGCCTTCGACCTTGCCGCCGTAACCGAGGTGCGCGCCGAGATGCGGACAGAACGCGTCGAACACGCGCGCAACCCCGTCGGTTCCGCGCAGCAGCACGTAATCCTGTCCGAAGTAATGCAGCGGTTCGGCGACTCCGGGCGCGAGCTCGTCGCTGTAGGCGACCTGGAACCAGCCGTTCGGGAAGGGTGTCATCGGGTAGCGGTCAGTCGTCGTCGACATCGATTCGGTCTCCATGAAACGGATCATTTTCCGTTGTGACTGTTTTTCGTCGCACGCAGGAGCAGCGCCGTTGCGGTGCTCATGCGCTCGATCACTTCGTTCTGTCCCATGAGGCCCCCGGCCCAACCGATCAGGCACGAGAACCAGACGTGCTGCAGCACCGCCGCGATATCGAGCTCGTCCTGCGTTGCCGACGGCGCGATGACCGGCTGGCCACCGCCGTTCGTTACCGGCGCAGCGGCAAGAGGCGCGCCGTGCATCGCGGAAAGAATCATCGCGCTCATGCGCGAATGGAACGCGGCGACTTTCTCGGCAAGCTCGTGGTCGCCCGAGGCGGCGGCGCGCAGGATCGCGCGCGCCAGGCGCGGCCGCCGCATCAGGCCTCTGGTTGCTGCGCGAAAGAATGCATCGACGCGCTCGAGCGGTGAGCCGCCGGGCATCGGCCGGGCATGGATGCGCGCTTCGAGCGACTCGACCTCCGAGCTCAGCGCCGCGATCAGCATGTCTTCCTTGCTGCGGAAGTAGCGATAGAGCGTGCCGAGCGCGACGTCGGCTTCGGCCGCGACGTCGCGCAGCCGCACGGCCTCGAAGCCGCCCTTCTCGGCGAGCTCGATGGCGGTGTCGACAATGCGGCGTGCACGCGGGTTCATGGCCAAATTAGAACAGGTTCCACCACCCCAAGCCAGCCGCCCGCGGACCCGGCGGCGCCGCCTGCAGACGTTGAGATTTCGGCCGGTATCCAGCTCGTCGGCCGTGCGGTCCGGGCGCTCCGCCGCAGCGGGCTCCGGGATCTGCAGAAATCAAAGTTTGACTGCCCGACGCGACGGGCCGAGAAGCGCGGTCGTGGGAGACGATCGCGGGACCACCAACGGAAACGGAAACGGCTGTTTCGGCTGCAGCCTCGACAACGAGCGCGGCCTCGGCCTGGTCTTCGAGCGCGGCGAAGGGATGGTCGAAGCGCAGACGTCGCTCGGGCATGCGTTCGCGGGCTATGACGGGCTCGTGCACGGCGGCATCGTCTCGACGCTTCTCGACGAGGCGATGGGCTGGGCCATCCTCGAGCTCGCCGGTCGCTTCGCCGTCACGCGATCGCTGACGGTCGATTTTCGCCGTCCGGTCTTCGTCGACAAGCCGCTCAGGATCCAGGCGCGGATTGCCGGCGAAGAGAGCGATGGTGCGCTCCGCGTCGAAGCCGGGGTCACCGACGCGCGCGGACGATTGCTCGCAAGCGCGATCGGAATCTGGGTGCCTGTTCGCGCGAGCCGCGTGCGCCCGGGCAAGCCGGCAAGCAGGTAGGAGCTTGGGCAGGAGCTCACAGGGACGCGACGTCGCGCTGTTCCTCGGCGAGAGCACCGTCGTCGATCCTCTGGTGCATGCGCTCGTCGGCGAGCGCATGGGCGCGTCCTCGCAATCGCTCGACTTCGAGATCTTTCGTTTTGGTGAACGACCCATCGCCGAAATCGAAGCGGCGCTTCGCCAGGTCGGGATGTTCTCGCCGCAACGTGCGATCTGGCTGCGTGGCTTCGCCGAAGCAAAGCGAAAGGCGGCGACGGATTCCGAAGACGGCGACGACGAAGACCTCGAGGAAGCAGGGGAAGGTGCAGGCGGCGCAGCAGCGCTGCTGGCGCTCCTCGAAGCCGGAATCCCGGGCGGAACGCTGCTGGTCGTCTCCGCCGGCGCGCTCGACGCTCGCGGCCGGCTATACAAATGGTTCGCAAAGAACGCCGACGTCGTCGATCGCCGCATCCAGATCGAGCAGCGCGGCAAGCTCAAGGAAGAAGGCCTGCGGCGTGCGATTGCCGCGCGGCTCGAAGATCTCGGTGTGCGCAAGGTCGGCGCCGGCGTGGTCGAAGAGATCGTCAAGCGAAGCGGAAACGTTCTCGGCGAGACGCTGCAGGAAGTGGATCGCCTCGTGCTCTCGCAATCGGATCCTGCGCGTCTCGAGGCGAGAGACGTCCAGTCGGGAATGCGCGATCTTGCGCTCGGCTGGGTTTTCGACTTCACGAGCTCGCTCGAAAAGCGTGACCTCGCCTCCGCTGAAAATCTGATCGCGCGCCTGCTTGCCGACGGCGAGCCGCCGCTGCGGCTAAGCGCGTTGCTCGCGTCGCACGTCGCAAAACTGGTCGACGCATGGCCTCTCGTCGACACTCTTCCGCGCGGATGGCTGCGCATGTCGGGAGCCGAGTTCCTTGCCGGACCTGGTGCGGGTCTTCCGGACTCGATGCGCGGTTGGCCAGGATACTTCCGGCTGCGTGCGGCCGCCGACTTCGGCGAGGATGCGCTGCGACGCCTGCACGGGGAAGTCCGGCGCCTCGATGCCGCGCTCAAAAGCTCGCCGGTCTCGCCTGTGTTGCTGTTCTCCCGACTTCTCCAGAGCGCCTGTATCCGGAATCCGGCGGGCTGACGCGGCCGCGCTCTCGAAAAACGAGGCCGGAGACCAATCGGCGGCGATTTCGTTGCACGCCGGGCTTCGTATGCTACCTTTGTCTTTCGCGCGCTCGTGACCGGGCCGCGTGACTCGGCCCACGAGGGTCGCAGAAGTGGTGGAGGTGTGGTGGTGGAGACGGGTCCTTTCGGTCTGCTTCGAAATCCTTTTCAGCGTTCTGCCGAGCTCGATGACGGCTGCCTGCCGAATGCGATGGCTGCGGTGCTGTCCGAGCTTCAATCGGGACTGAGTGCACCGCGCGGCGTCGGCGTGCTCGTCGGCGAGCGCGGCGCCGGCAAATCGCTGGCTGCGGCTTCGTTCGCGCGAAGGCTCGGCGCGGTCGCGCGTGTCGCGCTTCTCGTTCAGCCGACTTCGTCGGTGTCGGCGATCGCTCGCGATGCGCTCATGCAGATCGATCCGTCGGACTTCGACTTCGCGATCGACGAAGACTGGGTGCGCGCGCTGCACGCGAATGCCGAGCGTCGTGGCCGCGCCGGCAGCACCACGGCGATCGTCATCGACGATGCGCATCGCCTGTCGCCGCAGACTCTTTCGGATCTCGTCAAGCTGTTTGGCGAGGAGGATCCGCTTCGACTTCACATTTTCCTGTTCGGCCGCCCGCGACTTCTCGAACACATCGAAGCCGGCGGCGACGATGCGCTCGGCGCACACCTGCTGCAGATCTGCCGCCTCGAGACGCTGACCGTGCGCGAGAGCGTGCGTTATCTGGAACGCCGCATCGCGATCTGTGGCGGCGAGCTCGCAGCTCTTTTCACCGACGACGCGATCGATGAGATCGTGCGCAGGTCCGAAGGTCGCCTGATGGCCCTCGAGGAAGTTGCCGGCGGAGCGCTGCGCCGCGCCGCAAAAAGAGGCTCGAAGCGCATCGTTGCGGAAGATGTGATGGCGGTGATGCCGAGAGCAATCGCCGAGGAGGATCGATCCATGGCCAACCGTCAGCAGCCGATCAATTTCCGGATTTCCGACGATGTTCGTGCCGATGCTTCCGAAGCCGTCGACGAATGGACCGACGACGAAGACGAAGAGACCGTCGAGTGGGGCGAAGTCGGCGATCAGGACGAAGACGCCGACGAGCTGTGGCAGACCGAGGCCGAAGCAGAGGACGACGAGTTGCCCGAAGCGTCCGCGCTGTCGTGGGATACGGCTCCGCATCGTCTCGGGCAAGACCGCGCGCTGGACGACGATGCGAGCTACGAAGCGATCTTCGCCGGGCGTGCCGCTGCAGGCGCGCGGGCTGCGAAGCAGAAGCCGGCCGCACGAAAACAGATGGCGGGCAGGGCCGTGCTGAGCCTTGCGGCGTGTCTCGGGCTTGTCTGGGCCGCCAACCATCTTCCTTCGCCGGCATCCGAATCGCGTCATGGCCGTGACGCCAAGCTGTTCGCCGAGCCGCTGTCTACGAAACCCGAACAGATCCTGCGTCTCGCGTCGACGATCGAGGAAGCCGACGCCGATGCCCAGGTCGTCGCATGGCGCCAGCAGCCGCCGCCGGCACCGGCCGCAGTCACAGCGAAGGCCGCGAGCGCCGCGGCACCCGTGGCCGAGTCGCATGCGACCGTTGCTGACTACGGGCGCGACGCGACTGCGCAGGCTGCGACAGGACCTCAGCTCGATCCGGCGCGCGCAGCGAGTCGCGCCGTTGATGCGAAGGAAAAGTCGGCAGGCGCGTCCGCGAAAGACGCGGGCAAGACCGTCGCCACTGCTTCCGCGCCGAAGCAGCTTCCTGCAGTAGCCAGTGCGAAGACCGCAACCGCGAAAGCGACGCCCGCGGTCTTTACGGTCCAGCTCGGAGCGTTCAAGACGCGCAGCAATGCCGAGGAGATGGTGACCAAGCTTCGCGGCAAGCCCACCCGGATCCTTCAAGAAGGAGGCCTCTATCGCGTGATGAGCGGCTCGTTTGCGAACCGGCACGAGGCGACGGCCCACGAGGCGGCCCTCAAGCGCGCGGGGTACACGACGTTCATTCGGACGGCGTCGTTCTGAAAGCGTCCGAGGAACCGCGCCTGCGCGTTTTTGAACGAACGTGCACGGCTGCGTGCGGTTCAGGGTTCGCGTATCCCATGCTGCCGTCCGATGCGGACGACTTCACGCGCAGGAACTCCTTTGGATTCAAGGCATTCGACGGCTGAACGTGCCGTTGATGCCGGCCGGCCGCTGGTGGCCTGAGCCTTGCTCCGTATTGCCCCGTCGCCGCAAGGCGCAAAGGGGCAACGGAATGATCATCGACGAAAAGAGCCTTCTCGACCTGGCCGTCCACCTTCGCCACGCATCGGACGATCTGCTGACCGCAGCGCAGCGCCTGTCGAAGCTTTGTGATCCGAGCTGCGCAGTCGGCGACGATCGCAGGGAGCTGGTCTCCACGCTCGACGCGCTGGTTTCGATGAACCGCGAATTCACCGGCGCCGAGCGCCTGATCCGTGCCATCTGGGACGCCAACCGTCCGTCTCCGGCACGACTGAACTGAGCTCGCGCCGGCGCGCACATCGCTGCGAAGCCGGCTCCGCCGGGGCGGGTCCATCCTCTTCGAAGACAGAGATCAGAGGTCGCGCGAGACGAGGTTCTCGATCAGCGTTCGGATCCCGTCGCGGCACTCGGAAGCGGGGAGTGAATCGACGACCTTGACCGCCGACTTCGCGTGCTCGACGGCGAGCTCGCGAACGCGCTCGAGGATTCCCGAGCCCCGGATCTCGCCGATCGCAGCAGCGATCACGCCGGCGTCGACGTTCTCTTCCAGGAATGCTTTTCGGACCGACGGCATGCCGAGGCCCCAGACGATCGGAAGCGACGGGTTTCCGTCGACGAGATCGGTGCCGATGCGCTTGCCGATGCGGCTCTCGTCTCCCTCGATGTCGAGCACGTCGTCGATCATCTGGAACGCAATGCCGATCTCGCGCCCGCATCCGTACATCTCTTCGACGCGCGCCGGCGAGAACCCGGCGAGGTGTCCGGCGATGCGCGTGCCCACCGCAAACAGCGAAGCGGTCTTGCGCGCGATGATCTCGAGATAGTCCTCGAACGTGACCGACGGGTTTCGCCGGAAGCGACCCTGCATGATCTCGCCTTCGGTCAGCTCGACGCACGCGTCCGCGGCCCAGTTGACGACGCTCTCTTCGAAGCGCCCGCACACCTGGAATGCGCGCGAGAAAAGGAAGTCGCCGGTCACCAGCGTATCGGCGATCCCGAAGCGCTTCGGCGCCGCATCCTTCCCGCGGCGAACGTCATTCGAGTCGATGATGTCGTCGTGCAGAAGCGTGGCGGTATGGATGAGCTCGAGCGAGACCGAAAGGTCGATCATGTCGGTCGGATCGGTGCCGCCGCACGCCCGGAAGAGCAGCAGCGCCACGGCCGGGCGCACTCGCTTGCCTCCGGCATTGATCAGGTAATCGGCGATTTCGGTGAGGCGGGATTCGCGCGCCGCGATCATTTCGGCCACACGCTGCTCGACTCGGACCAGGTCCTGATCGATCAGGCGCAGCGGGCCCGAAGAACTGGAGAGGGAACCGCTGATGGAGCCGGCAGCAGAGGCAATCGAAGGCGAGGTCACGGCGCCGGGGCTTGGACCATATGCCCGTCGGAAAGCGAAACGAGAACGCCCATGTCGGCCCTCACGAAGCTTTACTACGTTCGGAGCCCGTGTAACGATCCGCGCACTTTGTTCGCCGACGCCAGCTGCCCGCTGCGTCGTTTCAGGAGAGACGTGGTATGGCCACGATGATCACAGAAGAATGCATCAACTGCGGAGCCTGCGAGCCCGAATGCCCGAACACCGCCATCTACGAGGGCGGCGTTCAGTGGGAGGCGGCCGATGGCTCGATGCACGACGCGATCACGGAGGACATTTACTACATCGTCCCCCAGAAATGCACCGAGTGCGTGGGCTTCTTCGATCAGGAGCAGTGCGCGGCGGTCTGTCCGGTCGACTGCTGCGTGCCGAACCCGCAGATCCCGGAAACCGAGGACGTGCTGCTCGAGCGGGCCAAGGCGCTCCACGCCGACGTCCAGATCCCGGAACCTCCTCCGTCACGCTTCCGCCGCTGAGGCGGAGCCCCGGATCCACGGCCGATGCCAGCCAATGGCCGTAGAGCGCTGCAGTTCGGCGCAGGCCTTGGACTTTCCGGCCTGTTCCTCTGGCTCGCGTTTCGCGGCGAGGACTGGGGCGCGATTCGCGAGCGCCTGGCAGACGCCGACTACCGATACGTCGCACTGATGGTCCCGTTCGGCGCGTACAACCTGTACGCGCGCTGCCAGCGCTGGAAGATTCTCATCGAACGAACCAACCGGCGCAGCGTGCCGATGATGCCGATCTATTCGGCGTCGGCGATCGGCTTCATGGCCAACATGGTTCTTCCGTTTCGCGTCGGCGACATCGCACGACCGCTGCTGGCCGCGCGCGGTGCGGGATTGCCGGTGGCTTCGACGTTCGCCACGTCGGTGGTCGAGCGCGTGCTCGATCTGCTTGCGCTGGCGATCTTCGGGCTCGGCATCGTGATGGCGGCCGACGTGCCGCCGGAGATCCGCAGATCCGCGCAGGCTGCCGCCGTCCTTGCGATCGTCACGTTTGCGGGCGCCATTGGCGTCGTCGTTCGCCGCAAGACCGTTCTTCCGAAGCTCGATCATCTCTGGAGGCGCATTCCGAAGGTCGGTCCGGTGCTGCTGCGCCTCGAGCACGAATTCGTCGACGGAATGGCACCGATCGCCGAGCCGGTGCTTCTCGTGCGCCTGTTCGCATGGTCGATGTGGATCTGGTTTTCGATCGCGATCTCATTCGCGATCGGGTTTCGCGCGACCGGCATCGACATCCCGTTCATCGGCGGCGGGATCACCGTATCGACGATCGTTGCGCTCGCAGTCGCATTCCCGTCGGCGCCGGCGTTCGTCGGCCAGTTCGAGTGGGGCTGCAAGGTCGCGCTCGAGCAGATCCACGGCGTCGACGGCTCGACGGCGATCGGCTATTCGATTCTCGTGCACACGACGCAGTTCTTCACGCAGGTGCTGCTCGGCGTCGTCTTCCTCGCGCGCGAAGGCCTGAGCCTGCGCGACCTCGCCAGTCTCAACGAGGAATCCGCCGAAGCAGCCGAAGCCGATCCGATCCCGGGACCATGACGAGCATGGTGAGCATGGTGAGCAGGATGAGCAGACGAGCATGATGCGCGCGCTCGACGGCAAAAGAGTGCTTCTGTGCATCGGGGGCGGGATCGCCGCCTACAAGTGTCCCGAGCTCGTCCGGCGCCTCGCGGCCGAAGGCGCCGACGTGCAGGTTGCAATGACGCGCGCGGCCCGCGAGTTCGTCTCTCCGCTGGTGCTGCAGACGCTGTCGCACCATCCCGTGGCGCTCGAGCTGCTCGATGCGCGCGAAGACGCGGCGATCGGTCACATCCGCATCGCCGACGAGGCCGACGTCGTGCTGGTCGCGCCGGCGACCGCAAACCTCATCTCGCGCCTCGCGAGCGGAATGGCCGACGACATCGTCGCCGCCGCGCTGCTGGTTGCGCGTTGTCCCGTCGTCGTCGCGCCGTCGATGAACACCAACATGCTCGGTCATCCTGCGGTGGCGAGGAATCTCGCGATGCTCGCGTCGTTCGGCTACCGGATCGTCGAGAGCGACAGCGGCGAGCTCGCGTGCGGCTACGAAGGCGCCGGGCGGCTTCCGGATGCCGAGGCACTGGTCGCCGAGGTTCGCGCCGCGCTGTCGCCGAAGGATTTTTCCGGCAAGCGGATCCTGGTCTCCGCGGGACCCACGCGCGAAGCGCTCGATCCGGTGCGCTACCTCACCAATCGCTCGAGCGGCCGCATGGGCTACGCGGTTGCGGCCGCGGCGTGGCGCCGCGGCGCCGATGTTACGCTGGTTTCCGGTCCGACTTCGCTTGCGACTCCGCGCGGAGTCACGCGCGTCGACGTGACGAGCGCGAAGGAAATGTACGACGCGATGCTCGCCCATGCACCGGACAGCAATGCCGTCGTCATGGTTGCGGCGGTCGCCGACTACCGGCCGAGGGAAGCTGCGCCCGAGAAGATCAAGAAACAGAACGGCAGGCCGGCAACGCTCGAGCTTGCCGAGAACGACGACATCCTTGCGGCGCTCGGCCGCCTTCCCGGCAAACGCATCGTCGTCGGTTTTGCCGCCGAAACCCAGAACATGGTCGAGAACGCGCGCGCCAAGCTCGAGCGCAAGCGCGTACACCTGATCGTCGGAAACGACGTGACCCGGACGGGCGCGGGTTTCGAGACCGAAACCAATGCGGCCGTGCTCGTCGATGCGGGGGGACAGATCGACACCGGGCTCGTCAGCAAGGACCGGCTCGCCGACATGATCCTCGACCGCGTCGCGACGCTTCCGCTCGCCTGATCGATCGTGCGCCGGCCCGCTCCGGCGTGGTAGTCTTGCCTGATGGACCCTGAGACTTCGAGAAAGATCCGTGCGTGGCTCGAGAGGGAAGTCGCCCTCGGTCTCGAGGTCGTGCCGTCATCGCAGTCTCCGGCGCCGAACCCGCAGCGTTCATCCGCAGGGACGCTCGAGCGGCCATGGACAGGCACGCCGCAGCGTCCGTCGGCATACACGCCGCCGACGGGCGAGCCGCAGGCGCCCGCGGTGCAGCCAGCCGTTTCAGCGGGCATCTCCACTGCCGGCGACGCGCCCGCTGCGTCCGGATCGAAGCTTTCCGAGCTTCTCGTCGAGCCTGCCGTGCGCAGCGCGACGACGCTCGACGAGCTGCGCGCGGCGCTCGGAGAATGCGAGCGCTGCAAACTCTGCCGCGGCCGCACGAACATCGTTTTCGGCGTCGGCGATCCGGCGGCGCGCCTGATGTTCGTCGGCGAAGGCCCGGGCGAAGACGAGGATCGCGCAGGCAAGCCGTTCGTCGGTAAAGCCGGCGGACTGCTCGACGACATCATCACCAAGGGCATGGGGCTTCGCCGCGACGACGTCTACATCGCGAACGTCGTCAAATGCCGCCCGCCGAACAACCGTAATCCCGAGCCCGACGAGATCGTCGCGTGCGAGCCGTTCCTGCGCCGGCAGATCGAGCTCGTGCGGCCCGAGGTCATCGTCTCGCTCGGCAACTTCGCGACGCAGGCGCTGCTCGGAGACCGCACGCCGATCTCGCGCCGGCGCGGACGCTGGCATGAAGTGGGCGGCGTTGCGCTGATGCCGACGTTTCATCCCGCCTACCTGCTGCGCAATCCGTCCGACAAGCGCCTTGTCTGGGATGACATCAAGCTGGTGATGGCCCGTCTCGGGCTCGCGCTGCCGCAGCGAGGACAGCCGTGAAGTCCGCCCGGCCGCTGCTGCGTGCAGTGCTGGCCGGCGCGGTGCTCACTGCGGCAAGCGTACCGGTCGATTGTCACGCTGCGGACCAGAAGCCGGCCGGAGCGATTCCGGCCGCGCACGCGGCGGCTGACGCGAATACTTCTCAGCCAGGCGCAGCGACTGCTTCTCAGCCGCCCGGTGCGAACGTTCCTCAGCCGGTCAACGCTGCGCCGCAGAGCATCCGCCGCGCTACGGTGCGCGGAGCAATCACGCCGGCCACGGTCGACTATCTCGAAGGTGCGATCGAAAGCGCGCGCGCCGAAGGCGCCGCAGCGCTGGTCATCGTCCTCGATACGCCCGGCGGTCTTCTCGACTCGACGAAGCTCGTCGTGCAGGACCTGCTCGCGGCGCCGATCCCGGTCCTCGTGTACGTCTCTCCGGGCGGAGCGAGCGCGACGTCGGCCGGCGTGTTCGTGACGATGGCTGCGCACATCGCTGCGATGGCGCCGGGCACATCGATCGGTGCCGCGCATCCGGTCGGCGCCGGAGGCGAAGACATCAAGGGCACGATGGCGAAGAAGGTCGAGAACTTCACGGCCGCTTTCGGATCGGCCATCGCCGATCGTCGCGGGCGCAACGTCGAGTGGGCCGAAAAGGCCGTTCGCGAAAGCGTCACGGCAACCGAGAAAGATGCGGTCGCCAACCGCATCGTCGATTTCGTCGCCGCCGACCTTGCCGAGCTCCTGCACAAGGCGAAAGGGCGCGAAGTCGAGGTTCTGGGCAAGAGGCAGACCCTCGACTTCGAAGGCGCGTTCGATGCCGCCGGCGAGCCGCGTGTCGTCGACATCGCAATGACGCTGCGCCAGCGCGTCGTCGCGTTCGTGAGCGATCCGAACGTCGCGTACCTGCTGATGATCGTCGCGATGCTGTCGATCTACGTCGAGATGTCGCACCCGGGTCTCATTCTTCCCGGCGTCGCCGGTGCGATCTGCCTGCTGCTCGTGCTGCTGGCGGCGCAGATCCTGCCGATCCGCGCGACGGGTGGGCTGCTGATGCTCGTGGGAATGGCGTTCCTGGTCGCCGAGCTGTTCTATCCGAGCTTCGGCTCTCTCGGTGTCGGCGGCATCATCGCCCTCGCGCTCGGGTCGCTGTTCCTGTACACGCCGGAGTCCGGCCTCGAAGTGGACCGCCGGCTGATTTTCGCAGCCGTCGGTTCCCTGGCGGCATTCGTCGCGCTCATCGTGCTGGTGCTGATGACCGATCGCAGGCGGCAGCCGGCGGCCGGCATGGAAGGCATGATCGGCGAGATCGGCACCGCGCTGAGCGATCTCGCACCGACCGGCACGATCAAGGTGCGCGGCGAGATCTGGAACGCGGCGAGCAGTGCGCCGATCACAGCCGGACAGAAAGTGCGCATCGTAAAGCTGCGCGGACTCCAGGCCCAGGTCGTGACCGAAGAGCCGGCAGAGCCGGAGCGGAAGGAACGGACAACATGATCGAAATGAACCGACTGGTCGTCGTCGTCCTGCTGCTGCTTGTTCTCGCGTCGGGCGTCAAGGTCATCCGCGAGTACGAGAGAGCCGTCGTGCTGCGCCTCGGCCGGCTCGTTCCGTATCGCGGGCCGGGCATCATCTTCGTGATCCCCGCCATCGAGAAGATGGTGCGGATCGACATGCGCACGACCACCATCGACGTGCCGGCCCAGGACGTGATCACGCGCGACAACGTGTCGGTCAAGGTCGATGCGGTCCTGTACTTCCGCGTTGTCGAGCCGAGCCGCGCCGTGATCGAAGTGGAAAACTACCTGTACGCGACGTCCTTGCTCGCGCAGACCACACTGCGGAGCGTCTGCGGACAGGGCGAGCTCGACCACCTGTTGTCGGATCGCGACAAGATCAACACCCAGATCCAGGCGATCCTCGACGAACAGACCGAGCCGTGGGGCATCAAGGTCGTTGCGATCGAGGTCAAGCAGATCGATCTTCCGCAGGAGATGCAGCGTGCGATGGCCCGGCAGGCGGAAGCCGAACGCGACCGGCGTGCGAAGATCATCAACGCCGAAGGCGAGTTCCAGGCGTCGGGGAGACTGGCCGAGGCGGCCGCGATCATGGGAGAGCATCCGATCGCGATCCAGCTGCGGTTCCTTCAGGCACTCGTCGAGATCGCGTCCGAGCAGCACTCGACGCTCGTTCTGCCTATTCCGGTCGACCTGCTCACGCCGTTCATCGACCTTGCGCGCAAGCACGTGGCTGGTGGCAGTGTCACCGCGGCGCCCGTCAACACGACCGGAGGCGACCGCAGCGCGTGAACCGACCCGTTCCGGCCGAGCACGATGGTCCGTTCTGGACCGGCGAGCTCGACTATCGTCTTCCTGAACAGAGCATTGCGCAGGTTCCCGCCGAGCGGCGCGAGGACTCGCGCCTGATGGTGCTCGACCGCACGAGGGAAGGCGCCCTGCATTCGCGCTTCTCGGACATTGCGCGCTTCATTCCGGATGGCGCGCTTCTCGTTGCCAACGATTCGAAAGTGGTTCCGGCGCGTCTTCGCGGCCGCAAACTCGAGACCGGCGGCGTGGTCGAAGCCCTCGTGCTTGCGACGGCTTCGGACAACGTTGCGTCGGCGATGATCCGCGTCGCCAAACCGCTTCGCGAAGGGCAGACCATCGAGCTCGAAGAAGGCGTCACCGCGCGCGTGGTTTCGGCCCCCGAGCACGGCCGCGCGCTGCTCGATTTCTCACCGCGTTCCGTCGCGGAGGTGCTCGAACGCTGCGGCGAGATTCCGCTGCCGCCGTACATCGAGCGATCCGCCGGCCCGACACCGGGCGACATCGAGCGCTATCAGACCGTGTATGCGCGCCGTCCGGGCTCGGTCGCCGCGCCGACCGCCGGGCTGCACTTTACGCCGGAGCTGCTGGCCGGCCTCGAGCGAAGCGGATTCGAGTTCGCGACGATCACGCTTCACGTCGGTCCCGGCACGTTCACGCCGGTTCGCGGCAGCCTTTCCACGCACACGATGGAAGAGGAGCGCTTCGAGATCAGCGAGGATGTTGCGGCTCGCATCGCGTCGGCGCGCGCCGCCGGACGGCCCGTTGTCGCCATCGGAACGACCACGGTACGCGCGCTCGAGAGCGCGGCCAGTCCGAATGGAGACGTAACAGCGGGCGAAGGCACCAGCAGCCTGTTCATCCAGCCCGGCTATCGCTTCCGCATCGTCGACGCGCTCGTCACCAACTTCCATCTTCCGGGATCGACGCTGCTCGCGCTCGTCATGGCGCTCGCCGGACGCGACCGGATTCGACGCGCATACGAAACTGCCGTGGCCGAAGGTTACCGCTTCTACAGCTACGGCGACGCGATGCTGATCCGATGAGCGCGCTTCGCTTCGACATCCTGTCGCGTGCTCGCGGCGGCGGCCGCACCGGCCGCCTCACGCTCGCACACGGCATCGTCGAGACGCCGGCGTTCATGCCGGTCGGCACCTACGGCAGCGTGCGCGGCGTGACGCCTCGCCAGCTCCGCACCGCCGGCACGCAGATGGTGCTGGCGAACGCGTACCATCTCGCGCTCCGGCCGGGTGCCGCAACGGTCGCAGCGCTCGGCGGCATCCAGCGCTTCATGGGATGGAACGGGCCGGTGCTGACCGACAGCGGAGGATTCCAGGTCTTCAGCCTTGCCGACACCTGCAAGGTGGACGAGCAGGGCGCGGTGTTCCGCTCACCGATCGACGGAGCAAAGCTGCGCCTTACGCCGGAGAGCGTCGTCGCGCTGGAAGAAACGCTCGGCGTCGACATCGGCATGGTGTTCGACCTGTGCATCGCGAATCCCGGCGACCGGTCAGCGGCGGCTGCGGCGGCGGGGCGGACGCTGCGCTGGGCCGAACGGGCCCGCGCGGTCACTCGCGACGACTCGCCGACTGCGATTTTCGCCATCCAGCAGGGAGGGCTTTTCGAGGACCTCCGGCGCGAGAATTCCGAAGGCCTGGTCGCCCTCGACTTTCCGGGCTATGCGGTCGGCGGCCTGTCCGTGGGCGAGGAAAGGGCGGAGACGATGCGCACGGCCGAGTTCTCGGTCCGGATGCTGCCGGATGCCAAGCCCCGCTACATGATGGGTATGGGCACCCCCCTCGATCTCGTGGACCTGTGCGGATGGGGCTACGACCTGTTCGACTGCGTTCTTCCGACGCGCAACGGGCGCAATGGGAGCATATTCACGGCCGACGGAACCATCTCCATTCGCAACGCCTGCCACAGGGCCAGCGACCTGCCGCTGGAGGAGGGCTGCGAGTGTGAAGCTTGTATAGACTTTTCGCGCGGTTATCTTCATCATCTCGCGAAACGCGGCGAGATGCTCGCAGCCATTCTAGCGAGCGTGCACAACGTAAGTTTCTACCAACGATTGATGAGGGACATTCGCACGGCGCTCGCGTCGGACGCGTACGAGGGCTTCCGGACGAGGTTCCGCGCCCGTTACGAAGGAGAACTTGATGGATAGCACCTGGGACGCGATGGCTCAGCAACTCGCTCCGCTGGTGCTGATCATGGGCGTTTTCTATTTTCTGCTCATTCGGCCCCAGCAGCAGAAGGCGAAGGAGCACGACGATCTCGTCAAAGGGCTCAAGCGCGGCGAGATGGTTGTTACGTCGAGCGGCCTGTTCGGACGGATTACGGAAGTGAAGGACCAGGAAGTGATGCTCGAGATCGCCCCGAACGTTCGCGTTCGTTACGACCGGACCAAGATTGCCGGCGTCGTCAAAGCGGGCGGAACCGGCAGCAAAGCCGATCAGGCTGGATCGTAACACCGCCGATCAGGCGGGATTGGAAAGCAGAAAAGCCGATCAGGCTGGGTCATAAGGAGGAGTCAGAGTGGAACGTGGGTTGATGGGGCGGCTCGCCGTGGTGGCGGCCAGCATGGTGTTCAGTGCGCTCGCGCTCGTGCCGAACTTCACGACGAATATTCCAGACTGGTGGACGACCATCCTGCCGAAGCCGATCCCGCTCGGGCTCGACCTGCGCGGCGGCATCCATCTGGTCCTGCAGGTACAGACCGACAAGGCCGTCGAGAACCAGATCGACACGACGATGGACCAGCTGCGCCGATCCGCGCGAGAGAAGGAAATCGCCACGCGCGACTGGAAACGCGAGGGCAGCGACACGCTCAGCTTCACGGTCGTCGGCGAGAACAAAGGCGCCGAGATGCAGAAGCTGATTTCCGACACTTTCGGAAACCTCGTGCCCGTGCCGGGCGGCGAGGGTGGAATCCTGCGCTACAAGATGTCGCAGGCCGAAGTCGACCAGACCAAGCAGTCTGCCGTCGAGATCGCGCTCGAGACCATTCGCAATCGTGTCGACGAGTTCGGCGTCGCCGAGCCGACGATCCAGCGCACCGGCAAGGACGGCATCCTCATCCAGCTGCCGGGAATCCAGGATCCGGCGCGCGCAAAAGCCCTGATCGGCAAGACCGCCCAGCTCGAGTTTCACCTGCTCGCGCAGGACCCCAACGCTCCCGGCGTCAAACGGCTGACCGGAACCGAGGTCGACCCGGTTACCCACAGCTCTCATGAAATTCCTTACAACGTCGAGCAGACCATCCTGATGACCGGCGCGGCAATCAGCGACGCGCGTCATCGTCCCGGGCAGATGGGCGAGGGACCGTACGTTGCGATCACGCTGACGCCCCAGGGCGGGAACACGTTCGAACGCATCACGGGCGACAACGTCGGGAGACGTCTCGCCATCGTTCTCGACGGAAAGGTCCAGAGCGCTCCGGTCATCAAGGACCGCATCGGCGGCGGTCGGGCGGTTATCACCGGCAGTTTCACGCTCGACGAGGCGCGCGATCTCGCGATCGTCCTGCGCGCCGGAGCGCTTCCGGCTCCGGTCGTGATCGAAGAAGAGAGAACTGTCGGGCCGTCGCTCGGACGCGACTCGATTGCCGCGGGAACGCGTTCGTTCCTGATCGGGGCGGCGCTCGTGGTTTCGTTCATGGTCATCTACTACAAGGTCGCCGGGCTGGTCGCCGACGTCGCACTGGCGATTCACATCCTGATGATGCTTGCGATCATGGCGGGCTTCCGTGGAGTGCTGACGATGCCCGGCATCGCCGGCATCGTGCTCACGCTCGGTATGGCCCTCGACGCCAACGTCCTGATCAACGAACGCATTCGCGAGGAGCTTCGCAAAGGGCAGACGGCGCACGCCGCGCTCGAGGCCGGCTACTCGAAGGCGATGCCCGCCATTCTCGACTCCAACATCACGACGTTCCTGTCGGGCCTGATCCTGTTCCAGTTCGGTTCGGGGCCGGTCAAGGGCTTCGCGCTGACGCTGTGTATCGGAATTCTCACCACCATCTTCACGGCGGTGTTCTGCACGCGGGCGATGCACGAAGTCGTCGTCGGAAACCGCGCGAACCCGACCATCAGCATCTGAGACGGACATGCTCGAACTCATTCGAAACGACCGGAACATCGATTTCTTCAAGCTTCGCCCGTGGGCCTTCGGGCTGTCGGGCCTGCTGACCGTGCTCGGCATCGCCGCGCTGATCTGGCGTGGTGGTCCGAACTACGGGATCGACTTCACGGGCGGCATCATGCTGCACGTCAAAGTCGACCCGTCGGTGACCATCTCCGACATGCGATCCGCAGTCGATCGTCTTCATCTCGAAGAAGGCGGGGCGTCGGTGCAGGAATACGGCGGAGCGCCGGGCGAGTACCTGCTTCGACTCGCGACCAGCGAGCCGGGTAAAGCGAACGCAGAGGCGGAGAGGGTACGAAACGTCCTCACGACCGAGCTCAAGGACAAGAATTTCACCGCGCTGCGAACCGAGGTGGTGGGTCCACGCGTGGGTGCCGAGCTGCGACAGCGGGCCATCCTCGCAGTTCTCCTGTCGACCGTGATGATGGGAATCTACATCGCGTTTCGATTCGATCGGCGCTTCGGCGCGGGCGCAGCCATTGCGCTGCTGCACGACGTCATGGTAACGGTCGGCGCGCTGGCCATCGCGAACATGGAGGTCGACCTGACTGTGGTAGCCGCGCTGCTGACGATCGTTGGATATTCCGTTACGGATACGGTGGTCGTCGCCGACCGAATCCGCGAGAACATGCACCGGTCGACAAAAGAAAATCTTCGAAGCCTGATCAACCGCAGCATCAACGAGACGCTGTCGCGTACCCTGCTGACGTCGACCACGACACTGCTCGTCTGCACCGCGCTGTTCATTTTCGGCGGAGCGGTCATCCACGCATTCGCCTTCTCGCTCCTGGTCGGAATCGTCACTGGCACGTACTCGTCGATCTTCATCGCCAGTCCTATCGTGGAGATGTGGAAGGACGGCGGGACGACGCTCGGAAAGGCGACCTGAGCGGTCCAGCGTCTCGATGCGAACCAAAGGCCATACACCGCTCGGAGGAAGGAAACACGATCGTGGGGAGGGCCACGGGTCGTGGCCTTCGGACGGACGGCCGGTCGCCGGCAAACGGGAACGGCTCAAGGCGCGAAAGCCGCCCACCGAGCTGCCGCACCACAGCCGCATCTACTCGGACCTCGCCGGCATCTACGATCACGTCTTCACGCGCGTGTTCCGGCGCCGCATCGACCAGGTCGTCAAGGGCCTGAGGATTCCACCCAACGCCAAGGTGCTCGAGGTCGGCATCGGGACCGGCCTTTCCGTCGATGCGTACCCGCCGCATGCCGACGTGATCGGCATCGACCTGTCGCAGGACATGCTCGACCAGGCCGCGCAGAAGATGGACCGCAAGCGCCACAAGCACATCAAGCTCCAGCAGGGCGATGCGCTGAACCTGGCGTTCCCCGACGAGTCGTTCGACTTCGTGACCGCGTTCCACGTGATCACCGTCGTTCCCGACCCGAAGCGCATGCTCGACGAGATGGTCCGCGTCTGCCGCCCCGGCGGCAAGATCGTGATCATCAACCACTTCTCGAGCGAACGCGCGCTCATCCGCTTCGTGGTCGACCGCGTCGATCCGATCACGCGGCATCTCGGCTGGAGCACGAAGCTGCGGCTGCGCGAGGTGCTCGATCCCGGCGTGCTCGTTCTCGACAAGCGCTACAAGACCAAGCCGTGGTCGCTGTTCACGATCGTCGAGGCGCGCAAGCTCGGGGACTCGCGGCCGATTCGCCGGACGCGCTGAGTGGCCGGGCGAAGCTCGTCTGACAACGACAGTCTCGGCATTTGCTGCCGATGGGCGATGCTCTCCTAGTTAGGACCACCGCGGAAGCGCTAGTACCGTGATCTACTGGATGGTACTTCGAAGTATTCAACGCGTCGCGCGGACTCGTCGTCGTATATTTGGAAAGCGGCTGCCGCGGTGGGCATCTGATATCTTCGGCAAGCTCGCTTTCTTGAACACGTTCCCATTCCTGTTGCCAATTATCGCAATCGGTCTCGCACCCGAACACTTCTTCCGACAGATGAAGTCGATATCGGACGGCAATCGAGCTTACTACGCCTCACCAGTAAATTTTCTGTGGAAATTCGTCGTCGTTGCAGCGGCCTATTTGGCTATAAGATTGCAGTACGTCAATGGGTCCGTAGGTCCGCACAGTCTGCTTGTCCTGCTGGGAGAACAAGGGGCAACGTCGCTCTATGTCCTGCTCGTGGTGGCCACTTCGCCGGTCTGGATCGTCGTCTTGGCTGCTCTGGCAAATGGGCTGTCAAAAGAGACCCCGCTTCTGCTACTTCCGCTGAGTGTACTTATGCGGCAGAAGTACTGGCGTCCGGAAATCTTCGCGACAGTCACTTCTCGTGCGACGTATCAGGCGTTGAACTGGCAGCGATACTGTTTGGCGATGCTATACTTTGGCGCATATTCAGTGGTGATAACCCTCGCTCTCTCCTGGATGACTTTCTATTTCGCGGTTTACGCGTTCGCTGAACTTGGGCGTGTCGGGGTGTTTGTTTTTTCTCTTGCCGCTTTCGCAATTTTTGCTCTTCTAATCCGCCCTTATGCCGTTTTGCTAAGGACGAGCGTCGTATTTCCTCCGCTGGTGATGCAGTTTGCGGATGCGGCGCAGCTTGAGCGCATAGTTCGACGTCAAGCGCTCACGCGGCAAAACTACAATCACTGGCGGAGGAGGTTACGGGAAGATGAGCGGAAAGTATCTGAGCTTGGATACCTCGCTACTCTCAAACTTACCGCTGAGCGCGCAGCCGTCTATGGTGCGTTCAATCTTGGGGAATATGCAGTTATCCATGAAGGGGACTCAACTGACTCGCTAGTAGTCGCACTGCACGCTGACCTGCAACGCATCCGCAGTGGCATGCCGTTGCAGGCTGGGACGCCGGTTGCATCGTTGTCTACCGACATCGCTTCCTCAGAGCATTCTGAGGCTACTAGGCGCGATGCTGGTACGGAATTGGGCGTCTCCGTTGGTCAAACTAGCGATGCTTCCCTTCGTGGATTCAGTGATGGCGCTGTGTATGAAAATTTCAAAGCCGCGACGATCTTCGTTGTTAGTTTCTTTGTTGTGCTAATCGGGCTCGAGTTGGTAGTGGTGGCTGTCGATATTGAGAATGTCGAACCTAGGGCTGTGTCTTTGTGCGCCCTCGCCATCTTATGGGTGGGCGCGCGTCTAGCAGACAGGCGTCGCCGATTGCGGTCGGTACAGACGCGGGAGTCCGCCGAGGACAGCCGTGGGAATCGTTGAATCGGCGGGTGGCGTGTTCTCGGAGTTTGCGGCAGTGCTAAGGACGCGCTGAGGTCATTGACTGTCAATCAGCTCAGCTCGAGCATCCGGTCGAGTGAAGCCTTCGCGCGTCTACAGATCTCTTCCGACAGATGAATCTCGTCCTTGCCGTCGCGGAGTGAGTCCCGCGTACCTTCGAGCGTGATCATCTTCATGTACCGGCAAAGCTGGCACGCCTTGTAGAACTTCTTCTCCGGCACCTCGAGAAGCAGCCGATCGGACAGGCCGCATTCGGTGACGATCAGGAACTCCGGCGCGTCGTTTTCCTTCGCATACTGGATCATCCCGCTCGTGCTGAGCACGGCATCGGCTTCGGCGAGAACGTCGGCGCGGCATTCCGGGTGCGCGACGACGCGGATCCCCGGGCGTGCTTCGCGCACCTTGCGGATCACGTCGGGACGGATCTGGTGGTGGACGTAGCAGTCGCCGTCCCACGCGATGACGTTCTTGGTCGTATTCGCGGCAACGTACGCGGCCAGGTTCCGGTCGGGAACGAACAGCACGTTCTGGGTTGGCGCGGCGTTGACGATTTTGACCGCGTTCGACGACGTGCAGCAGATGTCGGTGACGGCCTTCACGGCCGCCGTCGTGTTCACGTACGAGATCACCAGCAGATCGGGAAACGCCTTGCGAAGCTCGTCGCGCCTTTCGACGAGCGCGTCGGCGTCGACGCTGTCGGCGAGCGAGCAGCCGGCGCGCGCATCCGGAATGAGCACGCGCTTGTGCGGCGCGAGGATCTTGGCGGTCTCGGCCATGAAGTGCACGCCGCAAAGCACGATCGTGCTCTCGCCGACGTCGCGACCCTTGCGGGCCAGCTCGAGCGAGTCGCCGACGAAATCGGCGACCTCGAAGATCTCCGGCCGCTGGTAATTGTGGGCGAGGATGACGGCGTTCTTCTCGCGCTTGAGTTCGGTGATCTCGCGGACGAGCTCCTCGATCCGGCGGCAGCCTTCTTCGTCGTAAGTCGTTTCCTGGCCGAGCGGACGGAACTGCTCGAGGAGTGATTCCGCCGTGCGCTGAGCGCCGGGTGCTTGGCCAGTCGTCATTCCCGCACCCTGAGCGGCGATGGACGCCGGGTCAAATCGCGTTCGCCGGCGACGACGTTGTGACGCCGATGGCGGCTTCGATCTCGCGACGCACGGGCGGGACTCGCTCGCGCGAGTACGAACCTCTCAGTGCCGCGTGCGCATCGGCAGTAGCGATTGCTCCCAGCGACCACGCCGCGTGGGCTCTGACGATCGGCTCGTCGTGGGACTCGAGGGCACGTGCGAGGAACGGCACGGCGGCGGGGTTGCCCGTGTTGCCGAGCACAATGGCGGCATTGCGGGCGAGGCCGCGGCGCTTCGGTCGAATCAGCGCGGTGCCCGAGAAGTTTGCGCGGAACTCTTCTTCCGTCATCGCGAGCCAGCCGGGAAGCCACGGTCTCGCGAGCGCGTTCGGCGCCGTACTCTCTTCGTTCCACGGACAGACGTCCTGGCACGCGTCGCAGCCGAAAACCCAGTTGCCCATCCGGCTGCGCAGCGCGGTCGGGACGGGGCCGCGATGCTCGATGGTCAGGTACGAGATGCACAGGCGTGCATCGATCGTCGGTCCACTGTCGAGCGCGCCGGTCGGGCACGCCGGAACGCACGCGCGGCACGTTCCGCAGTGATCGGCCGCGAACGAAGGATCCGCGGCGAGCTCGGCGCGCGTGACGATCACTCCGAGCACGAACGTCGAGCCGATGCCGGGCCGGACCAGGTTGGTGTTGCGACCGTACCAGCCGAGGCCGGCGCGGCGCGCGAGATCTTTCTCGACGAGCGGGCCGCCGTCGACGTGGACGACCGATTCGCAGCCGGTGCGCTCGGCGATCCATCTGGCCAGCGTGCGAAGCTTGTCAGCGACGTGCGCGTGGTAATCCGGCCCGATCGCATACGCGGCCACGCGCCCGCGAAGCAGCTCCCGCCAGTCCGGATCCTGGGGCAGGGGAGCCGAATACGACCACGCGACGACGATCGCGGAGCGCGCGCCCTCGAGAGCCAATCGCGGCCTGAGCCGCCGCTCGTGCATCGTCGCCAGGTAGTCCATGTCGCCGTGGCGGCCGGCTTCGAGCCAGTCGGCGAGGATGGGTCCGCAGTCGAGGTCTTCCGTACCGGTCAGGCCGCAGGCGGCAAATCCGAGCCTTCTCGCTGCGCTCCGCACCTCGTCTTCGAGGCTTGGCGCCAGGCTCCGCCCAATGGGTGCATTGCGCCCCCGGATCGCGGTGTTAGAGTCGCTGCTCGCCACAGGAGCACTGGATGACAGAACGCATCGTCGAACTCACACCGCTGGCCGTCGAGAAGGTCCTTGCCGCGCGCGCCGAGGAAGGCCACGGCAGCGACCATGGCCTGCGCCTCAGCGTCACCAAGGGCGGCTGCTCTGGTTATGAGTATTCCGTGAAGTTCGCGGCTCAACCCGTTGAAGGCGACAGGGTTTTTGAGACCGGTGGCATTCGCGTCTTTGTCGCCGCCGACAGCGAGGAGCTGCTGCGCGGAACGGTGCTCGACTACGTCGACGGCCTGTCCGGGGCCGGGCTTCGCTTCGTCAATCCGAACGCGGCCCACGAATGCGGCTGCGGATCTTCGTTCGCGGCCGGGACGGCCGATGCGCCGGGCTCCTCGGGCTCAGCGGCTCGCGGCTGAAGCTCTTCGAACAGGCTCCGCGGCGGATCGCTCTCTATCTGTCCGCCCATGGCTTCGGGCACGCCGTGCGCGCCGCAGCCGTCGTCGAGGCGCTGTCCGAGCGCATCGCGACGCGCATCACCGTACTTGCACCCGGCGAGCGCCCGCGGGTCTGGCCGCAATCTCTCGACGCATGCACTGACCGATGGATCGCCGAGCCGTGCGACGTCGGAGTCACGCAGACCGACGACGTCACGGTCGACCTGCCTGCCACGCGGCAGCGGCTCGACGGATGGCTCCAAGCGCATGCCGACCTCCTGGCGCGCGAACAGCAGCGTCTGGCTGGCAGGTTCGATCTGGTCGTTTCCGACGCTTCGTCGCTTCCACTGGAAGCGGCGGATTCTGTCGGAATTCCGGGCGTTGCCGTCGCCAACTTCACGTGGGACTGGATCTACTCCGAGCTCGGGTTTTCGGAGGCCGCCGGCCGCGCCGCGACCTCGTACTCGAAAGCTACGCTGCTTCTCGAGGCGACGCCGTCGGCTCCGATGCCGGCATTCCCGCGTCGCACCAGCATCGGGCTGGTCGCGCGGAAGCCGTCGATGACGCGTCCCGAGGCGCGAACCGTGTTTGGCCTGGGCGACGATCTGAGCGCCGTTCTCATCGCGTTCCAGCCCGCGTATTCGGCGTCGCTCGTGCTGCCGCCGCCGCGGCCGCACCGGCGCTATTTCGTTCCGCCCGGCTGGCCCGTACCGGATCGCAGCGACGTCGTGGCGCTTGCCGCCGGACGGGCATTCGAGGATGCGCTCGCGGCGGCCGACGTCGTTCTCGGAAAGCCGGGCTACGGCTTGATCGGCGACGTCGAGAAGGCCGGCGCGCGGTTTCTCTACGCTGCGAGGCCGGGCTTTCCGGAGAACTCGGTTCTCGTCGAGCATCTTTCCGCGCGTCCGGGGACCGCTGTGGTAACGGCTGCCGCGCTCTCGGACGGCACGTGGGAAGACATTCTCGTCGAAATGGAACGGCTCGAGCGGCCTGCCGCGAAGGCGGCGGACGGAGCTCAGCGCGCGGCCGGAATCCTCGCGCGAATGCTCGCGGTCGACAGCGAGCAGCGGGCGGTTTAAGCGGGACCATGTCGTCTGTCGTCGAGACGGAATCGGTCCGAGCAGGGTCGCGCCCTGCGTCGTCTGCCCGGACAGCTGCCGCGTCATCTCCGGCGTCATCTCCGTGGCTGATCTCGATCTATCTCTCCTCGCTCGCGCTGTGGGTCGGCGCGGCAGCGTTCTTCTCCGGCGCGGTTCTGCCTGCGCTGTTCATGAATCTGGAGCCGCATCACGCCGGCGAAATCGCTGCGCTGATCTTTCCGATCTATTTCGACGCCGGTCTCGTTGCGGGCGTGATCACGACGGCTGCCGCGGCAGGAATCGCAGCACGCGGTGAGCGCCGGTGGAAGATCGCGTTCGGCGTGCTGGTCGTCATGACGGTTGCGCAGGCGTGGTCGGCGCTGGTGGTCTTTCCGGAGATCGCGCGCCTTCGCGGCGTCGATTCCGAAGTCGCGCGCTTCCAGGATCTCCACCATCTTTCGGTGCGGCTGAACGGCGTCGTGCTGTGCGGCGGCATCCTCCTGCTCGCCGCCAGCGGCCTCATGCTCGCGAGACGCCGTGACGGCGCCTGACGTCCTCATCTTCGACCTGTTCGGCACGCTGGTGTTCTTCGACGACTCGCGCGTCCCGACGATGGAGATCTCCGGGCGACGCATCCCGATGACGATTCGCGGGCTGCCGCAGATTCTCACGGAGCTTCTGCCTGCCGTTCCGATCGAGGAATTCCTGCGCGAGCTGCGCACGGCCTCGCTGGCCGTGATCGAAGAAAAGCGGCGCGCCGGGATCGAGATTCCGACGCGCGTACGCTTCGAACGGACGCTTGCGCGCTTCGGGCTGGGCGAGCCGATCGCCACGGTCGCTGCGCGGCAGATGGCCGAGCTGCACATGGATACGCTCGCGCGTTCCGTCGTCTGTCCGCCCGGGCGGCCGGAGCTGCTCTCGCGGCTGGCGAAGTCGCATCGCCTGGCGCTGCTGTCGAACTTCGACGACGGAGCGACCGCGAGGCGCGTGCTCGCGGAGGCAGGCCTTGCGCCGTATTTCGAAGTGATCGTGATCTCGGAAGAGGAGGGGCTTCGAAAACCGGTGCGCGAGATCTTCGAGCGCGCGTGCAGCCGCATGGGCGCCGCGCCCGGCGACTGTCTCTACATCGGCGACACGCTCGTCGAAGACATCGAGGGTGCGCATGGCGCCGGGCTTTCGGCCTTGTGGGTCCGGCCCGAAACTGACGAAGCGCAGGCCGCGTCACCTGCCGTTGCTGTTCTCGCCGATGTCGATGCGCTTCCCGGCTGGCTTTCGAGAGAAAAAATCGGGGACAGACACTGATTTCGCGAAATCGGTGTCTGTCCCCGATTTCCTACCAGCCGACTGACAGCGTGGTGTCCAGGTTGAGACTGTTCTTGTCCGAGTCGCCCGACGGCGTGCTGTCGTAGACGTCGGTGATGCCGATGCGAAGACTCAGCGGCTCGATCACCAGCGCGGAAAGGCCGGCGCCGGTTCGGATCACGTAGTCGCTGAAGTCGGTCACGTTCGGCAGGTAGTCGAAGCGCCAGTCGACGGTGATGGCGCGAGGCAGCAGCGCGGCCGCCGCCGCACCGAGCGCGATCGTGAAATAGTCGTCGTCGGGCTTGGGGTCGTTCTCGATGTACTTCTCGTAGACCCAGCCTGCGCCCGCCTCGACCTGGAAGAAGTCGCGAACGTTCTCTTTCGGCTCGCGCTGCCAGATGACATAGCCGGCGCCGAGCTTGGGGACCGCCCGCAGGCTGAGGTTCTGGATCGAGTCGTAAAGTGCATCGGTCGACGCATACGCGAAGATGTTCTTGGTGATGTCGTACTCGCCGCGCACGATCGCCGCGGCCGAATCCTTGGTCGAACGCTTGTCCTCGTCCGGCGGGTTCTCGTTCGCATACCGGTAGTCCGCGCCCATGATGAGGCGAGTCGGACCCTTCGCACGCAGGGTATGGATGGCGAAGAACACTCCGAACGTATCGTTGGTCGCCTGCTGCACGTTGAGGCCGAAGTCGAAGCTGCCGTGCCAGTAGCGCATCGCGCTTCGCACGCTCTCGCGAAGCCCCGGCGTCTCGCCGGTCTGAACGGTTGCCGAGACCAGCACCTTCGGATCGACCGCAATGTCCCCGACGAGCAGCTGGCCGTCGTGATAGCTGCGGATCTGCGAGTCGGCCGCGCCTTCGTCGCCGTAGAGCACGTGGTAGGTGGATTCGGTCGAAAGGTCCTCGATGTTTTTCCACGGCACGAGGAACGGGTCCTTCGCAAACTCGAGCTGGAACTCGACTCCGGCCGTGGTCACGGAAGTCACCTTCCCGTTGAGAGTCGTACCGCCGGCGACCAGACGGTCTGCGTGCGCGGGTGGCGCCACGAGAAGCAGCCCCACGAAAGCTGCTGCGATTCCGCGATGTCCGATCATCGAATGTCCCTCCCTTTGAAAGGCCGGCGTAATTGACGTTCTCAGCGTGCGAGCCGTCTGGCGATCGTGATGAACCCGGTATGCGCGATCATGCGATGATCCGGACGCACGCTCTGCGCGTCGACGTGCCAGCTCCGCTCGAGCACTTCGTAGGTTTCGGCATAGCCGAGCGCGCCGGACGTGAATACGGCATCGTGGATGTCGCGCACCTGCAGGACCGTCGGCGAGAATGCGACCAGGATTCCGCCGTCGCGTAGCGCGTCAGCCGCCGCAGCAAGCACCGAGATCGCATCCGGAATGTCGATGACGATGCGGTCGACGTCGCGCTCGTCGAGGCCCGTGGATGCGTCGCGGATGCGGATCGTCCAGGCCGGCGCGGGGCCTTCGTAGCGCTCTACGTTGCGGCGGGCCTCGGCCGCGAAGTTTTCACGGATTTCGTACGTCACGAGCTGGCCGGTCGGACCGACCGCCCGCAGCAGCGCCATCGACAGCGCACCGCAGCCGGCCCCGATCTCGAGGACGGTCTGTCCCGGTCGGATGTCGCCGCGGGTGATGATCAGGCCGGCGTCCTTCGCGAAAATCGGCTCGGCCGAGCGTTCGAACAGCGGAACGAGCTCGGCGTAGCCGGGCAGGAAGACGTGGAACTCCTCGTCGCGGTCGCCCCCGACGCGCGAGCCGTCGGGCAGCCCGATGAGACGATCGCAGGCCAGGACCGTCGAGCGAATGGTCATACGGTGCCCGGACTTGAGCCGTTTCAGGTACCGGCGCCCCCGGCGGTCGATCAGTACGACGGAATCGCCGTCGCGGAGGTTGGCCTGCATCGCGCGCTGCTTCGCCCATGCGGGTCGGTGTTGCAATGTCGCGGCATTCGCGGAGCCGCCGATGGACCTTCGTTGCGAGCACCTGGCAAGCATTCCAGGCGAGCGTCGCAGGCATTCCATGCGAGCATCGCGAACATTCCTCGGTTGACTGCCTGCCCGGTCCGGGTAGGATCGCGCGTTCAGCCGCTCGCCCGGGTGCCCACTGAGGTCGCCCGGTCGCCGGGGGGACTCCTTCCGACACGGGTCGGTCACGCGAGAGAGCAATGGGCGCCAAGAAAGCCAAGACCGCACAGAAAACTTCCACCCAGCAAAAACACGTCTGCCCCGATTGTGGCTCCGATGCCCGCATCGTGATGTATGCCGGCTTTGGGGATCGCGGGCTCTTCTGGGTCTGTGAGAAAGCCTGCGGCTACAAGCAGCGAACCCGCTGAGAATTCTTATGGGACGCGCCAAGAAAAAAGGCGCGACGAGCAACGGCGAATTCAGTCTCTTCGATGATGCGGATTCGTCGGACGCCGACGCCGAAGACGATCTTCCACGTGACGAAGCCGGTCGCGCGAAGATCAAGCATCAATACATCGACCTGCTCGGAATCCGCGTCCAGAAGCTCGCCGGACGCATCCTCAACCGCGAGCGCATCAACAAGACGCTCGAGGGGATCTATTTCGTCTGCCTGCGCTGCCGCAAGGTCTGCCACAACCTCGACGAAGGTCTGGTCGAGGATTCCGACAACAAGGCCAACACGTGCGTGCCGTGCTCGAAGGCTGCCGCAGACGCGGCGAAGGCGGCCCTGAAGAAACCGGCGGCCAAGCCCGAAACGGCGTCACCGTCCGGGTCTGCAGAAACCAGGAAGAAGCCGGGTGCAGCCAAACCCGCCGTTCCGGCGAAATCTGCGCCGGCGAAGGCTGCTCCGGCAAAAGCAGCCCCGGTCAAGGCCGCAGCCAAAGTCCCGCCCGCAAAGAAGAAGAAATAGCTTCAGCGCCCGCGCCGGCGAAGCGCCGCGTACGCCGCGAGGAAATCCTGCGGCGGTCCCACCGTCACGTCGATCCCCGTCCCGATCCGGACACGCAGCGCGTGAAGGAGCTGTCCTTCGCGCGGACTGTCTGCGAGCCGGTCGCCGCCATAGAGCGGATCACCGAAAAGCGGATGACCGATTGCTGCGAGATGGCAGCGCACCTGGTGCATCGCACCGGTAATCAACTCCGCGAGCACGAGCGTCCAGTCGCCTCCCGTCTCGAGCGGCCGTGCCGATGTAAATGCATCCATTCCCTGATCGCGTGGGCCGGCAATCGCAGCATGCGCGCCGCGCTGCACGAGCGGCAGATCGATGTCCTGCGCGGCGAGCCGGCCGCGGACCAGCGCGAGGTACTGCTTGGCTGTCGCGCCCCGTGAGAACTCGCGCCTCAGCGCGCGGTAGACGGGGCGCGTGCGGGCCGCAACGACGACGCCCGACGTATCGCGATCGAGACGATGGACGAGCCCCGCCTCGGCGGCACGATCGCCGATGCCCGACAGGTCGCCGTAGCGCTGCTCGAGAAGACCGGCAAGGCTCGGCTCGGACTTGCCGCGCTCCGAATGCACACCTGCGGGTTTCGCGACCACGACGATGTCTTCCGATTCAAAGACGACGTGCAGGTTGTCGGCGTTGAGGCCGGCTACGAGGCCGTCGCTCGCCGCGCGGTCGTCGTTCTCTGAAACAACCTTCCCCTGAGCTTCGCCTGTCGGGTCGATCACGATCTCGCTGCCCGCGCCGACCGGCTGCGCTGCCGTCGCAACATGACCATTGATGCGGACGCGTCCTTCTCTCAGCCACGTCCGTACCGCGCGCCGGCCATGGCCGGTTTCGTCACAGATGAGGCGATCGACGCGCTCCGCATCGCGCGCAGCGATGAGACGAAAAACGGTGGGCCGCATCACGCGGACGCTACGCATTGGCGAGGAGCGAGGCAAAGCGCCGGCAGGCTTGCTTTTCGGCCGGTGGACGTCGAGGATCGAGGCTCCGTGACCATTCGCAGCGAAGGATCGGCGGCGGCCACCAAGGCCGCGCAGCGCGGACGCGTGCTGGCGAGCGCGAAGCGTGAACGTGTGGTGGAGCAGTCACGGCGCTTCGCCGTCATCATGGCGGGCGGAAGCGGAACCCGCTTCTGGCCGTGGAGCCGTGAAGCCCGCCCGAAGCAGCTTCTCCAGCTGACGACCGATCGCTCGATGCTCGCGGAAACCGTCGGGCGCCTCGAAGGGTTCGTCCCGAAGCGCAACATCCTCATCGTCGTCGGCCTCAAGCATCGGAGGCAGGTGCTCGCCGAGCTCTCCGGCATCGATGCGGGACAGGTTCTTGCGGAGCCGGTGGGACGCAATACGGCGGCCTGCATCGGATGGGCCACGTCCGAAATCCTTTCGAGATGCGCCGACGCCGTCACGGCCGTGTTTTCGGCCGATCACCTGGTCGGCGACCGGAAGGCGTTCCTGCGTGATCTCGAGGCCGCTTATGCTCTTGCCGACCGGCGTCGATGCCTCGTCACGTTCGGGGTCGCGCCGGGAACGCCCGAGACCGGATACGGCTACATCAAGGCCGGCCGCGCGCTCGAGCGGGGCTCGACGGCATGCGAGGTCGCTGCCTTTGTCGAGAAGCCGAACCCTGCAACCGCGCGGCGTTACGTTGCCAGTGGAAAGTACTTCTGGAATGCCGGCATCTTCGTCTGGCGGGCCGATGTCATCGCCGAGGAGATCGCCCGGCACTTGCCGGCGCTCGCGGCCGGTCTCGACAGGATGAACAAGCACCGGCGGCGCGGCGTCGTTCCTGCCGCCGCCGTCGAGCGGGCGTATGGCGGACTTCCGGCAATCTCGATCGACTACGGCGTGCTCGAAAAGAGTGACCGCGTCGCGATGCTGCCGGCGTCGTTCCCCTGGTCGGACATCGGCAGCTGGGATGCGGTCTCCGCGCTCTGGCCGGCCGACCGGAACGGCAACAGCTCGCGCGATCCGATGCTCGCCATCGAGGCCAGCGGCAACCTCGTCGCTACCCGTGGCAAGCCGGTCGTGCTTCTTGGTGTGGATGGGATCGTGGTGGTCGACGCCGGCGACGCGCTGCTGGTCTGCGACCGCAAGCGATGCCAGGACGTGAAAATGGTCTCCGGTCTTCTGGAAAAGGCAGGACTCGGAAATCTGCGATGAGCACCAGTGCTTCCACTGCGGCGGTCCTGACGCCGCTCGATACTCCGCCTCCCTTCGAACCGCATCCGTCGGCGATGCGCCGGCGCATGAACCGCATCGCCGAGTTCGTCGGCCGCCGGCTGTTCGGCCGCGCCGTCGTCAACGAACGGCTGGTCGAGAAGATCCGCGCGCTGTCCGAGCTCGGCACCATCGTCTACGTGCTGCGCCATCACTCGTTCGTCGATTACTTCATGATCAACTTCATCCTGCGGCGCGAGGATCTCCCGCTGCCGGTCTTCGCGAACGGCGTGATGCCGTGGGCGCTGGCTCCGCTGCGCGAGATGTTCCGCAACATGCGCTCGTCACGCGGCGGCAAGGAAGAAGCCGAAGCAGTGCTCGACCAGGAGAGCTGCGCCGCCGCGGTCGCGTCCGGACGTCCGGTGATGGTCTTCATGCGCGGACCGCGCGAGGGCGGGGCAACCGCTGCCGAGCATGAAGCGGCCGCGCGCGCCGGCGGAGAGTATCTGCGCCACATCCTGCCGCTGCGCGACAGCCGCGAGATCTTCATCGTGCCGCTCGCACCGTTTCGCGGCCACAGTTTCCGTCGCCGCGACACGGGACTTGCCGCCGTCGTCTACAACGCGCACGAAGTGATGAGCGAGTTCCGCAAGCTCATCACGTACTGGGTTTTCCGCCGCGATTTGTTCCTGACCGTCGGCACCGAAGTTGGCCTTCGCGAGTTCGCGGAGCGTTATCCGAGAGACAGCGAGGACCGCCTCGTCAAGCGCCTGACCCGCGCCATCCAGATCTTCCTGTACAGGGAGGAGAGGGTGGTCATGGGGCCGGCCATCATGTCGCGGCGCAAGATCAAATCGATCCTGTTCGGCGCCGAAGCGACGCGCACGTTCATCGCGAGCTACGCCGCCGAGCACGGCGTCGCCGAAGCGAAGGTTCGAAAACGCGCCGAGTCGATCTTCGACGAGATGGCGGCCGAGTATAACAGCGCGATCTTCTCGGTGGTCTCGTGGACGTTCATCAAGATCTGGCACCGGATGTTCCAGGGCCTCGAGACGATCGGGTTCGAAACTGTCATCGAGAAGGCCAAGCACCATCCGATCGTGATGGTGCCGTGCCACCGCAGCCATCTCGACTACCTGATCCTTTCGTATCTGTTTCACCTGAACTTCGTCAGCCCTCCGCACATCGCCGCCGGCGTGAACATGGGCTTCGGCCTGATGGGCCCGATCCTGCGGGCGAGCGGCGCGTACTTCATTCGCCGCAGCTTCGGCGACGACGAAGTCTACAAACACGTCTTCAGCGTCTACCTGCAGTTCCTGATCCGCGAAGGCTACACGCAGGAGTTCTTCATCGAAGGCGGGCGCAGCCGCACCGGCAAGATCATGACGCCGAAGCTCGGCATGCTGGCCGCGATCGTCAATGCGTACTCGACCGGCATGCGGCGCGACCTCTACCTGGTGCCGGTCTCGATCCACTACGGACGCATCGTCGAGGAAGAGGCGTACCAGGCCGAGCTCGCCGGCGCCGAGAAAGAGCCCGAGAGCATGTCGGGCCTGATGCGGGCGAGACGTTTCCTCAAGCAGAAGTACGGCTCGGTCTACGTATCGTTCGCCGAGCCGATCTCGCTCAGCGACGAGCTCGGCGACCGCAAGCAGCGTTTCGGCGAAAAGGCCGGAGATCCGGAAGTCGAGGAAGAGAAACGCCGCTTCATCCAGCGGCTGGGCTTCCGCATCCTGCGCGAGGTCAACGGCGTCGCCGTTGCGGGCGCGACGTCGGTGTCGGCGACCGTGCTGCTCGGCGCGACGCACTGGGGCTTCCGCTATCGCGATTTTCGCGAGCGCGCCGACGAGCTCTACCGGCTGATCGTTTTCCTCGGTATCCGGCCGACGTCGTCGCTGTCGCGCAATGCCGGCACGTTCCGCGAGAGCATGGGCTTCCTGAGCGCCAACCGGCTGATCGAAGTGCTTCCGCGCGGCCGCGAAGAAGTCCTGGTCGTGCAGCAGGGCCGGCGCATGGCGCTCGACTTCTACAAGAACAATCTGATCCACGCGTTCCTGGTCCCGTCACTCGCCGTGACGTGCCTGCGCGAAGGCGTACCGCTGTCGCAGCTCGTCGAGCGCATCTGGTCGTGGCTCGACCTTTTCCGATACGAGTTTCCGCTGCCGTCGCGAAGCACGTTTGCCGCCCAGGTGGATCGATTCCTTACGTACCTCGAGGAGGTCGGCGCATACCGGGACGGAGTGCTCGATGCCGCGCATCCGCTGTCGGCCGCGCTGATGAACGTGCTGCAGAACTTCCGCGAGGCCTATTACGTGCAGGCGCTGACGTGCCTGCACCGCCTCGGTACCGACGGCCTTTCGGAGAAGGCGCTTCTCGAAGAGGTGCGCAAGTACTACAAGACCTGTCTTCTTCTCGGTGAGGTCACCAAGTCCGAAGGCGCCGGCGACGTGACGCTGCGCAATGCGCTCAGCCGATTCATCGAGATGGGCTTCGTGCGCTCGGAAGGACGCGGCCGCGGGGGCCGCGAAAAATGGATCGTCCGCGGCGCCGAGTGGCCGGCGCTCGAGCCTTTCGTGATCGCGCTCGAAGAAAGTTTGCGCATTCATGCGGCCGGGTCGCGCTTCTGACCGAGCCGCCTCCGGGACGCCAGCGAGCAATGGCGACCGGACACCGAAAAAAAGGAACAGGCAATGACCGAAAAGGATCTACGCGATCAGTTGACCACCGCGATGCGAGCCAAGGACGCCGTGCGCATGCGCGCGCTTCGGGCCGTTCTGTCGCTGGTCAAGAACCGCATGATCGAGGTTCGCACCGAGCTGTCGGAGCGCGACATCGCGACGCTCATCCAGCGCGAGGTCAAGCAGTGCAAAGAGACGCTCGACTTTGCGCGCCAGGCCGGCCGCGCCGAACAGGTGACCGAGCACGAGGAGCTTCTCCGTGTTCTCGAAGGCCTGCTTCCGCAGTCGCTCAGCGAACAGGAGCTGCGCGACGCCATCCGCGCCATCGTCGCCGAAACGGGTGCGACAAACCTCGGCCCGATCATGAAATCACTCGGCGAAAAATACGCCGGCCGCTACGATGGCAAGGCCGCAAGCGAGCTTGCCAAGTCGATCCTCGCCGGCTGATCTTTCGATCCATACGTCAGGAACCCAGACACCATGCAGAAACTCAAGATCGTCGAACGACTTCAGAACGAGCTCGCCGTGCTTCGCCGCGAGCTCAACATCGAGCTCCCGAAAATCATCGAGGAGGCGCGCGCGCACGGCGATCTCAAGGAGAACGCCGAGTACCACGCTGCCAAGGAAAAGCAGGGCATGGTCAGCGCCCGCGTCGGCAACCTCGAGGCGCGCATCAAGGAGCTGTCGATGTACACGATCTCGTCGATCTCGCGCGACGCGATCGGCTACGGCAGCCTCGTCGAGCTCGAAGACCTCGAGACCGGGGAGACCATCACGTACGAAATGGTTTTTCCGGAAGAGGTCGACATGGCCGCCGGCAAGATCTCGCTGACGTCGCCGGTCGGGCAGGCGCTGCTGAAGCGCACGGTCGGAGACGAGGTCAAGATCCAGCTCCCCAATGCACGCAAGAGCTACGAAATCCTCGCGGTGAAGACGATCCACGATCGCGGGCTTACGGAATGATGTTCAGCCCGATCGAGCCTTGAACAGATTGCCGGCGGTTGGCAGCGAGTGCGTTCCGTCATTCGCAACGTACGATCTGTTCCGTCTGGTCGGCCTCGCACTGGTAGTCAAGGTAGTGGATCCACGCGCACTGTCCGGACGTGGAGCTGGGTGAATCGATCACGAGCGTCACGTTCAGCGGGTGTGGCACCGTCATGCCGGAATCCTCGAAGCTGCGGCCGCTCATGGAAATCTTTACGACCATGTTCCAGGCCTTGTCGCGCATCTTGACGGTAAAGCGTGTGATGCCGTCGTAGCCCTCGTGGTTGACGTAGGTCCATGAGGTGCCGGTAGGCGAGGGCTTCCAGCCCGTGTTGCTTGCGGGATCATATCCACCTGGCGGGATCGTAACGTCGACGATCGACTCGCTGTGGTCCTCGTTCTCGATCAAAAGGCGCACGCCGTTTGCGGGCGGGTCAATTGCAGGAGGCTCGGGAACGCTCATCTCCACGGTCAGCTTTCCGCGCGATTGCACGTTGTCGAGGCTGAGCTTGGCGCGACGCCAACCGCTGTCGAAGCGAACGCACGGATCGGTCGAATCGCACACGCCATCGAAGTCGCCGTCATCCTCGTAAACATCCGCGGGGCAGCCGCCCGTCGTGCCCGTGCAATACTCCGGCGGATCGCAGGTCGGGCTCGAAGCGTGACTCGACGCGCGGCACAGTGTGGCGCTGTCGAACGCAGTGCAGTCGCAGCCGCAGCAGCTGGCCTCTTCGCCATTCGCCGTCCCTTCGTCGCACTGTTCCCCCGATTCAAGAATGCCGTTGCCGCAGGCGCTTGCGACGGGCGCGGGACAAACGGCGCTCGTGCCGTCGCAGACTTCGGGCAGGTCACAGCCGCCCGTCGACGCGGCGCATTCGGTACCTGCGTCCGACAGCGTGCAGGTGCATTGGCAGCAACTGCTGGACTGGCCGTTGCCGTCGCCAAGGTCGCAGCCTTCGCCGGAATCGACGATCCCGTCGCCGCACGAATCGGGCGGCGGCGTCCCGCCGTCGTAGCTCCAGATTTCGACGCCGCCCCCGTTGTCACCGACGTAGAGCAGTTTTCCATCCGGAGTGACGGCCGTGAAATTATAACTCACGAATTGTCGCGGCCGCCGGATCCCGCTCGACGCGCCGTCGCTGATCCACAGCTCGTAATCGCCGCAGGCGTCGTTCGCGTCGAAGCTGAGCTTGCTGCCGACCGCCGTCTGCCCGGAGACGTCCGAGAACATCGCACCGACGGGCTCGCTACCGCCTTGAGTTCCGTCGCTCGTCCACAGCTCGAACGGCGCACTCGTCGACGTGACGAACCATAGCGTTCCGTTGACGACGAAGAAGTGGTGAGGCCAGCTCGAGCCGCTGCCGGGCACGATGTCATCGACCAGCACGGTGCCGGCCGCTGTTCCGTCGCTCGTCCACAGCTCCGCGCCCGTCGCCGGATCTTCGACGGTCAGGTACAGCGTGTCGTCATAGGCGACCATGTCGAAAACGTGCGTGGAAGCTTCGCGAACGCGGTGCGAACCGGCGACGGTGCCATCGGTCGTCCAGAGCGCAACCCGGAACGTGGTCCCTACGTTTTCGAGGGCGGCCACATAGACGAGGCCTCCGGCCTCCGCGAGCAAGTGGTAGACCGTCGGGTACTGCAGGCACCAGTACTCCGGATAAAAAACGAACGGTGGCGGCGGACATGTGGCGCCCGGGTTGACCGTCACCAGATTCATCACCTTGTAGGTCCCCGCCTCGGTGCCGTCGCTCGTCCAGAGCTCGCTGGAACTCATGATGAAATACAGCCGGCCGGCCAGAACACTAAGGTTCGTCGGCCTGGCGGAAGACAGGTCCTTGATTTTGACCGTTCCGGCCTCGGTACCGTCGCTCCTCCACAACTGGTGGCCGTAAGCCGGATCATAGTGGATGAAGTACAGTTCCCCGTTCCACGAGATGCCGGCGGTTGCCGTGCTGTCGGCCAATATTCCCGGGGCAACATCGGAGACGTGCACGGTGCCGGCCACGGTGCCGTCCGTCTTCCACAACGTAGACGGCGTGCTGCCATCGTACGGTGAGAAGAACAGGGTCCCGTCCACGTCGACGAGGGCGTTCACCTGTGCGTTGTGATTGTCGTTCGGAATCGGCCGCGGGTCGTAAAGCGGCACCGTCCCTGCTGGCGTCCCGTCGGTCTTCCACAGGCGCCGGCCCTCGACAGAATCGCTGGCGCTGAAATAAACGAAGCTTCCGGATCTCGTCAGGTTGAACGGATAGGAGCCGCCACTGCCCGGCTCGATGTCTGCCAGACGCGTGGCTGTCTGCGCGCCGGCGGGCATCGCGCACAACGCCGATGCAATTGCGGCTAACGCGATTGCGATCGTACGGATCTGGAGCGCGCGTCGCCGCGAAGCGCGGCGTCCTTTGATGCAATTGCCGCAGCTCATAAGCGACCCCCGGCGCAGATCTTCGGCGATCCGGCGTGTGAGCGTGATTCATACTGGCCCGGTCAGCACATAGTCAATCCGATGAGTCCGTGCTCCGGCGGCTCCGGACCCGGGGATCACCTCGACGGCGACCGGCGACGTCTGAACCCGCCAAGCCGAGATAATCACCGTCCGCGCGAAATTTTGAGGAGTGAGCCGCACCAACGCCTACGCAAGCAATGCGCGAAGCGCGAGCGCCTACAGGTCACTGTGAGACACGAAGTACGAGGTGACCGCCTGGCCTTGATCGAAGGACCGGGAGCGATTCAAAACGGAGCCGACCGCCGAGAAGGGTCGAGATGCGAGGCGGAGTCCGCGTAAGCGAGGGAAGCGCTCGCCGCTCAATGTTTCGCGGCTCGCTCCCGTACTCTGACCGAGCGTCGCGGCGACAGACGAAGCAGATCGGCCCTTATCGGCGGCCGGCCCACCAACCAGGCGACCAACGCCACCGTCCCGACGAAGCCGAAGGACCGCAACCTTGCGATCAAGCAAAGGCCGTGGTACACCGCCGCGGAGTCAGGGGCAGGAGCGGAGGTGGGCCCATCGCCCGCCTCTTTTTGTTTGTGCTCCGGAGACCTATGGACAGAGACGTCTCCAGGATCCTGGCGATCGCGGAGCCGATCGCTGCCGAGCGGGGTCTCGAGGTTCTCGACGTCGAGGTTGCTGGTTCGCTCGTCCGGGTGCTTCTCGATAGCCCAGACGAGGATCGCAAGGTCAGTGTCGAGGACTGTCAGGCCGTCAGCCACCGCCTCGGTGATGGACTGGAAGCCCACGAAGTCCTGGGCGGCCGTTACATGCTCGAGGTTTCCTCGCCGGGCGTGAACCGGCTGCTCAAGAAGATCGAGCACTTTCGCCGGGTGCTCGGACGCAAGGTCAGGGTTCGGGCACGGCCAGGCGGCGCCGATAGGCGCACGTGGCTCGGCCGGCTGGAAGAAGTCGGCGACGACGGGATTCGCGTCGCCGTGGATGGCGGCGAGGAAGTCCGGGTCGGCTGGAGCGAGATCGAAAAAGCGAACCTCGAGTTCGAGTTCGAACAGAAGCCCGCGCGCGCCGGGCGTCCCGCAAGCAAGGGGCCGTCGGCGAAAACCGGACGCAGCCCCGCAAACAAGAAGCGGCGCTGAGGCAGGAAGAAGAAGATGCAATCAGAGTTTCTCCGGGTCATCGATCAGGTCAGCAAGGAAAAGGGCATCGACCGTGCCCTTGTCATCGAGACGATCGAAGAGGCCATGAAGTCGGCCGCCAAGAAGACCCACGGCGCCGACATCAACGTCGAAGCGAAGTTCGACACGATCACCGGCGAGATCGAGCTGTTCAAGATCCAGACGGTCGTCGGTGAAATCGAAAATCCCGCAACCGAGATCGACCTCGCTGCGGCGCGCGCCCAGTTCGATCCCGAATGCCAGATCGGCGACGAGCTCCTGACCAAGCTCGATCCGCCCGACTCGCGCATCGCGGCGCAGGCGGCCAAGCAGAACATCGTCCAGAAGGTCCGCGAGCACGAGCGCGCGATGATCTACAGCGAATACAAGCAGCACGAAGGCACGATCCAGTCGGGTGTCGTGATGCGTTTCGAGAAGCGCAACCTCATCGTGCAGCTTCGTCCGAACGTGGACGCGATCCTGCCGGAGCGCGAACAGATTCCGCGCGAGCGCTACCGCCAGGGCGACCGCATCCGGGCGCTCGTGCTGCGCGTCGACGAGAACGCACGCGGGCCGCAGATCGTGCTGTCGCGCACCAATCCGGCGCTCGTCAGCAAGCTGTTCGAGCAGGAAGTTCCCGAAGTCTACGAAGGCATCGTCGAGATCAAGGACGTCGTGCGCGAGCCCGGCGGCCGCGCGAAGATCGCGGTGGTCTCCAACGACAGCGACGTCGATCCGGTCGGCGCATGCGTCGGCATGCGCGGCAGCCGCGTTCAGGCCGTCGTGCAGGAGCTTCGCGGCGAACGCATCGACATCGTTCCGTGGACGCCGGACGAAACCGAGTTCGTCTGCCGTGCGCTGTCGCCCGCGAAGGTCTCGCGCATCGTCATCGACGAGGCGGATCACTCGATGGAAGTGATCGTTCCCGACGACCAGCTCTCGCTCGCGATCGGTCGCAAGGGCCAGAACGTGCGCCTGGCCGGCAAGCTCACGCGCTGGAAGCTCGACGTGCACAGCGACAGCGAGTACGAGCGCTGGCAGCGCGAGTCGCGCCTGTCGCTGCGGCGGGTCGAAGGCCTGAGCGACCTGCGCGCCGAGCTGCTGCTCGCCGACGGGTACAAGTCAGCTGGCGAGCTCGCCGGCAGCAAGCCCGAGGAGATCGCCGAGGTTCTCGAGTGCTCGGCCGAAGAGGCGATGCCGCTGATCGAAGCCGCGCGCATCGCCGACCGCCTCGAGCGCCGCGAAAAGATCGTGCACCGGATCACGAGCGCGGTTTCCGAGGCCGCCGAAGCCGTGCTCAGCCGAGCGGCGGCAGCCGCAGCCGAAGCCGCGAGCGCAGAAAGCGAAGCGGGCGCGGCGGATGTCGCTGCGGCGCCTGCCGAGCCGACCGAGGTCGCCGAGGCGTAACCGGAATGAAGGGACGAGCGCTACACGGCCCGACGCGAACCTGCGTCGGCTGCGGATCACGCGACGCGCAGGCGTCGATGATCCGGCTGCGGCTTCGCGATGGTGCGTCCATCGTACCGGCGGCCGAAGTGCCGACCGGACGCAGCGCATACGTCCACGATCGCGAAGGCTGCGTCTCCGGGCTGGTCCGCAGCAAAGGCCTCGGCAAGTCGCTTCGCCTGGCCGTTTCGAAACAGATGCGGCTCGAACTTGTCGAGTCGCTGGCGGCGCGCAGCCGAATGACGCCGCAACATGCACCGGACGCGCTCAAAGATACGAGAACCGTTCTCTGACGAACAACGAACGAAGGCACGGAATAGACGAACGTATGGCAGAGACTCGAATCGGGACAGGAAAGGCCACCGCACGCGCGGCGGCACCGGCAGCCAAAGGCGCTGCAGCAGCAAAGACCGTCGCCGCACCGTCGGTGGTGATTCGCCGCGTTCGCAAGCGCGTCGAGGACGGACCGCCTCCGGCCGCTCCTGCAGCATCGTCGCTGTCGATCGGCGACCGGCGCGTATCGACGATGGTCGACGTGGATCCGGAAACCCTCGCGCTCTTCGACCCGAGCCCGTTCGGTTACGCCGCGGTCACCGGGCCGCTCGGCACGATCTCGTCGGCAGCGTTCACCGACGGCGCGGATCTCGCCGCCGATCTGCCGGAACCCGAAGCTCCGCTTCCGCCGCCGGTCGAGGCGGTTACGGCGACACCGCCGCCCGAAGCCATCGAGAGCGAATCCGCGGCCATCGAAGCACGAAAGGCTGCCGCCAAGCCGGCGACCGCGCGCCCTGCGCAGGAAGTGGTCGAGCCGGCTCCGGCAAGCGAGGACGAGGAGGAATTCTCCGACAAGGTCTCGGCGGACGAGGCCCAGCGGATCACCGACGCGTACAGCGACGTGCTGCTCAAGCGCGAAGAAGTCGTACCTGCTCCTGCCGTCGCCGACGGCACACCGGAAGTCGCGGCAAAGCGCACCGGACCGCGCGTGCTCGGACGCATCGACCTTACGCGCAAGCCGGTGCCGGCCAAGACCGCCGCTGCACCCGCAGCGCCGGGAACAGCCGACAAGCCCGCAAAGGAAGGCGAAGCCGCCGACGCCGACCGTAGCCGCAAGAAAAAGCGCAAGGTCGTCCGCAAGGAAGACCTCTTCGACGCACTCGAGCGCGCGCACCAGGTTCGCCCGCGCAAGAAGAAGGCTTCGCCGGGCCAGAAGCTTCGAAAGACCGAGCTTACGGTTCCCAAGGCGAGCAAGCGCGTGGTGCGCGTCAACGAGAGCACGACGGCCGCCGAGCTCGCCCGCACGATGGGCGTCAAGGTCGGCGAAGTGCTCGGCACGCTGATGCGCCTCGGCGCAATGAAGACCGTCAACGACGTGCTCGACATCGACACCGCGACGCTGGTGGCCGAAGAGTTCGGCTATACGCTCGAGAACACCGCGATGAACGTCGACGAGCTTCTCGACCTCGGCACGACCGGGGAAGAAGAGAACGAGGGCGAGCCGCGGCCTCCCGTGGTCACCGTCATGGGACACGTCGACCACGGCAAGACGTCGCTGCTCGACGCGATCCGCCAGACCAACGTCGTCGCCGGCGAGTCCGGCGGCATTACGCAGCACATCGGCGCGTACATGGTCCAGTCCAAGATCGGACCGATCTGTTTCCTCGATACGCCGGGTCACGCCGCATTCACCGCGATGCGTTCGCGCGGAGCGGGAATTACCGATCTCGTGGTGCTGGTGGTTGCGGCCGACGACGGCGTGATGCCGCAGACGATCGAAGCGGTAAATCATGCGAAGGCTGCCGACGTGCCGATCATCGTGGCCGTCAACAAGATCGACAAGCCCGACGCCAACAGCGACCGCATCAAGCAGCAGCTGACCGAGTACGGCGTCCAGCCCGAAGAGTGGGGCGGCCAGACGCAGTTCCTCGAGGTTTCGGCGCTCAAGCGCACCGGCATCGACGAGCTGCTCGAGGCGATTTCGCTTCAGGCCGAAATCCTCGACCTGCGGGCGCCGATCGATGCGCGCGCGGTCGGCACCGTCGTCGAGTCGCGGCTCGATCGCGGCCGCGGACCGGTTGCGACCGTTCTCGTGCAGAAGGGCGAGCTCAAGCACGGCGACCATTTCGTCTGCGGTGAGATCGTCGGTCGCGTACGCGCGATGAACGACCACGCGGGACATCCGGTCAAGATCGCGGGCCCTTCGACGCCGGTCGAGATCATCGGTCTGGACGGCGTGCCTTCGGCCGGCGATCCATTCGTGGTCGTCGAGGATCCGTCCAAGGCGGCTCAGGTCGCCGAATTCCGCCGCGAGACCACGCGCAAGTCGTCGATGTCGACGACCACGCGCATGTCTCTCGAAGACCTCCAGAAGCGTCTGGCCGGTACGGTGGAAAATCTCGAGCTCAGCATCGTGATCAAGGCCGATGTGGACGGCTCGGTCGAAGCGATCCGCAATGCGCTCGAAAAGCTCTCCAACGACGAAGTGACCCTGCGTGTGATCCACGGCGGCGTCGGAGCCATCAACGAGTCCGACGTGCAGCTCGCAATGGCGTCGAACGCGATCATCGTCGGCTTCCACGTGCGCCCCGAAGGAAAGGCGCGCCAGCTGGCCGAGCGCGAAGGCGTCGATCTGCGTACGCACACGGTCATCTACGAGCTCATCGATGAGGTGAAGTCTGCGCTCGAAGGCCTGCTCGCTCCCGAGCAGAAGGAAGTCTACGAAGGCCGCGCGGAAGTGCGCAACACGTTCACGGTTCCCGGTGGAACGATCGCGGGCTGCTACGTCATCGACGGTACGATCACGCGTGCGCACCAGTGCCGCATCGTGCGCGACGGTCGCGTCGTCTACACGGGCCGGCTCGGAAGCCTGCGCCGGTTCAAGGACGATGCGCGCGAAGTGCAGGCCGGCTACGAGTGCGGCATCGGGCTCGAGCGGTTCAACGACGTCAAGGTCGGCGACCTGATCGAGTGTTACCGCGTCGACGAGATCAAGCGCACGCTCGCGTCACCGAAGCTCGAAACGGCCAGGGCCTGAGCCGCCGCCGCAGGCGGTTTCTCGTAACCCTTCCTGGACGCACGTGGTCGTCGGAATCCTGCGGCTGACGCTGTATCTGCCCGAGAACCATTCGCTCAAGGGCAAGCGCGCCGTGCTGCGGTCGATCAAGGCGCGCGTGCAGGCGAAGTTCAACGTGTCGGTGGCCGAGGTCGACGAGCAGGACACGTGGCAGACGATCGTGCTCGGCGTCGCTCAGATCGGCAACGAGCGCGACCACGTGGACCGCTGCCTGCGGGAGGTCTCCGAGTTCATCGAATCGCTCGGTCTCGCCGAGCCGGGCCGCGAAACGTACGAGTTCAGCAACTACTGACCAATTCATCATGGCCGCAGGAAGAAGAGCAGAGCGCGTCGGTCGCCAGGTCGTTCAGGCACTGGCTGCGGCGGCGAGCTCCGGGGTCGGCGATCCGCGGCTGGCCGGCATCACGTTCACGTCGGCCACCGCGAGCGACGACCTCCGCAACGTGCGAGTGTTCTATTCGGTGTTCGGTGACGACGCGGCGATTGCTGCCGCTCGCGAAGGACTCAAGGCGGCGTCGGGCTACCTGCGCCGCGAAGTCTCGCATCGCCTCGCGCTTCGCTACGCGCCGTCGCTGCACTTCGAATTCGATGAATCGCTGCGCACGGCCGAGCGAATCGACAAGCTGCTGCGCGAAGGCGAAGGGCACGCGGCCGCCGGCGAGCCTTCGGACGATCCGCGCGAATCCGAACTCGACACGGAGGAAGACTCCTGATGTCGAAACGAAGCCGCAACGTCGCAGGTCCGAACGGACTCCTGCTCGTCGACAAGCCGGCCGGCATCAGCTCGGCGGCCGTGGTCGCGCGCGTGCGCCGCGTCTTCGACGGCGTCAAGGCCGGCCACACCGGAACGCTCGATCCGTTTGCGACCGGGCTTCTTCCGCTCGGCCTCGGAGAAGGCACCAAGCTCGCCGCGTACCTGACCGACGCCGACAAGACTTACGAAGGCGTGATCCGGCTCGGCCTTCGCACCGACACGTTCGATCGCACGGGAATGGTCATCGGCACCGATCCCGTCCCGCCGATCGACGATGCATTGCTGTCCGGCCTCGCGCAGCAGCTGCGCGAAGCGAAGCTGCAGACGCCGCCCGCGTTCTCTGCGATCAAGCTCGGCGGACGGCCGATGTACGAGCTCGCGCGCCGCGGTGAAGCTCCGGTGCTCGAGCCGAGGCCGGTGCGCGTCGATCGCTGCGAGCTGCGCCGCGAAAGCGCGAACCGGGTATCGGTCGTCATCGACTGTTCGAAGGGCTTCTACGTTCGCAGCCTTGCGCGCGACCTCGGCGAGATGCTCGGCTGCGGCGCCATCCTGGAATCGCTGCGCCGCACACGCGTCGCGCACTTGCGTATCGAAGAGGCGGTGCCGCTTGCCGAGCTCGAGCAGGCCGGCGGCAGCGTGCGGGGCGCCGGGGCCGTCATATCGATGTCCGACGCGCTGCCGCACATGCGAGCGGTCGAGGTCGGCCGGGCAGGGGCCGAGGAGCTTCGTCTCGGGCGCCAGGGCCCGCTCCTGCGGATCGCACCGGGGCAGGACGGGGAAAAACTGCGGATTCTTGCGGGAAGCGAGCTGGTCGCGGTCGCGGCCAGTCAGGGACCGCTGTGGATTCTCGAGCGGGTTTTCGCCCGTGCGCCGGAGGGTGGCGCGCCTTGCCCTCACGAGACGTCCATGTTACCTCCCGCTGTCTCGCAAACGGAAGAAGAGGAAAAGGAACGAAGCGAATCGTCGTGACAGCAAGTCCCGAAGAAAACCAAGCGAAGAAAGAGATCGTGTCTGCCTACCAAAGGCATGACAGTGACTCTGGCTCGCCCGAAGTGCAGATCGCTCTTTTGAGCAAGCGCATCGCGCACCTCACTGAGCATTTCAAGATCCACACCAAGGATCATCACTCGCGCCGTGGGTTGCTCAAGATGGTGAGCCAGCGCCGCCGGCTTCTTGATTACATCAAGAGAACGGATCACGCGGTCTACGCGTCGCTGCTCGAACGTCTGGGTATCCGCAAATAGGCCGAATCGCCCCGTCCATACACCTCTTCTCCAACCACAATCTGGAAGGTTAGGAGAAGATTACCCATGAGGCATGAAGTAGCCCTCGAAGTCGGAGGCCGCAGGCTTTCGCTCGAAACCGGCCGAATCGCCAAGCAAGCCGACGGCGCCGTCGTCGTCACTTACAACGACACGGTCGTTCTCGTCACCGCGGTCTCCGCGCATTCGATGCGCGAAGGCCAGGATTTTTTCCCGCTCACGGTCGAGTACCAGGAAAAGGCGTTCGCGGCCGGCAAGATCCCGGGCGGATTTTTCAAGCGTGAAGGTCGCCAGGGCGCGGACGAGATCCTGATCTGCCGCTGCATCGATCGGCCGATCCGTCCGCTGTTCCCCGAAGGATACATGTATGAGACGCAGCTGATCGCGACGGTGCTGTCGGCCGACCGCGCCGGTGCGCCGGACGCCATCAGCCTGATCGGCGCATCGGCGGCGTTTCACATCTCGGACGTCCCGTTCGACGGACCGGTCGGCGCCGTGCGCGTCGGGCGCGTCGGCGGCAAGCTGATCGTCAATCCGTCGCTCGACGATCTCGAGACGAGCGACATCAACATCCTGATCGCCGCCAAGAGCGACAGCATCGTCATGGTCGAAGGCGGCGGCGTGCAGATTCCGGAAGACGAGCTGCTCGAAGCGCTCTACTTCGGAGCCGACGCGATCATCCCGATCTGCAAGATGCAGGACGAGCTGCGCAGCCTGGCCGGAAAGACCAAGCGCGAGTTCGTCGCACCGACGATCTCGGACGACGTGCTGCGGCGCGTCCGCGAGCTCGCCGAAGCGCCGCTGCGCAAGGCGTACTCGTTTACCGACAAGCTCGAGCGCTACGCGAACCTGAACGTCGCCAAGGCGGAGTTCAAGGCTGCGGTGCCAGACGACCTCGCGGCCTTCGGCAGCGAAGTCTCGCGCGCCTACTCACGGGTCAAGGAAGACATCGTCCGCGGCGACATCGTGGCCAAGGGCAAGCGCGTCGACGGCCGTACGCTCGACGTGGTCCGGCCGATCGCGGTCGAGACCGGCATTCTGCCGCGCACGCACGGCAGCGCGCTGTTCACGCGCGGCGAGACGCAGGCGATCGTCGTCGCGACGCTCGGCACCTCCGCCGATGCGCAGCGCATCGATGCGCTGCTCGGCGACGTCAAGAAGCGCTTCATGCTGCACTACAACTTCCCGCCGTACAGCGTCGGCGAGGTGAAGATGCTGCGCTCGGCCGGCCGCCGCGAAATCGGCCACGGCGCGCTCGCCGAACGGGCGATTCTGCCGGTGCTGCCGGCGCTCGAAGACTTCCCGTACACGATGCGCGTCGTCTCGGAGATCACCGAGTCGAACGGTTCATCGTCGATGGCGACCGTCTGCGGCGCGTCGCTGTCGCTGATGGACGCCGGAGTTCCGATCAAGGCTGCGGTCGCGGGCGTCGCGATGGGCCTGATCGCCGAAGACGGCAAGTTCAGCGTGCTGACCGACATCCTCGGCGACGAGGATCACCTCGGCGACATGGACTTCAAGGTTGCCGGGACCAAGACCGGCGTGACCGCCGTCCAGATGGACATCAAGATCGCCGGCATTCCGCGCGAGGTCATGCGCGACGCGCTCTACAAGGCGCGCACCGCCCGCCTGCACGTGCTGTCGGAGATGGAGAAGGGCCTGGCCGCGCCGCGCGGCGAGATGTCGCAGCACGCGCCGCGCATCGAGACCGTCCGCATTCACCCCGACAAGATCCGCGACCTCATCGGACCGGGTGGAAAGGTCATCCGCGGGATCGTCGAGCAGACCGGCTGCAAGATCGACGTGTCCGACGACGGCACCGTGCTGGTGGCTTCGTCCGACGGCGTCGCGATGCGCCAGGCGCTCGACATCATCCAGGGCATCTGCGCGAGCCCCGAGGTTGGCCGCATCTACAACGGAACCGTGCGCCGCATTGCGGACTTCGGAGCGTTCGTCGAGATCCTCCCGGGCACCGACGGCCTCCTGCACATCTCGCAGATCGACGACAAGCGCGTCGAGAGCGTGCGCGAGTTCCTGAAGGAAGGCGACAAGATCCCGGTCAAGGTTCTCGAGGTCGATCGCCAGGGCAAGATCCGCCTGAGCCTCAAGGAAGCCCGCCGCGAACAGGGCGGCGCTGCCGAAAGAGAGAGCGCTTGAGCGAACGTGAGATGGGCCGAGAGCGCTTGAGCGAACGTCGAAAGGGACAGCGCTTGAGCGAGCGAACAATGGGAGAGAGCGCTTGAACCCACTGCTGCGCTCGACACGTCTCGAGAACGGCGTGCGCGTCGTTACCGAGACGGTGCGAGACGTTCCATCGGTTTCGATCGGGGTCTGGGCCGACACGAGCGCGAGCTTCGAGGACGAACGGATCGTCGGCGTCGCGCACTTCGTCGAGCACCTGCTCTTCAAGGGCACGCCGCGCCGCTCGGCGCGGCAGATCGCCGAGGAGATCGAGCGTCGGGGCGGCTCCATCGATGCCTTCACCGACAAGGAATGTACGTGCTACCACGCACGCGTCCTTGCCGGCGAGGCGATGACCGCGCTCGACGTGCTGTCCGACCTCGTGCTGCACGCCGAGCCGCGCAACGAAGACCTCGAGCTCGAGCGCGAAGTCATCATCCAGGAGATCCTCGACGTCGAGGACGATCCGGAAGAGTACTCGCACGATCATCTTCTCGAATGCTACTGGCCGGGACACCGGCTCGGATGGCCGGTTGCCGGCTCGATCGCGAGCGTCGAGCGGATCAATCGCGACGACATCCTCGGGTTCCTTCGTGATTTCCGGAAGCCGAACCGGCTGATCATCTCGGCCGCCGGCCCGGTGGACCACGACGAGCTGGTAGCGCGATGCCGGCAGATCTACGGGGCGCTCGAGCCCGCCGCAGAGCTCGAGCGCAGCCAGGATCGGCCCGACATCCGTCCGGGCCTTTATCTGGTTCGCCGCGAGATCGAGCAGGCGCACCTTACGATCGGGATGCCCGGTCTTTCGATGCTCGACCCGCGCCGCGAAGCCGGCGAAGTGCTGATTGCCGCGCTCGGCGGCGGCATGAGCTCGCGCCTGTTCCAGCGCGTTCGCGAGGAGCGCGGCAAAGCGTACACCGTCTACGCGTTCCAGGCCCCGTACCGCGACATCGGCTACACCGGCGTTTATGCCGCGTGCGGCCGCGACGCCGTGGCCGAGGTCAACGAGCTCATTTTCGAGGAGATGCGCTCGATGGTGCGCGAGGGGCTCGGAGCCGGCGAGCTCGAGCGCGTCAAGACGCAGCTCATCGGAAGCATTCCGCTTTCGCTCGAAACCACCGACAGCCGCATGTCGCGCATCGGCCGCAACATTCTGTACTACGATCGTCCGATCGAGCTCGAAGAGATCACCTCGGCGATCGAAGCCGTGACCAACGACGACATGATCTCGCTCGCGCGCGAGATGTTCGACTTCGAGCGCGCCGCCGCCGTGCTGCTCGGCGACCTCGAAGCCGACGCGATGGCGCTTCCGGCTTCCTGAGCTCGTGGTGCCCGGCGCCGGCGAACCACTTCGAGTGCAAGTGCGGCGCGTCGGCAACATTGCCGTCGAGCTTCCGCGCCGCATGACCGACGGCGCCGTCGGCATGGATCTGCCGGCTGCGATCGGGTCGGCCATCGTCATCGCTCCGGGCGCGCGCCTTGCCGTACCTTGCGGATTCGCGATCGCGATTCCGCGTGGTTACGAAGGCCAGGTGCGCCCGCGCAGCGGGCTTGCGCTGCGCCAGGGCCTCAGCATTCCGAACGCTCCGGGGACCATCGATCCCGACTACCGCGGCGAGGTTTCGGTCATCCTGATCAACCTTTCGACCGATCCTGTTCGCATCGAGCCGGGACAGCGCATCGCGCAGCTCGTCATCTGTCCGGTTGCCGATTGCGAGATCGAGGAAGTGGAGATGCTCGACGATACCGCACGCGGACACGGTGGGTTCGGTCATACATCCTGAGCGAAACTTTAACCGGCTGCGGGTCGCGGAACGCACGATCCGGCCGGTTTTGGGCACACATTCGCCGCCGCCGCTTTCCCGAATCCCCAATTCTGATAAATCGCGGGTTTCCGCCCCGCTGATCGACCGGTCTGAGCTCTCCTTTTTTCTGTCCACAGGCCCGCTGGCCTGTCGGGTGGGCGCGGAAATGACAGGCAGGCCTGAATGATACCGAGATACACGCGTGCCGAGATGGGAGCGCTCTGGAGCGACCAGCGCCGCTACGAGCTCATGCTCGAGATCGAGGTTGCCGTGTGCGCGGCGCTCGCACGCCGTGGGGCCATTCCATCCGAGGCCGTCGCCGAGATCCGCGCCAAAGCAAAGGTGAATGCCGACCGCATCGCCGAGATCGAAGCGGTCGTTCATCACGACGTCATCGCATTCGTGACCGCCGTTGCCGAGACGGTCGGCGATGCGGGGCGCTTCCTGCATTTCGGCATGACGTCGTCGGACGTCGTCGATACCGCGTTCGCGCTCCAGCTCGTCGAAGCCTCGAAAATTCTTCTGAAAACGCTGGAGGGCCTCAAGGCTGCCGTCCGCAAGCAGGTCGACGCTCATCGCGAGACAGTGATGGTCGGGCGCAGCCACGGGATCCATGCCCAGCCGATTACTTTCGGCCTCAAGCTCGCCGGCTGGTTCGCCGAGCTCACGAGGTCGCAGGCACGGCTCGAGCAGGCCGCACGCGAGATTGCGTTCGGGAAGCTCTCGGGCGCGGTCGGCAGCTACGGCGTCAACGGCCCCGACATCGAGGCGGAGGTGCTGTCCGAACTCGGCCTCGCGCCGGAACCGGTCGCAACCCAGGTCGTGCCGCGCGACCGCCACGCCGCGTTCTTCGCGACGCTCGCGGTCGTCGCCGGCGGCATCGAACGGTTTGCAACCGAGATCCGTCACCTCCAGCGCACCGAGCTGCTCGAAGCGCTCGAGCCGTTCGGCAAGGGACAGAAAGGCTCGTCGGCGATGCCGCACAAGCGCAATCCGATCCTGTCCGAGAACCTTTGCGGCCTGGCGCGCGTGGTGCGTGCGAATGCGATGGTGGCGCTCGAGAACATCGCGCTGTGGCACGAGCGCGACATCAGCCACTCGTCAGCCGAGCGCGTGATCGCGCCCGACTCGACGATCGCGCTCGACTTCATGCTGGCGCGCATGACCGGGATCGTAAGCGGCCTCGAAGTGCGGCCCGCGAACATGAAGCGGAATCTCGACCTGACCGGCGGGCGCCTTGCATCCGAACGGCTGTTGCTGTCGCTGGTCGACAAGGGGCTCGCGCGCGAGGTTGCGTACGGCTGGGTGCAGCGTTGCGCACTGGCCGAAGGTGACTTCCGGGCGATGGTTGCGGAAGATCCCGACATCTCCGCGCACCTCAGCCGCGGCGAGATCGAAGATTCGTTCGACGTGCGTCATGCGCTCGCCCACGTGGCGGGCATTATCGACAGAGGACTGCAGGAGGATCCGTCATGAGTGCACCCGAAAAGACCGAGATGATTGCCGAAGGCAAGGCCAAGAAGATCTACGCGACGACCGACCCGACCAAGCTGATCTTCTACTTCAAGGACGACGCGACCGCGTTCAACGCGCAGAAGAAAGGCACGATCGAGTCGAAGGGCATGCTGAACCAGCGCATCTCCGCGCGACTGTTCACGCTGCTCAAAGGCCTCGGCATCGACAACCACTACGTCGCGACTCTTTCCGACCGCGAGATGCTCGTCGAGCGGCTGCAGATCATTCCGGTCGAGACGATCCTGCGAAACATCATCACCGGAAGCTGCAAGAAGCGGCTCGACCGTCCGGAAGGCGAGGAGCTCAAGAAGCCGATCATCGAGTTCTGCTACAAGTCCGATGAGCTCGGCGACCCGCTGATCAACGACGACCACGCGATCGCGTTCGGCTGGGCAACCGAAGCCGAGCTCGCCGAGATCCGGCGGCAGACGCTGGCCGTCAATGCGCTGCTCCGGCCGTTCTTCGCCGAGCGCGGAATCCTGCTCGTCGACTTCAAGCTCGAGTTCGGCCGCACGGCTGACGGACGCGTGCTGCTCGGCGACGAGATCTGTCCGGACACGTGCCGTTTCTGGGACGCGGCCACGCGCAAGAAGCTCGACAAGGATCGCTTCCGCCAGGATCTCGGCGAAGTGTCCGAAGCCTATCTGGAAATCGACCGGCGGACCGCCGTATGACGTTTGTCGCCCGCGCCTTCGTGATGCCGAAGAAGGCGATCCTCGATCCGCAGGGGAAAGCCGTCGCATCGTCACTGCATTCGCTCGGTTACGCCGAGGTTGCCGATGCGCGGCTCGGAAAACTGATCGAGCTTCGCCTCGACGGCAAAAGCAAGGCGGCAGTTTCGGCGCGCGTCGATGAGATGTGCCGGCGGCTTCTCGCCAACGACATCATCGAGGACTACCGGTTCGAAGTGGAGAAGGCTGCATCGTGAAGTGGGGCGTCGTCGCTTTTCCAGGCTCCTGTGACGAGCGCGACGCCGCTTATGCCGTCGGCTCGGTCATCGGCGACGACGTTGCGATGCTGTGGCATGGCGACGCCGACACCAAAGGCGTCGACGCGATCATCCTTCCCGGAGGATTCTCGTACGGAGATTATCTGCGCTGCGGCGCGATGGCGCGATTCTCGCCGGTCATGCGCGCCGTAGCCGAGCATGCGAAGAGCGGCGGTCCGGTGTTCGGCATCTGCAACGGCTTTCAGATCCTCTGCGAGGCCGGACTCCTGCCGGGTGCGCTCGTGCGCAACCGGTCGCTGCGCTTCATCTGCCAGAACGTCGGCGTCCGCGTCGAGTCGACGGACACGGCATTTACCGCGGCGTGTGAGAAGGGCGAGGTCCTGTCGATCCCGGTCAAGCACGGCGAAGGCTGTTTCGTGGCCAGTGAAGGCGAGCTCGAGCGCCTCGAACGCGAAGGCCGCATCGTGTTCCGCTACGCCGATGGCGCGCCCAACGGTTCGCTCTGCGACATCGCCGGCGTTTCCAACGAAGCCGGTAATGTCGTCGGCCTGATGCCGCATCCGGAGCATGCCGTCGATCCACTTCTCGGCTCGGACGATGCCGTCGTGCTGTTCCGATCGGTGCACGCATGGCTGACCAAGACGAAACTGCGGAGGCAAGCGTGACGGCAGCGCCGGCGATGCGCCAGGTGGACGAGTCGCTGGCCATCGAGCATGGCCTTTCGCCCGACGAGTACCGCGACATTCTCGGCCATCTCGGCCGCGTGCCGACGTTCGAGGAGCTCGGCGTGTTCTCGGTCATGTGGTCCGAGCACTGCAGCTACAAGAGCTCGCGCATGCATCTCCGCCGGCTTCCGCAGTCGGGAAAAGCCGTGCTGCAGGGACCCGGCGAGAACGCGGGTGCGGTAGACATCGGCGGCGGCATGGCCGCGGTGTTCAAGATCGAGAGCCACAATCATCCGTCATACATCGAGCCGTACCAGGGCGCGGCAACCGGCGTCGGCGGCATCCTGCGCGACGTGTTCACGATGGGCGCGCGGCCGGTCGCGAACATGAACTCGCTTCGCTTCGGCTCTCCCGATCACGAGAAGACGCCGTTTCTTTTGCGCGGAGTCGTTGCCGGCATCGGCGGCTATGGAAACTCGGTCGGCGTCGCCACCGTCGGCGGCGAGGTGAGCTTCGATGCCGGCTACAACGGCAACATCCTCGTCAATGCGTTCACGCTCGGCATCGTGCGCGCGGACCGGATCTTCCGTGCGGTGGCGAGCGGCACCGGAAATCCCGTGCTCTATGTGGGCTCCAAGACCGGACGCGACGGGATCCACGGCGCGAGCCTGCTCGCATCGAGCGAGTTCAAGGAAGAGTCCGAACAGATGCGGCCGACCGTGCAGGTCGGCGATCCGTTCACCGAAAGCCTTTTGATCGAAGCGTGCCTCGAAGTGCTCGAAGGCGACGACGTCGTCGCGATTCAGGACATGGGTGCGGCCGGCCTGACGAGCTCGTCAGTGGAAATGGCCTCGCGCGGCGAGGTCGGGATCCGTCTCGACCTCGACCGCATTCCGCTTCGCGAGGCCGACCTGACGCCGTACGAGATGCTGCTCTCCGAGTCGCAGGAGCGCATGCTGCTCGTCGTCCACAAAGGCGCGGAAGAACGCGTCACGAAGATCTTCACGAAGTGGGGACTCGATTGCGTCGTCGCCGGTACGATCACCGAGACCGGACGCTTCGAAGCGGCGTTTCACGGAAAGATGCTGGTCTCGATTCCGGCGGCGGCCCTGACCGACGCTGCGCCGAAGTACGATCGTCCGATGGCGGCGCCGTCGGCGAAGCTGCCGGCGCTGAAGCTCGAAGAGATTCCCGAGCCTTCCGATCTCGGTGCCGAGCTTGCCGAGATGCTGGCATCGCCGAATCTGTCGAGCCGGCGCTGGGTCTACGAGCAGTACGATTCGTACGTCGGCGCGAACACGATCGTCCATCCGGGCGGCGACGCCGGCGTGGTGCGCGTTCGCGAAACCGGCGGCGCGCTGGCGCTCACGTGCGACTGCAACTCGCGCTATGTGTCGCTCGATCCGTACGTCGGCACGCAGCACGCCGTCGCCGAAGCGGCGCGCAACCTGTACGTGACCGGTGCGCGTCCGCTTGCGCTCAGCGACTGCCTCAACTTCGGGAGTCCCGAAAAACCCCACGTCATGTGGCAGTTCTCGCGCGCGATCGACGGGATGGCCGACGCGTGCCACGCGTACGAGATCCCGGTGATCTCGGGCAACGTCAGCTTCTACAACGACACGCAGGGGGCCTCGATTCCTCCGACGCCGACCGTCGCGATGGTCGGCCTCATTGCCGATGCCAGGCGCACCGCGTCGATCGCGTTTCCCGACGGCGAAGCGGAGATCCTGCTGCTCGGCTCCGGCGAACCGGTGCTCGAAGGCTCGGAATACTTGGCGTTTCGCCATGGAAAGACCGGCGACCGGCCGCCTGCGGTCGATCTTGCCGCCGAGCGACGGCTCGGCGAGCTGTGTGCCGGCCTGATCGCCGCCGGCGTGGTCACGAGCGCCCACGACGTCGCTGACGGCGGTCTCGCAATCGCAATTTCCGAAATGTGCCTCGCATCCGGGGTCGGAAGCCTTATATCTTTGGAGTTTTCCGGACGCGCCGACGTCGCCCTGTTTGGTGAGAGCGGAACCCGCATTCTCGTTGCAGTCCCTGCCGGGAGGGTGACCGAAGTCGAGAGCCGGGCACGCGCGAACCGCGTCAGCACCGTTCGCCTCGGTACGACGGGCGGCGACACGATCCGGATCCGGGATCTCAAGGCCGACAGGATGCTGGTGGAAGCACGACTCGAGACACTTCGCTCACGCTGGGAAGAAACCCTTCCCGCAATCTCGCACGCCGATGCGCCGGAGCCGGCGCGAGCGTCGGCGGGAGGCTGACATGTCCGGTGGCCGCTACACAGAACCGTCGTTGCGAGCCGCCGAGCAGGACGACTCCGAGGCGCGCGCATATGCCGAGTCGGGCGGTGAGCCGCGTGACGACCGCTTCCGCGAAGAATGCGCGGTCGTCGGCATCTACGGGCACGAGGAGGCGGCCAACCTTGCCTATCTCGGCCTCTACGCGATGCAGCACCGGGGACAGGAAGGCTCCGGCATCGTCTCGAGCAACGGTAAAGCGCTGATCAGCCACCGCGGGCTCGGCCTGGTGGCCGACGTCTTTCACGAAAACGTCATCCGCCGCCTCGTCGGCAGCTCGGCCATCGGACACAACCGCTATTCGACCGCTGGCGAGACGCTGCTTCGCAACACGCAGCCACTCGTCGCCGAGTTCTCGCTCGGAAGCCTCGCGGTGTGCCACAACGGCAACTTCGTCAACGCGCTGGAAACCCGCCGTCGTCTCGAAGAAAACGGCTCGATCTTCCAGTCGACGTCCGACACCGAGGTGCTCGTGCACCTTGTCGCCGGCTCCAAGCGCGGCGCGCTCGTCGATCGCGTGATCGACGCGCTCGGGCAGGTCGAAGGCGCGTACTGCGTACTGTTCCTGACCGAGGACGAGCTGATCGCCGCGCGCGATCCGCACGGCTTCCGGCCGCTCGTGCTCGGAAAATTTCCGAACGGCGCATGGGTCGTCGCGTCCGAGACCTGTGCGCTGGACCTCGTCGAGGCCGAGTACGTTCGCGAGATCGAGCCCGGCGAAGTCGTCCATCTTCGCGGCGACGAGATGAAGTCGATCAAGCCGTTCCACCACGTCTCGACCAATGCATGCATCTTCGAGTACGTGTATTTCGCGCGGCCCGATTCGCGGATTTTCGGTCGCAACGTCTATGCGATCCGCAAGGAGATGGGCCGCCAGCTCGCGCGCGAATCGATGGTGGAGGCCGACATCGTGATCCCGGTGCCGGACTCGGGCGTGCCGGCCGCGCTCGGATTCGCCGACCAGTCGGGTCTTCCGTTCGAGATGGGGCTCATCCGCAACCACTACGTCGGGCGCACGTTCATCGAGCCGAAAGATTCGATCCGCAACTTCGGCGTCAAGGTGAAGCTCAACGCGCAGCGCGACGTGCTCGAGGGCAAGCGCGTGATCGTGATCGACGATTCGATCGTGCGCGGGACCACGAGCCGCAAGATCGTGCGCATGATCCGCGGCGCCGGCGCCAAGGAAGTCCACATGCGCATCAGCGCGCCGCCGACGATCAGCCCATGCTATTTCGGAGTGGACACACCAACGCACGGTGAGCTGATCGCGAACAACCTCGATATCGAGGCGATCCGCCAGTACATCCAGGCGGACAGCCTTGCCTACCTTTCGCACGAGGGGTTGTATTCGTTTCTCGATCCCGAGGAGCGCAGCTCGAAGGGCTTCTGCGATGCGTGCTTCACGAGAAGCTATCCGGTCCAGGTGAACCACGACCAGGAAGCGCGCCAGATGCGGCTGTTCCACGCGATGGAAATGTCGCCGGTCGCGGGGCGATAAGCGTTTCACGTTGACGCTCGACTTCGGCCGTCGTCACTCTGACTCTCGTAGATGGGCCGACCGCCGATAAGGGCCCATCTGCTTCGTTGTCGCCGCTTCGCTCGCTCAACGTACGGGAAGTACGCCTCGCTCGCTCTCGCGGGCTCCGCCTCGCATCTGGACCCTTCTCGACGGCCGGCTTCGTAGATGCGAAGCTCTCATCGCGGAAAGCACGCCGGATGTCCCACGTTGTCCGGTCTGGTTTTTTGGCTTCGGCGTATCGCGTCTGTCGTCTCGCGCTTCAGACTACCGTGTGCCGCAACCAATGCGCGTCGTCGCGCTCGGGGCAGTCCAGGTTGAAATGGAGGCCGCGGCTTTCTCTTCTCGTGCGCGCGGCTCGGATGATGAGCTCTGCAACCAGCGCGATGTTGCGCAGCTCGAGCAGGTCGCGGGTCACTTTGAAGTCGCGGTAGTACTGCTGGATTTCGTCGCGGAGCATCGTGATGCGGGCGGCGGCGCGGGCGAGGCGGCGGTCGCTGCGGACGATGCCGACGTAGTTCCACATCAGGCGGCGGATTTCGTCCCAGTTGTGCGTGATGACGACCGACTCTTCGATGTCGACGGCGGCGCCGGCGGTCCACGGCGGTAGCGCGGGCGGCGGCGACAGGTCTTCGCCGAGGCGCCGTGCGGCGTGCACGGCGGCGCGGTGTCCGAATACGACGCCTTCGAGCAGCGAGTTCGACGCGAGTCGGTTGGCGCCGTGCAGGCCGGTCATGGCAACTTCGCCGGCTGCATAGAGGCGATCGATGGAGGTTTCGCCGTCGATGCCGGTCAGCACGCCGCCGCACATGTAGTGCGCGGCAGGGACGACCGGGATCGGCGTCGTCGTGATGTCGATGCCGTAGCTGAGGCAGCGCTCGTAGATCGCCGGGAAGCGCTTCTTCAGGAAATCGGCTCCGAGCGCGGTGACGTCGAGAAGCACGTTGTCGAACCCGCGCCGCTTCATCTCGCTGTCGATCGCGCGTGCGACGATGTCGCGCGGCGCAAGCTCGGCACGCGGATCGTAGCTCGACATGAAGGCATTGCCGTCCGGCGTTCGCAGCACGGCCCCTTCGCCGCGCATCGCTTCGGTGACCAGGAACGATTTGGCGAGCGGATGGTAAAGGCACGTCGGATGGAACTGGATGAATTCCATGTCGGCCACGCGGCAGCCGGCGCGCCAGGCCATCGCGATTCCATCACCCGACGCGACGTCGGGGTTCGACGTGTACAGGTAGACTTTCCCGGTTCCTCCCGTCGCAAGCAGTGTGGCCCGCGCGGTGAACGTCTCCACTTCGCCGCTGTCGGTGTCGAGAACGTATGCGCCCCAGCAGTGCGGTCGGCCGCCGGTGTAGCCGAACTTTTCGTCGATCAGCAGGTCGATCGCGAAGCGGTTTTCGAGCACCTCGATGTTCGGATTGGCGAGCACGGCGGCCGACATGCCGCGCACGATCTCGCGGCCGGTGTGGTCGGCGGCGTGTAGAATGCGCCGGTGCGAGTGGCCGCCCTCGAGGCCAAGATCGTAGTCCGTACCGAAGCGGCCGTTGTCCTGCTTGAGCGAGAACTGGACGCCGAGCGCAATCAGCTCGCGGATGCGGGCCGGGCCTTCGGTGACGACGAGGTCGACGACGCGCCGGTTGCACAGACCGGCGCCGGCTTCGACGGTGTCGGCCGCATGCGACTCCGGCGTGTCGCCGGCATCCCAGACGGCGGCCACGCCGCCCTGGGCCCAGTTCGTGTTGGAATCCTCCAGCGAACGCTTCGCCAGAAGCGCGACCTTTCCGTGCCGGGCGGCTTCGAGCGCGAAGGTCATACCGGCGATGCCGCCGCCGATGACGAGGAAGTCGTAGTTTCGCATGGGAGTTCGCGGAGTGTACCGGCGGGGGAGGCGTGCTCAACAAGACGGCCCACTGCACCGCAGTAGCCGTTGGCCTGCACGCCGGAAGCGTGAAGCGGTAACCGCCGCGAGCAGCCGCCAGCGTAAAGCGGTAGCCGCCGCTGTGAGCAGCCGCCAGCGTGAAGCGCCAGCCGCGGCTAGCGGTAGCAGGGTTATGGCGAACCGGATAACGTTGCCCGGTCGCCAATCCCGGGAGGACTTGCGGCCAGGAAACGCAATGGGGATCAACTCTGGGCCGCGACAACCGCAATCGTGGGCTCGAAGCCTGCCGAATCTGCTGACGTTTCTGCGAATCCTCGCCATCCCCGTGGTCGCCTGGCTGCTGACCCATCCCGGCCGGCGCGAAGCCTGGACGGCGATGTTCGTTTACCTCGGCGCGTCGCTGACCGACTTCCTCGACGGCTGGATCGCCCGTCGCTACGGGTTCGTGACCGCGGTCGGAAAACTTCTCGACCCTCTGGCCGACAAGCTGCTCGTGATCTCGACGCTGCTGATGCTGGCGGTCATGCCCCGGCAACCCGGCATTCCGGGATGGATCCTGGTGCTGATCGTCGGCCGTGAGTTCGCCGTGACGGGTTTGAGAAGCATCGCCGCGACCGAAGGCATCGTTCTTGGCGCCGACGTGACCGGCAAGGCCAAAATGCTGCTCCAGACCATCGGCGTGCACTTCCTCATCGTCCACTACGTCTACTTCGGCGTCAGCTTCCACGAGATCGGCATGATCCTGCTGATGCTTGCGGCGGTCGTAGGCGTCTGGTCAGCGGTCGAGTACCACTTCGAGGTGTTCTACCGGCTGCGGGGGACCGAATAGGGTCCACCGGCGGCGCGCCCGCCAACGGCTACGGATGCCGGAATGGACATCCGGGAGCCGGAAAACACTATGTCTGGAAGGAGAAGTTGGAGCGGGTGACCGGGATCGAACCGGCGACCTTCTGCATGGCAAGCAGACGCTCTAGCCAGCTGAGCTACACCCGCCCGTGAGGACGACCCGCTTGTAACCGAACCGGGTCGGGATGCAAGTCACGCGCGCTCGCGGCCCGCGCGTGAATGCATCGGCTCTGTCTCTGCGCCGTGTTTACGGACAGCAGATCAGCGAGCAGTCCGTCGACGAATTGATCGCGTAACCGCACGCCGAGTTCTTGTCGGCATCGCTGCAGGTCGGACCGGCCGCCGTGCAAAGCGAGGTTGCGATTCCTGCGTCGGGTCCCGTGTCGGAATCCACGCAGGTCTTGCACGCGGCGTTGTCGCGATACGCGACGCACGGATCGTAAGCTCCGTTTTCGAGACACGTCGGAGGAATGGTCGTCGTCGTCGAGCTCGATGTTGTCGTCGTCGTCGATGTCGTCGTGGTGCCGACTCCGCGCAGATACGTCCAGGTCTGGTCGGTCAGCATGTCCACGTCATCGGAACGGTTCGATGCATCACCCGTGGTATTGCAGATGTTGCGATCTTCGATCTTGTCGAACTGCTCCATCAGGGTGTTGATGGCTGTGCTCAGGCAGTCGGAATCGACGCCGGGTGCGGAAGACGCCGCGCTGTCGGCGTAGCACATCATCATCTGCTTGCACTCGCGGCCGAGCGCTCCCATTTTTTTCGACGCGCACTGGCCGGTTCCGATCGGACTGGCGATGTTGCCGACACCGGTTTCCAGCGAGTTTGCGATGGTGTTTCCCGCGGGTTCGGTGAGGCAGTTGTCGCCGGCTTCGATCGAGTTGTAACGATTGATCAGCGCAGTCTTGCGACCCGGAACGCAGTCGGGATCGATCGACGTCGAGTGCTTCATCGCCTTGACGTGACACTTGGCCATTCCACGGCAGATCGTGCCGGCAAAGCGGGACTGGGCTTCCAGGCAGTTCTGCGCGGTCTGCGCGCTGCCGGTACCTGCAAAAGCGAACACCGTCAGGCTTGCCGCAAGCAGCCCCCACGCGAGCGACGAGCGATGACGAACCTTCATTTCTGTGGCCTCCATGAGCGAGGGAGTCTGCTATCCGGCCCCTCCTAAAGTCAACTCCAAGAATGCTTGGTTGCCGCCCATACCGATGCGCTCGCTGCGGCGAAATGCTTTCGCAGATGCATGAAATCCGCACTGTGCGAGCGACAGATCGTGCGCAGCCGCAGCGATGATGCGGCGCGTGCATCGTCGCGCTCTGCGTGGCGTGTCGACAGAGCCGCGAACAGAAGCCGATGTGGAAGCGCTGCTCATCTCGCCCCGGTGCCGCAACAATCGTGAGGCGGGGCGGTTCGTTCGCGCCTCGTGAGAATCAGGCCGCATCGCTGGCGACCGAGTCTGAACCGCGGTTCAGAAGCCTGTCCGGTAACCGCTTCGGTGTTCAGACGAGACCGCTGACTGCGCCAGCCTGATCGCGCCTCGACGCGGCCCGCTGCAGGCGCGAATGACCTGAAAGAAACGATAAAAACCGCGTCGGCGCCGGTTGCATCAGGCCCCCCAGTTGTCAAAATGCCCAACAGGTTGCGCGCCAACGGGGGCACGCAGGAGCGGTCTCGTAAAAAGTCCGGTGAATTCGGTGTCATGCGGCCCGCTGCGGGGCGGCTTCGCTATCTGATGTTTCACTTGACAAGGCGGACGGTAGAACACTAGTTGCACACGCGAAAGCATCAGTCGGGGGGGTCGAGCAAGACCCGTGGCTTGCGCGAAGGGGGCGTCATGTCTCAGGTCGTATCGATCTTCCGGAAGGTCTCGGGCCGCTCAGGCCTTGGCCGGGTATTTTCTGTCCTGGGCATTCTCACGATGTCGATTGGCACGGTATCCCCGGCGGTCGCTGCACTTCCCGAGCCTACGGCCTGCTTCAACGACCTTCAGGGCGCCAACGACGAACCGGGCCAGAAAGACATCACGCGTTTCTGCGCGGAGGAGGGCACGGGCACGCCCTTCGAGATCCACACGATCGTCGACTGGGACGACATTGCGCTCAGTGGAAACAATACGCAGGACATCTGCACGCTGTTCGACTCGGACGACGACGGTCTCGCCGATCTCGCCGTCTGTACGACGCTGGTCGCCGGACCGAACCCCGACGGCATCGTCACACTCGGGGAGCTTCGCCTGTTCCGCTGCGGTGACGACAAGCCCGATCGCTGCACCAACTCGACGTTCCTTCCCGGCCCCTACACGACCACCTGCGAAGTCAGCGAAGAGAAGACCGATCCGTTCAGCCCGGCCGCCCTGAACGGCCCGGGCGACGAGTATCCGAACGACACGCAGATCACGTGCGCGCTCGACCTGAACGAATTCGGCCTTCCCGGAACGCAGGCCGTCCTGATCGACGCATGCTCGTTCCCGTCGACGGAACCGAACTCGGATCCCTCCGACTGCGTTGCCGCAGCACAGTGTGTCACCGACGACGATTGCAACGACGGCAACGTCTGCACGACCGATTCGTGCAACAACCAGGGAAACTGCCTGCACAAGCCGAAGAAGGGCAAGACGTCGTGCAGCGACGGGTTCTTCTGCGACGGCGACGACGAGTGCAACAACAACGGTCTGTGCCAGCCGAATACCGACGGTCGCGACTGCACCGACGACGTTGGCTGCACCGTGGACTCCTGCGACGAGCTGCACGACACCTGCCTGCACGAGCCCAGGAACACGCTCTGCACCGACAACACGTTCTGCAACGGCGTCGAAATCTGCAGCGCGGTCGACGATTGTCAGCCCGGCACTCCGCCCAACTGCAACGACAACGTGAGCTGCACGGCAGACTCCTGCAACGAAGACACCGACTCGTGCAACCACGTGACCAACGATGCCAGCTGCAACAACGGGCAATTCTGCGACGGCACCGAGACGTGCAGCGCGATTCTCGGCTGCCAGCCTGGAACCGCCCCGAACTGCAACGACGACATCACCTGCACGCAGGACTCGTGCAACGAAGCCAACGACCAGTGCGTCCACGCTCCGAGCAACGCCGCGTGCAGCGATGGCCAGTTCTGCACCGGCGACGAGACCTGCAGCCCGGTGGACGGCTGTCACTCCGGAACCACCAGGACCTGCAACGACGGCATCGACTGCACGGCCGACTCCTGCAACGAGGCCCTCGACCGCTGCGACAACCTGCCGCAGAACAACGGGTGCGACGACGGCCAGTTCTGTACGGGTATCGAAGTCTGCGATCCGACCCAGGGCTGCAAGCCCGGCGACGACCCGTGTCCCGAGCGATGCAACGAACAGACTGACCAGTGCGTCCAGTGCCTGACCAACGCCGACTGCAACGACAGCGCGTTCTGCAACGGCGTCGAAACCTGCAACGTCTCCGGCACGTGCGTGCCGGGCACCCCTCCGGACTGCACCGACACCGTCAACTGCACCACCGACCAGTGCGACGAAGGCAGCGACCAGTGCACGCACACGCCGAACAACGGGATCTGCAGCGACGGCCAGTTCTGTAACGGCGCCGAAGTCTGCGATCTGGTGAACGGCTGCTCGCCGGGAACCGCTCCGGCCTGCGCCGATGACGTCACCTGCACGACGGACGATTGCGACGAGACCAACGACCAGTGCACGCATACCCCGAACGACGCCGCGTGCAGCAACAACCAGTTCTGCGACGGCGCTGAAACGTGCGACCTCGTACTCGGCTGCCAGAGCGCCACGGCACCGGACTGCACCGACGACTTCGCGTGCACGACCGACTCGTGCAACGAAACGCTCGACCGCTGCGATCACATCACCGACGACTCGGCCTGCAGCGACGGCCAGTTCTGCAACGGTGACGAGGTCTGCAACGCGCAGACCGGATGCGGGCCCGGGTCGCCCGTCGTCTGCCACGATGCGTTCAACTGCTCGACCGACAACTGCAACGAGGACACGGACAGCTGCGCGTTCGATTTCAGCACGTGCGTCTGCGGCGACAGCGAGGTGACCGGCACCGAAAAGTGCGATCCGCCTGCTACCGCCGGCACGTTCGAAGACTGCAACAACATGGTCGACGACGACGGCGACGGGAAGGTCGACTGCCGCGACAAGAGTTGCAAGCCTGGCGCGCGCGCGCCGATCTGCGACGAGACCTGCGACTTCGACCAGGTCTGCACCAAGTTCATCCGCGACCCGGCCACGATCACGTTCAACCGCGACGGCGGCCCCGACATGATCTACATCCACGGGCGCATCGCGATCAGCGGCAATCCCGAACCGCTGGTCGACGGAATGCAGTTCGAGCTGTCGAACGAGTCGACGCAGATCTACCGGGCCGAGCTCGGTTGGGGCGAGCTGAACGGCAAGCTCGGCGGCAGGAAGTACCAGTTCCAGGACAACTATGCGTCGATCTTCGGCCAGGCCAGTCCGGCCGGAGGTCTCGCGCGCGTCCGTCTGAAGATCCGCCTGCACGGCGGCCGGCCATATCTCGTCTTTACGATTCGCGCGTACGGCGACATGAGCGCCGCCGATCAGTGGCTGATGACGACGCAGTTCTCCGTAGGCAGCGAAGTCGGCTACCTCACCGAAGAGTGGGAGGCGACGTCGACCGGCTGGAAACTGCATCAGGTGGATTTCTAGCGGTTACGGCCGAAGGCGCCTGGAGCGCAATTCCGGATGCCGCGCAGTGTCGGACGTGCCGAAGGCAGCCCGGATGGGGCAGGCGGGCGCAACCGAACGTCGCGTCGAGATTTTCTCGCTTCCTTAGCGAGGATTTCGACGGCAGAATCGGCGCCTCGGCCGTGGAATCGAAGGGGTCGGCTGTTAGAATGACATCCATGCCGACGGTCCGCGCGGGCGGATCGTTCTTTGGCCCGGCATGACTCGGCAACTTCGCTGCACGGCGGCTCCCGGCCAGAACAATGTTGGTCGTACCCCCGGGGTGTGGTAGTCGGGCCGCCTCGACGGAGTCGGGTGGTCAATCCTCAGGGCGAACGGTTCGAATGGGAAATCCACAACGTATGAGATCTCGCACGCTTTTCTCCTTTCGACGTCGGGCGCACGCCCTCTGGGCTTCCCGGGTCGCGGCCGTTGCCGTGCTTTGCGCCAGTCCCACGCTCGCCCTCGCGGATGCCTACCAGCAGGTCTGCGACAAGGGCGGCGACCAGCTCGGATCGTCGATCGCCACCAACGGCGACTTCAACGGTGACGGCGTGGCCGACATCGCCATCGGCTCGCCGTGCATGTTCGTGCGCGGCCACATCCATGCCGGCGCCGTGATCATCATCGACGGCCGCAACGGCCGGCCGCTGTTCAGGAAGAAGGGCGGATACGAGAACCAGTGGTTCGGCGCCGCGGTCTCGTTTCTTCCCGATCTCAACGGCGACGGGCGCGACGAGATCGCGATCGGTTCCCCGGGATACGACGTGACGATCGCCGACCAGCACGATCCGCACGCCAATCTTCTCGACCGCGCGGGCCGCGTCGACGTCTACCAGAAGCGCCATCGGCGCATGCGGATCTTCGGCACGCACATCCGTGCGGGCTTCGGAGAGAAGATCGCCCCGCTCAACGACATCAACGGCGACGGTCGCGCGGACTTCGTGGTCAGTGCCTCCGGCGACCGCAACGAGAACGACCTCGCGCAGCCCGGCCGCGTCTACACGGTCTCCGGCAGGAACGGCGATCTGCTCGCGTATCGCATCGGCCCGAAAGGCGGCAACAGCTACGGGCGCAGCCTTGCGTCGGCAACCGACCTCGACGGCGACGGCCTGTTCGATTTCCTCGCCGGCAGCGACGAAGCCAACGTGCCCGGCGTGCTGCGCTCGGGTGTCGTGCACGCGCTGTCTTCGGCGGATCCGGCGTCCGAGCCGATCTTCGAAGTCAGCGGCGCGGCGCACGACCGCATCGGCAAGTCGGTCGATTTTGCCGGCGACGTCAACGACGACGACGTTCCGGACCTGATCACCGGCTCGGACGCGTCCGACGATACGGGCGTCAAGCTCTCCGGCCTCGTCTCACTGTTTTCCCTCGACGGTACGCGCCTGTGGGTCCGGCACGACACGAAGATGCAGGACGGTGCGCGATTCGGCTCTGCCGTTGCGCGCATCGGTGACATCAACGGCGACGGCGTCACCGATTTCGCTGCAACGGCTCCGCGCCAGGACTTCCTGATCGAGAAGCGCTTCACGCCCGACGCCGGTCGCCTCGTGACGCTCTCGGGCGTTGACGGAACCGAGATCTGGTCGCTCGACGGCGTGCGCCGCTACGAGGAATTCGGTTACGCGCTCGACGGCGACATCGACTTCAACCTCGACGAAGTTCCCGACATGGTCATCGGCACTCCGGGCGACGATCCGACCGGACGCCGCGGCGCCGGAACCGTCAAGATCCTGTCCGGCATCGACGGCTCGACGCTGCTCACGGTCAACGGACGGCGCGGGCTCGAGACTCGCATCGCGACCGTCTCGTACGACCACTCCGAGAATCCCAAGCTGCGAACCTTCAGTCGCACCGGCCGCCGCACGGAGATGAGCGAGTTCGTGCTCGAGGGCATGACCGGCGAGCTCAGTCTGTCGATCCTCAACGACAAACCGTTCGATGCGCAGGGCGACCCGCACGTTCCCAAGCCGAGGTCGGTGCAGGTCGCCGTCACCGGCGGATTCGGCTCGGACGATTCGAAGGTCGAGGTCTATCGCATGGCGCACGGCGGCGAGCTGCAGGACTCGTTCGATGCGTTCGACGGCAACGTGTCGGTCGAATGCGGCGCCGGCGAAGTCAACGGTCGCGTCAACGAGGATCTGGTCTGTTCGCAGGCCGACGGCGGCGGCGGCGACGTGTTCGTCCGCACGTTCGAGCGTCTCGACGAGGGCTCGTCGTATTTCTTCTCGAGCGAGTTCCAGGCGTTCTCCGCGGCCGACATGTGGAACACGATCCCGATCAATGCCGAGGGCGCGACCGTCACGGTCGGCAACGTCACCGGCGACAAGCAGGACGAGATCATCGTCGGAACCACGCGCGGCGTTCCGGTGGTACGCATCTTCACTCGCGACGGCGTGCTGATCCGCACGTTCCTCGCGTACGATCCGGTCGATTTCTCGGGCGTCGATGTCGCGCTCGTCGACCTCGACGGCAGCGGCGATCAGCAGATCGTGACCGCTCCGCGCGAGGGTCAGGCGATCGTCAAGGTGTTCAACGGCAACGGCGACCGCGTCACGTACGGTCCCGAGTTCAAGCAGATCAACATCGTCGTGCGTCCGGCCGAAGACTGGGTGCATGGTGCACGCGTCGGTGCGGCCGACGTGGATCTGGACGATCAGCAGGAGATTCTGGTGATGCTGCCGGGACCGGAGGGGCATCAGGAAGTTCGCGCTTACGAATCCAACGGTAATCCGGTGAAGCACTTTGCGAACTTTGATCCGCTGCCTGGCGGCGAGGGCGGGGCTGGGGATATCGCGGGGACTGATCGCTGGGTTCGGCGGTAGTTCTACTTCTGCATCTGCGGTGGGCCGGACGCGTATAAGGGCCCATCTGCTGCGTTGGGATCCGCTTCGTTCGGTCGACGTCCGGGAAGTACGACTCCCTCTCTTCGCGGATCCCGCCTTGCATCTGGACCCTTCTACGCGCCCGGCTCGTTGAGCGTGGCTCCCACGGCTCGCTACACAGCACGTTCCGCGTCGGCTTCTCGGCCCGTTCATCGGGTCGTGATTTGGTCGCTCATGCGGCACGAGCGTAGGATCGACTGATCAGCGCTTCTTTCGTCTTTCATTTCAAAACTGCTGATCAGCTCACTGGCTTCGCTTCTGGCCTCTTGCTGGTGGAGTGCTAAAGAAACCGGCGATGTCTCGACGGGTGTCGTCAGGGAAGCCGTATCCGCTCGAGGGGATTCGGGTGGCGGACTTCAGTCATGTGCTGGCGGGGCCGTTCTGTACGCGGATACTTTCGGATCTCGGGGCGGAGGTTTTCAAGGTCGAGACGCCCGACGGGGATCTCGCGCGGCGGCTGGGGCAGCGGCGCGGCGGGATGAGCGGGTACTTCATGCAGCACAACTGCGGCAAGGGGAACGTCTCCCTCGACCTTCGCATGGAGCGGGGGCGCGAGCTTGCGGCGGAGCTGGCGTGTGCGTGCGACGTCGTCGTCGAAAACTTCCGGCCGGGCGTGATGGATGGGCTCGGGCTCGGGCAGCAGACACTCCGCGCGCGCAACGAAAGGCTCATCTACTGCTCGATCAGCGGATTCGGGCACGCGAGCCCGCAGCGCAACGAGCGTGCGTTTGCAGGCGTGGTCCATGCGGCCACGGGGATCATCGACCGGCAGGCGCGCGCGTTCGGGCAGCAGCCCGTCGATTCGGTGTTTGCGGTCGGCGACACGGTGACCGGGCTTCAGGCGGCGCTCGCGATCGTTGCGGCGATTCATCTTCGCGAACGCACCGGCACCGGCCAGTTCATCGACATGGCGATGCACGACGCGCTGCTTGCGCTGCAGGAGTGCGCGAACTTCGTTCTTTTCGGCGGCAGCGAAACCGATTTCCTGTGCGCGTGGGTGTATCCGTGCCGCGGGCGCAACGTCGTCATCCCGATGGATCCGCGCGCGCACTGGGAGACGATGACGTCGCTGATGGGAATGCCGGAGCTGGCGACCGATCCGCGCTTCGATACGTATGCCAGGCGCGAGGCCGCGTTGGCGGAGCTCGAGGCGATCGTCGGCACGTGGGTCGCTTCGCAGCCGGGAGCCGACGAAGTCGTCGCGGCCTGCCATGCGAACGGCCTTGCGGCGGCCCGCGTACAGACGCTCAGCGAAGCTCTCGCGTCCGAGCAGACGCGCGCACGATCGATGACGGTCGAGTGCGACGATCGCAGCGGCGGTACGGCCGCGGTGCTCAACAGCCCTTATCGTTTTTCCGATGCCAGCGCCGGGGTGCGCGGGCGTGCGGCATTTCGCGGTGAAGACAACCGTGACGTGCTCGCGAGCCTGCTCGGCAAATCATCCGAAGAGATTGCGCAGCTCGAAGCCGACGGCGTCGTTTCGTCGCGTCTTCCGGAGCCGCGTTCCTGACCGCGAACACGTTCGACAAAAGGAGAACCCATGAAACTTTACGACGCTACGATCGCACCCAATCCGCGACGCGTGAGGATGTTCCTCGCGGAAAAAGGTATCGAGGTTCCGCTCGAGCAGGTCGACCTGCGCGCAGCGGTCAATCGCCAGCCTCCGTTTCTCGCGAAGAATCCGATGGGCGGGCTGCCCGTCCTCGAGCTCGACGACGGCACATGCATCGCCGAAAGCCTCGTCATCTGCGAGTACTTCGAAGACAAGAAGCCGGATCCGCCGCTGATCGGCCGCACGCCGGAAGAGCGCGCGAACTCGCGCATGTGGGAACGCCGCATGGAGCTCGAAGTGATGATGCCGATGCTCGGAGCGTTCCGGCACAGCAGCCCGTTCTTCAAGGGGCGCATCACGCAGGTTGCCGAAATGATCGAGCCGAGCCGTGGCGCGGCGGCCAAGCGGCTGGCCTGGCTCGACGAGATCCTGGCGACGCGACCGTTCGTGGCCGGCGACAAGTTCTCGATCGCGGACATCACGCTATTCTGCACGATCGATTTCGGCGCAATGGTGGGAGAGAGCTACGATCCGTCGCTCAAGAACCTTGCGGCCTGGCACGAAAAGACCAAGGCGAGACCGTCGGCATCGGCCTGAACGCGCGCACGACGCATGGAAAAAGAATCGGGGACAGACACTGATTTCGCAATGATGCGAAACCGGTGTCTGTCCCCATAGATCACACGGACAAAAAAGGGCCGCCTTCCGACGAAGGCGGCCCTTTTTATCCGGTGAACGGTCGCGGCCTAGAAGCCTTTGACCTTGGCGGCACGCTTGTAGAGTTGGAAGACGACGTGCCATGCAACGAGGATCATCATCAGCAGCACGAGCTCGCGGCGCATGCTGAACGGCGGGACGTTGGCGAGGAACCCGGCCGTGTGGCTGCCGATCATCGTCCAGACGAGCGCCGCCGACATGTACGTGTTGTGACGTGAGCGCAGCCCCGCCATGGCGACGAGCGCCGCGTCGGGAGCCTGGCCGTTCTTGACGGCGGTGATGATCTGCTGCTGCGCGGGCCAGATCCGGAACCAGACGTTGAACGCCATCGTGGTGCCGAGCATCGCGCCGATATGGATGTTGTACGCGCGCTCGCCGAAGCCCGCATTGATGCTCATGATGAACGTGGCGATCGCGATCAGCACGTAGCACACGGCGTACTTCATCTTGACGTCGCTGATGATCGACGTCGTCATGATGGCCTCATAGATCGCGAAACCGCCGAACGTGAGGGCAAGGCAGACCAGCGATATCATCGACATCTGGACGAGGTGGCCGTGGTAGAAGACGATCAGGAGCAGCAGCACGCCGGTGACCCACGTCCATGCGGCGCCCCAGCGGAACCAGTAGAGCGCCCGCGGCATCAGCTCCGGAACGACGAGCTTCTTGGTGTCGGCGTTCATCGTCGCGGCGAACGGGCCGTTGACGAAATTGAAGAAATAGAGATGTCCGATCCAGACGATGCCGGCCAGGATGTGCAGCCACCGGAACGCCGGATCGAGTGTGAACAGGGCAAAATCCATCTGTGAGTTTCCTCCTTCTTGCGAACGGGTCGTTCGCGGTGCTTCTTGCGAACCCGCGTTCGCAGTGCTTCCGGCGCGCGGCACGCTGCCGCGGGCGGGAAAATAGACACCTTCGTCTATAGCGGCCAGTGAACAAGGATGCCAGCGACCCGGGGCCCAGCCGGGCAGTTCGGCACGCGGCGGTTTCTCCTCAGCGCCCCGAAGCGATGATGCTCGAAACGGTGAAGACCTCCTCAACGGTTCCTCCGTCGGGTCCGAAGTTGAAATACCAGCCTTCCTCGCCGGCGACGCTCGGCGATGGCAGCAGGCATCGCGTGGCATGGTGCAGCTGCATGTCGAAGATGCTGAGCGCCGGGATGAACTGCTGATCGTAGTCGTAGACCGCGACGGTGGCCCCGGGGAAGGGCTTGTGGCCGATCTTCCACTGGTTGACCCAGGCCTTCCACAGCGCGCCTTTCTGGTCGTACATCTCGGTGTACGGGATCACGAAGCTATGGCGGTCGAGATAGATCACGCGCTTCGAGTACGCGTAGTCGGGAATGCGCGAGACGCCTTCGATGATATACACGTCGCGCATCTCCCACGTGTCGTCGAACAGGAAGTTGGCGCCGCCCTTGGACCACACGGCCGGGAAGTTGCGGGTGTGCATCGGCGCCAGCACGCGCTTGGTGCCGACGAGCTTCCAGTCCATCCACGCAGGATTTCCGGCGTAGCCGCCGTAGCTGTCGATGTCGGCGTCCTGGCCGAACAGAGCATCGGACCGCTGCGCCGACGAAAGCCGGCGCACGCGCTTGAGCAGCGGATAGTAGAGCCAGCTGTCGTCCTGACGCGACGGATCGAGATGACGGGTATAAGTGAGGCCGACGCCCTTCAGGTCGAACGGCTCGATGATCGGATGCAGGACTTCGCGGTAGCGGATGCCGTCGTTGGTCGGCCACGTCGGCATCGGCTCGTGGTAGAGGCGGCTCACGTAGTACAGCCGGCGGAAATGACCGATCAGGAAGTGACGTTCGATCGAGATTCCGCGCTTGTCGTCGATGCTGCCGGTGTCGCACTCGAAGTTGCGGACATCGAGGTCGTCGACGACGATGCGGTTCTCGTAGTTGAAGATGAGCTTGATCGCCGCGTCCGGATCGCGCTCGTCCGACAGCGGGAACGGAAGCCCGGCCACGTAGTTGAGGACCTGGTTCTTGTCCGGCGAGAGCTTCGCTTGCGAATGGTACTTCTGGGTTGCTTCGAGCCGCTTCGGCTCGAGCGGGATGTCGCGGCCTTCGACGACTTCGATTCGCATCCCGCGGTCGACGGCCCACTGGATCGACGGCGGCAGGAACTCCTTCCACTTCTCGAGATTGTCGCTCGCGACGATTGTGCCTGGGGGCGGCTCGCCGGCGCGCGCCGCAGCGGAAAAACCGGTGGCGCCGGGATTGGTCGCCGGCGCGTCTTCGGCACAGGCAGTGCGCGCCAACGCGAACAGAACGACCGCAACGAGCGCGCACAGCTTCATGCGGAAGTCTCCTGCGAGCTCACGCTACGGTCCTGCGAGCGCACGCCGAACACGCGCCCGAGCGCAATGCCCGCGACCAGTCCGCCGACGTGCGCGTAGTGGTCGCGCCCCGGCTCGAAGCCGACGATCATGCCGAACAGCGCAACCAGCGCGCCGAGCGTCTGCCACGCCGGCCGACGCTCGCGCGCATCGGACGACGCCGCCATCGTCGCGAGCGCAACTCCGGCCAGCGCGCCGAGCAGGCCGCAGATTCCGCCCGAGGCTCCTGCTTTGATCGCAGCCTCCTCGCCGAAGATCTGGCTCGCCACGTTGCCGAGCACTCCGGTGACGACGAACAGCGACACCAGCCGTCCCTGGCCGATCGTCGCCGCCAGCGGCGGGCCGAGGAAGAACAGCGCTGCCATGTTGCCGACCAGATGCTTGATGTCGAAATGCAGGAATACGGCTGTGACGAGGCGCCACCACTCGCGCTGGCTGACGAGCCACGGTGCGATCGCGCCGGAGCTGAGCATGCGCGAATGCGGTGACGGCCCGGCGCCGCCGTGGACCACGAGATGGATGAACACGCACGCGACGGCGATCACGAGGCTTCCCGACGCGTTCTGCCACGTCCAGATTCCTTCGCGCGCATCGAGCAGGCCCTGCGGAGGCGCGGCCGGCGGCGCGGTGTTCGAGACGTAGTCGTCTGCGAGGACGGGCAGGGCGGCCGCGACCTCGTCCTCTGCAACGGATACCTGCCAGGAAAAAGGTGGCGTCGTCGTCGTGGCTGCGAGCCCGGTTGGCGCAGCGATCGAAGCTCCGTTCCGATGCGCTTCGGCATCAAGACCGACGGCGACGAGAGCGAGCACGGCGCGCCGGGCCCCTTCGGCCGACAGGTGATCCCGCACGACGACCCTGGCCTTGCTCATGCCTTGAGCGTGCCACATGGTAGGTCCGATGCACACCGGCAACGTCATGGACGTACTGATCCAAAAGCTCACCCGGGCGCTCGCACCGGTCCGGCTCGAGATCGAAGACGAGAGCGAGAGCCACCGCGGGCACAAGGGTGCGAGCGGCGGAGGTCACTTCCGAGTGTTCGTCGTGTCGGCTGCGTTCGAAGGCAAGGGGCTGGTTGCGCGCCATCGGCTCGTCTACGACGCGGTCGCCGACGAGATGACCGGCCTCGTGCACGCGCTCGCGCTGCAGACGCTGACGCCCGAGGAAGATGCTGCGCAGCAGGCAAAAGACGCAGCCAACGAAGCCGAGAGCCGGCTCGTCACCGGCATCTGACTCGTCGCACAGACTTTCCGATGACCAGAAGCGACTGGCAGCATCCGATCGGCGACGAGCTCTACGAGCGCGCGAAGCGCGTGATCCCGGGCGGGATCTACGGCCATCAAAGTCCGGTCTATCTGGTCGACGGAGCGTTCCCGCGATTCCTCTGCGAGGCCGAAGGCTGCCGCGTCCGCGACGCCGATGGCCACGAGTACGTCGACTTCCTGTGCTCGTACGGACCGATGGTGCTCGGCTACCGCGATGCGGTCGTCGAAGCTGCGGCCGAGCGTCAGCGCCGCCTGTGCGACAGCGGCAATCTTCCGGCGCCGAACATGGTCGAGCTTGCCGAGAAGCTGGTGTCGATCACGGCCGGCGCAGACTGGGCGATGTTCGCCAAGAACGGCTCGGACGTCTGCACGTGGGCGCTTGCGGTTGCACGCCGCGCGACGCGGCGCGACCTCGTGGCGATGGTCGAAGGCACGTACCACGGTGTTCACGGATGGTGCAATCCGGCGCGGCGCGGGTTTCCCGACGGCGAGCGCAGCGGCATCGTCACGTTCCCGTGGAACGATGCGGGTGCGCTCGAAGAGCTGTTCCGCAAATACGACGGCCGCATCGCCGGCGTAATCGCGACGCCGTTCCGCCACGAAGCGCGCCATGACAGCGTGATGCCGGGCGAAGGCTTCCTGCAGGCGATTCGCGAGCTTTCGACGCGTCACAGCGCAGTGATGATCTCCGACGACGTGCGCGCCGGGTTTCGCCTGAGCCTTGCCGGCTCGATGCATCACTTCGGCGTGACGCCGGACATGACGGTTTACTCCAAGGCAATCGCCAACGGCTATCCGCTGTCGGTGATGCTCGGGTCGGATGCGCTTCGCAAAGCCGCCGAGGACGTGTTCGTGACCGGAACGTTCTTTACGCAGGCGGTTCCGATCGCGGCTGCGATCGCGACCATCGGCGAGATCGAGAAGCGCTCGGCGATCGAGCACATGGATCGCGTCGGGCGGCGTCTTTGCGGCGGGCTCACGGCGCGCGCGCGGGCGGCGGGCCTCGCCGTTACGATCAGCGGCCCGCCGTCGATCCCGTTTCTCAGTTTCGTTGCCGACGAGGGACGGCTCGAGCGCAGCCGCACGTTTGCGGCCGTGGCCGCATCACACGGAGCGTTTTTTCACCCCGCCCACAACTGGTTCGTTTCGGCCGCGCACCAGGACGCCGACATCGACTTCGCGCTCGACGCAGCCGAAGCGGCAATGGCCGCCGTGGCCCGCGAACATGGAAAGGACGCACGATGAACATCCCCGCGAAGAAGAGCACGCTCAAGCTCACGCATTTCGGCCGCAAGAGCGGCAAGCCGTTCGACGTGACGATCTGGTTCGTCGTAATCGGCGGCGAGCTTTGGATCGGCAGCCTCGACGAGAGCCGGAACTGGGTGAAGAACCTGCGCGCCACCGGCCGCGCGCGCATCGACTTCGGCTCCGGCCCGCAGGACGTCGTGACCGAGTTCTGCGACGGCGCGCACGACAAGGCCCGCTACCGCGAAGCGATCGCGTCCAAGTATCCCGTCCTCAGCCGCATCATCGGCCTCTTCGTCCGCGGCAAAACCAACGCCGTCTTCCGCGTCCGCGAAAAATAGGGACAGGTACATTTTTAAAAGCTGAGCAAAATCGCGGCGGGCCCGCCGCGAGCGACGCTTTAGAAAATCAGGGACAGACACCGATTCTGCGAAATCGGGGACAGACACTGATTTCCCGAAATCAGTGTCTGTCCCCGATTTTACGATCAGCGGCCGGTGTTGGTGGCGACGGCGTCGGCGACGAGGTCGCCGACCTGCGAGGTCGAGTAGCCCATCTTGCCGGCGTTCATCGACTGCAGCTTCTCGGCCGCAACGTAAGCGATCGCGCGCTCGATGCGGTTCGCTGCATCATCCTCGCCGAGCTCCGACAGCATCATCTGCGCAGCGGCAATCGCCGCCATCGGATTGATCACGCCGAGCCCGGTGTACTTCGGCGCCGACCCGCCGATCGGCTCGAACATCGAAACCTTGCCCGGATGGATGTTGCCGCCCGCCGCGATCCCCATGCCGCCCTGAATCATCGCGCCGAGATCGGTGATGATGTCGCCGAACATGTTGTCGGTGACGATCACGTCGAACCACTCCGGGTTCTTGACCATCCACATGCACGTCGCGTCGACGTGCGCGTAGTCGCGCTTGATGTCGGTGTAGTCGGCGTCGCCGATCTCGTGGAACGCGCGTTCCCACAGGTCGAACGCGTAGGTCAGCACGTTGGTCTTCCCGCAAAGGGTCAGCGTCTTGCGGGCGTTCCTCTTGCGCGTGTAATCGAACGCGTAGCGCAGGCAGCGCTCGACGCCCATGCGCGTGTTGATCGATTCCTGCACGGCCACTTCGTGCGGCGTCCCGCGACGAAGATTTCCGCCCGCGCCCGCGTAGAGGCCTTCGGTGTTCTCGCGCACGACGACGAAGTCGATGTCTTTCGGACCCTTGTTGGCCAGCGGCGTCTCGACGCCGGGGTAGAGCTTGACCGGCCTCAGGTTGATGTAGAGGTCGAGCTCGAAGCGAAGGCGCAGCAGGATGCCTTTCTCCAGGATGCCGGGCTTGACGTCTGGATGGCCGATGGCGCCGAGCAGGATCGCATCGAAGCCGCGCAGGTCGCTCGTGGCGGTGTCGGGAAGGACCTCGCCGGTGCGCATGTAGCGGTCACCGCCGAAGTCGAAGGGAGTCGTTTCGTACTTGAAGCCGCAGACTTTGGAGGCCGCGTTGAGGACCTTCAGGGCTTCGTCGACGACCTCGGGACCGGTGCCGTCGCCGCCTAGAACCGCAATCTTGTGCAATGGAATCTCCTCGGGGACCGGGTTTTGCGCCGTTGGCTTCCCGGCCGAAAAATCGCGCGGAGTGTAGCCGAACGCTGGCGATCCTCAAGCGGGAGCTTGATGGAAGAGGTCACGCCAGCGCCCGCAACTGCCTGTGCCCGCAGCACTACGCCGCGCACAGGATTTGAGTAAGACCCTCGCGCTGGCATACTCCGCGCTTCTTTCAAGGCGGCGTACCCAAGTGGTTAAGGGAACGGTCTGCAAAACCGTGATGCGGCGGTTCGAATCCGCCCGCCGCCTCCAGTCTTGAAGAAGCAGGGACAGGTACGATTGCCGTAAGCGCAAACGTACCTGTCCCGAATCGACGAATCACCGAACGAGCATGTCGTGGCCGTGTCGATCTATTCGACCGGGGCGTAGAACGTCCGCCCGCGATTTCACTCGCGAAAATTAAATGTACCTGTCCCCTTTTTCAGTTCGCGAGCCAGCGGGCGGGGATTCTCAGGCGGCCGCCGGCGAGGCCGGCGAACCATTCGATCCATCCGGGCTGATGGTGTGCGCGGTCGGCTACGTAGGCGCGGATCGCTTCGGCGTCGTCGGGGCTCAGCACGTCGGCGAACGACGCCATGCCGCGCGACGAGAACGCACCGCCGAGCACGATCGCATTCCACGACGCGTAGACGTCTTTCGACGCGTGGCGAAGGTCCGGATAAAGCCCGCTCGCCTGAACTCCGAGCCCGTGGCAGCGCGAGCAGTTGTACGCATAGAGCGCGCGTCCGCGAGTGAGCATCTCGGCTGACGCGTCGATGACCGGAGCTTCGACGGGCTTGTCGCCCATTCCCGGCTTGATCGGAGTGTCCGGCATCGGCGGCAGTGCTTCGTGCGCGTCGAGCTTGAACGCAAGGATCCGGCCCGGATTCGAATTGGGAAACTTGATGAAGTGCCCGCCGGCCGAGCCGCCGAGCCCCGCGACGACCGCGATGTACTGCTCGCCGCCGACTTCATAGCTGATCGGCGGCGCGATGATGCCGGTGCCGGTGTCGGCTTCCCAGACGAGCGCACCGCTTGCTGCGTCGTACGCGCGAAGCTTGCCCCACGTCGTTCCCTGGAAGACGAGATCGCCGGCGGTCGCAAGCACGCCCGCCGGAATTCCCTGGCCGAGCTCGACGCGCCACGCCTGCTCGCGGCGCACGGGATCCCACGCCGTCAGATGCGTCGAGACGTTCTGCGAGACGAACGGCTCGAAGCCTTCGAGCTCGGCGGCGACGCCGCGCCAGCTTTCGCTCGTGTTGATGTAGCCCGGCGCCCAGTGGAACTCGGCGTCGGGCTTGTACGAGTAGACCGATTCGAACGTCGGTATGTAGACGAGCCCGCTCTTCGGGCTGTACGCCATCGGATGCCAGTTGTGTCCGCCCGAGATGCCGGGAGTGACGCGCGCTTCGGTCTTCGACCAGGTTGCTTCCGGCCGCTCGATCGGCCGCCCGGTCTTGAGATCGACGCCGGTTGCCCACGTCTCGTCGATGTACGGATCGGCGGCCAGCAGCTCCCCGGTCGCACGGTCGAGCACGTAGAAGAAGCCGTTCTTCGGAGCCTGCATCAGCACGTGCCGGAGCTCCGGTTTGCCGTCGGGCGCGCGCTTCGCGAACGGAATGTCGGCAAGGATGATGTGCTGCGTGGCCGTGTAGTCCCACTGGTCTCCGGGCGTCGTCTGGTAATGCCAGACAAGGTGCCCGTCGTCGGGCCGCACTGCGAGAATCGACGAGAGATAGAGATTGTCTCCGCCGCCCGGACTCCTCTGCTCGCGGTTGTAGACGGACGCGTTGCCGACGCCGACGTAGAGGAGATCGAGCTCGGGATCATACGCCATCGAATCCCACACCGTGCCGCCGAGGCCGGAGTCCCACGCCGAATCTTTCGACCACGTCGGTGCAGCCGCAGCCAGCTCGGGAGTATCGAACGGACCCTGCGTGCTCGCCGGCACCGTGTAGAAGCGCCACAGCATCTCGCCGGTGGCTGCGTTGTACGCGCTGAAGTATCCGCGCACGCCGAACTCGGCGCCGCCGTTGCCGATGATGACCTTGCCTTTTACGATGCGCGGCGCGCCGGTGATCGTGTAGGGCCGGCTCGTGTCGGTCGTCTGCTTTTCCCAGAGCGGTTTTCCGGTAGCAGCGTCGAGGCAGATCAGTCGCCCGTCGAGCGCGCCGAGGTAGAGCTTTCCCTCCCACGCGGCGACGCCGCGATTGACGACGTCGCAGCACGCGTCGCGGCCCTTGGCTCCGGGCACGTACGGATCGTACGTCCACAGCGGCTTTCCGGTGCGCGCGTCGACCGCGTAGACCCGGCTCCACTCGCCGGTTGCGTACATCACGCCGTCGATCACGAGCGGCGTGGCTTCCATGCCGCGATGCGTGCCGGGCTCGTAAGCCCACGCAAGGCCGAGCCTCGCGACGGTAGAAGAGTTGATCGAAGTGAGCGGGCTGTAGCGCTCTTCGGCCCACGTGCGGCCGTGCGTCATCCACTGGCCGGGCTCGCTATCGGCTGCGCGAAGCCGCGCATCGTTGACGCGCGCAACGGTGGCGGCGCGCGCCGCCGATGCAGCGATCACGTCGGCCACGGCTCCCGGGATGAAATCGGTTTCCGATGCGGCGTACGCGACGCTCACGTGCGCGAGCGCGAGGCCGACGAGCACCGCAAGCACGGCTCCGGAGGCGCCGGCAGGAGCAAGGAAAAGACGCTTCACGCTCGGTCGTCGTCTACATGAACTTGCGGACGAGCCACTCCTTGATCTTCGTGTACGGAGGGTAGGCGACCTTGGCATCCATCGACGTGGGTTTGTCGGTAACAGCCTTGCGGTGACTCAGCGCCTCGAATCCCCAGCGCCCGTGGTACGCGCCCATGCCGCTCGGACCGACGCCGCCGAACGGAAGATTCGGATTGGCCACGTGCCACAGCGTCGCGTTGACGCACGCACCGCCCGAGCTGGTCTCGGTGAGCACGCGATCGGAGACCTTGCTGTCGGCTGTGAAGACGTAGAGCGCGAGCGGCTTGTCGCGATCGTTGATGAAGTCGATCGCCTGGTCGATGCCGCCGATCGTCAGCATCGGAAGCACCGGTCCGAAGATCTCGTCGGCCATCGCTTTGGAGTCGGGCTTTACGCCGGTGAGAATCGTCGGTGCGAAGTAGCGCTCGGCGCGGTCGTGCTCGCCGCCGGCCGCGACCTCGGTGCCGTCTTCGATCAGCGCTGCGAGCCGATCGACATGGCGGTCGCTGACGATGCGCGGATAGTCCTTCGATTGTCGCGGGTTCTCGCCGTAGAACTCTTTTAGCACGGCTTTGAGCTTGTCGACGAGCGGCTTCTCGACGCTCTCGTGTACGAGCACGTAGTCGGGCGCCGTGCAGGTCTGTCCGGCGTTTGTCCATTTCCCCCACGCGATGCGGTGTGCCGCGACATCGAGGTTGGCGTCCTCCATGACGATGCACGGGCTCTTGCCGCCGAGCTCGAGGGTTACCGGCGTAAGGTGCTTCGCGGCCGCTTCCATGACGATGCGCGCCACGCGGCCGTTGCCGGTGTAGAGGATGTGGTCGAACTGCTGCTCGAGGAGCACGCCCGTCTCGTCTACCGCGCCTTCGACGACCGCAATGCAGTCGTTGTCGAGGTACTTCGGCACCAGCTCCGCGATCAGCTTCGAGGTTGCCGGCGTCATTTCGGATGGCTTGATTACCGCGCAGTTGCCGGCAGCGATCGCCGCGACGAGCGGATTGAACGTGAGCTGCACCGGGTAGTTCCACGGCGCGATGATCAGGATGACGCCGAGCGGATCGTACTGGATCCAGGATTTGCCGGGACGCTGCACGAGCGGCTGCGCGACGTGCTTCGGCCGCATCCAGCTCGAGAGGTTCTTGATCGCGAGCGATGCTTCGCCGAGCGGCATTCCGATGTCGGCGGCCATCGCTTCGAGCGCGGGCTTGCCGAGGTCGGACGCGAGCGCCTTCTGCAGCGCTTCGGAGTTTTCGCGCAGGAGCTTCTCGACCGCGCGGAGCTGCTCGAGCCTCCATGCGATCGGCCGCGTACGGCCGCTGCGGAACGTTTTGCGCAGTCTGCCAGGAATTGCCGCGATGCGGTCGCGCGCCGAAGTGTCGAATACGAGGTTAGCAGCGGTCGCAGCCATGATGCCTCCTTGCCGCCGGCGCCGGTGCGCGGCGCCAGTGCCGTACTGCGGCCTTTAGCCTTTGGAACGAGGGGGCACAACAGGCCCGAGGAGGTGTCCCCGGGGACCGTGCGCATGGCTGCTGCGAGGCGCGATCCGGCTCGATATCGAGCCTGCCCACAAATGCGGACAAAGCCCGATATCGAGCCCGCGAAGCGATGGTCAGTGTCGGTGGCTCGACTTGGAAGCCGCGTCATCCGGCGAATCGATCTTGCCGCGGAACGCGCCGGTTTCGTGGCCCCGCGATTCGATGAATTCCTTGAAGCGCTCGAGGTTCTGCCGCACGTTCCACTCGACCACGCCGATCGCGTCGCCGACGTTTTCGACGACGCCTTCCGGCTCATAGTCCATCTGCAGCGCCACGCGGCACTGGTCGTCCGAGATGCGATGGAACGTTACGACCCCGGCGTTGAGCGCACCGCTCGTGCTCGTCCACGCAATGCGTTTGTCCGGGGTCTGCTCGGTGATCTGCGCGGTCCATTCCTTGGTCTTGCCGCCGATCTCGGCCTTCCAGCGCAGAGTGTCGTCGTCGATCTGCACGACGCTCTCGACACCCTGCATGAACTGCGGGAACTCCTCGAACTGCGTCCACTGGTTGTAGGCGGTGCGGACCGGCACGTCGACGTCGATCGACTGCATGATGCTGCTGGATTTCTCTGTGGATTTTGATTTCGAAGGCGACTTGGAAGCCATGATCATCTCCTCTGGTGTGTTACACCGCTGGCGCGCGAGGTCTGGTTGTCGCTCGTCTTTGGAAAACGCTGCGGCCATCGATGGCTCGCGTCAATGCGGCCGGCCGGATTAACCGACTACGCCCACCACGCTGCGGTCAGGGGGCGTTTTTAGTGTCACGATGGGGTCCCGGGCGAAGACCCTGAGGCGAGGGTGTCGATCCGACCGGGACAGCCGTCGGAGAGGCAATTCGCAGTCAATTGCCCCCCCGTCGTTGACACGGAGCCGACTTGCGAAATATCTTCGCGGGCGATGGAAGGGTCCGGTGGGGCTCGGGCTCATAGTCCGTCGCATAAAAGGGAGGGATCCATGGTCGTTAAATCGCTGCGTATTCTGAGTGTGCTTGCCACGCTCTCCGGGCTGTCCGGCTGTGCGTTCACCCAGTGGACGGACCACGCCTTCCTCGGAACGCCGGAATGTCCGCCCCGGCACGCCAACCGGACCTGGGCGTTCGTGCTGGCCGCGCCGCCTGCGGTTGTCGGCGACATCATCACCGCTCCGATCCAGGCCGTGATGCTGGCGTCCGGCGGAGACTTCTCCATCTATGCGAACGAGAACTGCATGGAGGAGTCGGAGCACCAGGCGATGATCAACGCGTCGCACTGACGCGTCTCTCACCTTACTTCCTGGATTGAGACCGGCCGATCGGCCGGTCATCTTCGCAGATCAGCGTCCGTGCGGCGACCGTGCGGCGGGTGCGCGCGACCAACCCTGTGTTCGGACATCGGCGTGACTACGATCGCTGGCTCGGCGCATCGGTCACGTGCGGTTGACCGGGGCGCAGCGAACGAGCGGCTAGTGATTGAGCCACTGCGTCACGAGCGGCCCCGAGACGCGCAGCGCATTGACGATGAAGAACAGATACACCGCCTCGCAGGCGGCCAGCGCGAGAACGTTGCCGGGCAGCCGCGACGACGGATTCCGTATGAGCCTCCAGAGCGCGAACGGGACAATCGTAAGTTGCGCTCCGAAGCTCAGCAGCGCGCAGAGCATGAAGATCGGTGCGCGGAAGCTTCCGTGCCGATCGAAGCTGCTCATCTCGAACATTAGCATGAGCCCGAAGGCGACTGGCACGGTGCAGAACACAAGTAAGCAGGTCACCAGCAGACCGGAAGGTGGGACCGAGGCCTGCCTCGAAAGCTCGACGTGCGCCGGGTCGATCGGATGCTCCGGTTCGCTCATGCTCTCATCGCTCGCATAGACGGGAAAGGGTCGAAATCCGGGACCATCGCGGACGTCTCGGCACCGGGATCAGCTCCAACTGATTCTCGCGAAGAAACGATGACACCGGCAACTAGTCTAGTAAGTACCGGCAATGCTACACAACAGTCGAACAGGAGGTGGGTCATGCGATTCAGGATGTGCTTTTTGTCATTGGTCTTGTCGCTCTCTGTTCCAATCGCGGTTCGGAGGCAGTGAGATCATGAGCATGAACGAACACGCGACACCGGCTTCGTCTGGCGATGACGCACCGAGATCAGCGGGACTGGATTTTGCGATGCGGATGGTACTGCTGAACGCCACAGTCGTGTGCGGACTGTGGTCAGTGATCTTTTTCGACATACCTGGGGCGGACCGGCTGGTCCCGGCGATGTTCCTCAGCCTGATTGTTCTGTGTCTGATTCAGTTCGCGGTGGGCGCATTCTCGCTGCCTCGTGCGTCGGGCATGGTGGCGATGCTGACGGCGCCCCTGTTTTTCGGCGCGGGAGTCATCCCCGGCCTGGCCTGGGGCCGACCGCTTCGAGTGCGCGGCCGCCAGCTTTTCCCTGAGCTTCGCAAAGGGAGTGATTGGACGCGCGGCGCACGGCCCGACGCATCCGGACTGGACCAAGCGACGCGAACGGCTCTCGAAGCGCTCTGGCTCCACGACGCGCAGAAAGAGCACGCGTCGGTTCCGGCATTCTCACGCATCTCGTGGATGCTCGCAGCAGTCGGCGCGCCGTCCGAGCTTATGGAGTGGGCTCATCGCGCCGCGCTACAAGAGATCGAGCACACGCGGCTCTGCTTCGCGCTGGCGGCCGGATACGGCGGACGGTCCCACAGCGTCGAGGCGATGCCGGACCTGCTTCTCGGCGGCCTCGATTCGAAGGCCGATCCGATCGTCACGCTCGCAAGCGAGAGTTTGACCGACGGCTGCCAGCTGGAGGATTTTAATGCGGATGTCGCCTGCGAGTGCTCGCTCGCTTGCGAGGAACCGATCACCGGTGCCGTGCTTGAGCAGATCGCGCGGGAGGAGCGTTCCCACGCCGATTTCTCGTGGGCACTGCTGGACTGGCTCCTCGAGCGCCATCCCGACAGGGTGCGGCCCGCGATCCAGAAGGCGCTGTGCGGGCTCGAAAGAATCGAGCGACCGACGACCGTAAACGGTGACAGCTTGCGGCTCGTAGCGAAGGCCGATGCGACGATGCTGCGCAAGCACGGCCGCCTTACGGATGAACGGGTAGGAGAGCTCTGGGGCATCCGCTTGGAACTGACCCGGCAGCGACTCTCGGAACTGCTTGACCGGCGGCTCGCCGCGTAGACGATCTCATCAGTCGCCTGCAGGACGGGGCAAATCACGGGCAAGTCACTCCGATCACTCCGGCTGCGCGAGTTGCGAAGCATCGCAAGTAGCTGATTAAACTGACGCGACCATCTCACGCCGGGATGGTGGAACTGGTAGACACTGGGGACTTAAAAGGCTGCGAAGTGATGGTGCTTTACGGCGATCTGCAATGGCAGCGTAGAGTTGCCGGTGTTCGCCGTCCACATCGTTGGACATCACCGGAATGCTTGGCACGAGAATGTGGGCAACATTGGGGCAGGCCGTTTAAGACGGGCATTGGTTGAAAGGAGTTCCACGTGTCTCCCAGGAATCGTCGACGTGGAAGGAAGATGCTCAAGCCGTTCGTCCCGCTGGCAGCTTTTGGCCTCAGCGCAAGCATGCTCGTGCACGTCCTGACGCTTCTTCGCCTGCCGTCCCCATTCGGCGAGATGACGGGGCTGCTCCACCTCGGGGCGATCGTGGTAGTGGTTCCGACGGTATTGATCGCTCAACCGCTGCTGTTCAATGCCAAGTCCTGGGTCGACGCGAGTTACATTTTCGAGATCCCCTTCAATCTACGGGGGCAACTTCTTCTCCGCGGTTGCCCGGCGTGGATGAGACGGACGACAACGTTTTTCGGGGCGTATGTGTTCATCTGTCTTGCCGTGCTATTGATCAGCACTCGGCCTGGCCACACTGCCACACCGGATACCGAGCTTCAGTGGTTCTCGGGCTGCTGGATGGCCGCTTATGCCTTTGCTCTTTCAGTACTGTGGTCCGCGATCAGAGTTGCCGGACGTGACGTGTTGCCACGATGTACGGCCGGGCATCTCGTATGGTCAACGTCTGTCAGGTATTGCCAGACTTGCCGCAGGCCTGTCGTCGACGGTCCAGTTTCGTCGGCTTCGGGGTATGCCGGACTCGCGCGATCAGCTGACTAGACGCGGCGCCCATCTCACGCCGGGATGGTGGAACTGGTAGACACTGGGGACTTAAAATCCCCTGACGGAAACGTCGTCCGGGTTCGAATCCCGGTCCCGGCATCTCTTTTATATGACCATGGAAAGCTTTCTTCAGCACCCGATAAAATTCCAACGACGAAGTGGCGCGCGAAAGTAGACGGAATGCCATGGCGCTTTCGAACGTTGGAGGATTGAAGGGCGCACGTGCGCCTCGAGAGAGAGTATGAAGAGCGTCATACAAGCGGTATTGGAACTGCAACCGGACTTCTTCTCGACGAATACAGACGGCATGCGACGTCGTGGAATTGCTATTCGAGGTGATGGGGCTCGCTGGCTTCGTGACAAAATTCCCATGCTTCTTCCGTTGATGCCGGAGAGCGCGCAGGATTTAGCGGCGGAAGGTCGAGACGGTACCGGACAAAAGGAATAAAGTTCCCTGGGTAAGGCTCTATTCAAAAGCTCACTCGCCTGACGCGCGAAGAGGCTGGTATCTCGTCTACCTTTTCTCAGAAAACGGATCGGCGGCGTATCTTTCCCTGAATCAAGGTACGACCACTTGGGACGGTGCTACCAGGAGAGGAACCTGCCGAAGTCGCCACCGCCGAGGAAGCTGTCGCAGACGCCGCAGGACATCCACGGCAAGCCGGCGAGAAAGCTGGCCCGATTGCGTGAGCCGGTGCGCGAACCGTCTCCGCTATTGGCGGCGATTTTTTTCCACTCGGCCGGACCTAACCATGTAGGTCCACGGCAACTCTCCGCAGGCGTTCATCAGCCGGATTGAGAACGAATTCCTCACTACCGGTGTGGAAGGCGATCAAGCAGTGCGAAAAGAAACATGCCAAGTCCGGCAACGGCACCGATGATCTGGAACACGTGCGATGCTGTGGCCAGGCGCTCGGGAACGAATACCTTGCATAGGTCTGCCCACAACGCTGCCACGTGACGAGGTAGCCTCATAACGTCCTCCATTCCGGCGCTCGCGGTAGTGACTCCGCGGGCCCCGAGCGATTGGGCGGCTTAAAAGGTTTGCCAGCTTAATCGGGAGGAGTTGTCCGACGCGCTCCCAAAGCTAAGAAAACGAGGCTTCCACTGCCCGTCGAGAAGCCTTAATGAAGAGGTACACTCCAATCGGCATTCGGTCAACGAAACGGCGGAGAAGAAACGCGGTAAGTAGTGCTATCCAGTAACTTTATACGGACTTACGGTACGCAAGTGCGTACCGTAATGCACGAAAAAATTTGACTGCCGGCGGCCTCGTCGATAGTGTCCCTGTACGACTTTAGAGATTTCGCGACGTTGTGCGCGCGATCCAGAAGTCATCCGTGTCCGACGCGCTCCCGGTGCGAAAGCACTTACGAAGCGAGTCAGAAAAGGGTGGGTCGGCAACGGCCCGCCCTTTTCTTTTCCCCGCAGATTCGTAGTCGATGTGAGTTGCGGCTGCCGGTCATCTTGACCGGATAGGCACTCAGGATGGTCTTCCATCCGCCAGCCACGTAGTCGAAAGAGTTGTGGGGACGGTATAACTCCTCTTGCTCGGATCGCGGGAACGGTTGTATCGAGGCGTAGAGTTCCCGTCGAGATTCTAGAGAGAGCGCGTGAATCGTGCCGCCCTAGGATCTGATGATCGGCGGGCTTTCGCCGGGTGCGAACGGGTGACGGTCTTGAGCGAGCCGTAGTTCGCGAGATAGGCGGTGATGCCGGTATCGCGAACGTCTAGCAGCCGATCGCAGGCCAGCGGTTACTCTGTCCTCGTCACTGCACGAATTCGCCCGCGCGCATCCGTTGTAGCCGTTCGAGTCGGTCCATCATCGGACAGAGCGAGCACGACAGTTCGCTCTAGGAATGAACGTGGCAAAGGTTACCGACGAATAGACCTTGAAGCCGCGTGGGCTGCCTACGTTCCGAGAGACGATGCAGATAGCCAAGGAACGCCCCTACACCGCGACCCCTCGGCCGTCGAACGTGACAGCGTGACAACGGCCAATAGTACGACGATTCCGAAGTTTCGTGAGCGTGACAGGATAAAACCAGTCGCTGAGCACTCGCGGTGAGGAAGAGACGGTCCTCGCGACTGCACCGAGCCGGATCCGGACAATGCGGGTTACACGCTTTGCGGCTTCGTCTTTACCGGCGCGTGCGCGGACTTCGAGCCTTCGGTTCCCGATCCGTACGCGTGCCAGTCGTTCTCCGATGGCGGCTTTTACGTGAAGTGCCACGTCCAGCCCGGTTCCGGCAAATGGCCGATGATCAAGAAATACAAAGAGGTCATCACGACGTTCGTACCGAGCTGATCGGAAGACCAGGGCACATCGAGCCCTTGCGTTAACCCCGCCACCGCTTCAGCTTACGCCGTCGGCGCCAGGGCCGGCCCGCGTCGGGGACGCGCGACCATCCGTTTTGTCACTGGGGGATCTCGATGAATTTTGTACCGAGCAGGACGGCTCGTCCGTCTTTGTCGTTCGTTCTGATGGCCTGCCTCGCGCTGCTCGCCGGCAGCGTCGTTCGCGCAAGCGCCGTCGATTGCGACGGGCAACCGGCCGGCTTCCCTTGCACGGACGACGGCATCGAGTGCACCCGGGACTTCTGCAACGGCGCCGGGATCTGCATTCATCCGAACGAGCCCAGCAACACACCGTGCAATGACGACGGCAACGAGTGCACGCACGACTTCTGCAATGGCGCGGGGGTGTGCACGCATCCCGAAATGCCGGGCCAGTCGGCCTGTTCCGACGACGGCAACGATTGCACGCGCGATTTCTGCGCGGCCGGAGCGGTCTGCAGCCATCCGAATGCGCCGAACTATTCCGAGTGCGCGGACGAGGGGAACGAGTGCACGCGCGACTTCTGCAACGGTTCGGGAACCTGTACGCATCCAGCGGCTCCGAACCTCGCCAGCTGCAACGACGACGGCAACGAGTGCACGCACGACTTCTGCAACGGCGCCGGCGTCTGCACGCATCCCGTCGCGCCCAACCAGTCGTTCTGCAGCGACGACGGCAACGCATGCACCCGTGATTTCTGCAACGGAAGTGGCACCTGCGCGCACATGGTGGTACCGGACCTCGCCATCTGCGAGAGCGACGGCAACGCGTGTACGAGCGACTTCTGCGTTGCCGGTGTATGCAAGCACTCCGGCGACCCGACCTGTACGAACAACTGCGCTGTCGACGAGGACACCACCGCGTGCCCCGACGACGGCAACCCCTGTACGGCCGACCTTTGCGCCGTCGGCGTCTGCTCTCATCCGAACCGGGGCGCGGGCGGGGAGTGCACGGACGACGGCAACCTCTGCACTTTCGACAACTGCGACGGTTTCGGTGCATGCCAGCACGCTGCAGTTGCCGCCGGCGCTCGGGGCGACGACGACGAAAACGATTGTACTTTCGACCAGTGCAGCGGCGCCGGCTCGACGAGCCATTTGAACGTGGGGGCCGGTGCGCAGTGCACTGACGATTCGAATCTCTGCACCTTCGACAACTGCAACGGCTTCGGCACCTGCGCGCACCAGAGTGTCGGCGCGGGCGGTGTCTGCGAGGATGATGCAAACGATTGCACTTTCGACAACTGCAACGGTTTCGGCACCTGCGCGCACATGAACATCGCGGGCGGCGCACCGTGCTATGACGATGGTCTCGACTGCACGATCGAGTACTGCGACGGAACGGGTACCTGCCTGCATAACTCCATCCCGGGGGGCGCCTCGTGCAACGACGATAGTGACGACTGCACAGTCGACGCCTGCAACGGAATCCTCACGTGCCAGCACAGCGCTGTTCCCGGATGCACGACGCCTCCCCAGACGTCGAACCAGGCCAAATGCCTGACCGGCCTCAACGGTGCGGGGGTCAAACTGTCGGCCGCGCAGGGCAAGGCGAACGCGGCCTGTGTGAAGAACGCTGCCAAGGGAACCGAGCCCGCGCCGCAGTCGTGCCTCACGCTCGACGCCGGCGGGAAAGTCGGCGCGGCGGCAACCAAGGTCACGGACATTTACACGAAGAGCTGCGGGACTCTGCCGGACTTCGGCGCGCAGGCGACCGCACCGATCCTCGCGCATGCCGACAACGAGAGAGTGGACCTCGTTGCCGATCTTTTCGGCGCGAGCCTCGACGATGTCGTCACCGGCAGCGATCCAAATGTCGCCAAGTGCCAGACGGCCGTGCACGGCGCGCTCGAGAAGCTGGTCAACGCCGAGCTCAAGAGTTTCGTCAAGTGCAAGAAGGCGGGGATCAAGGAATCCATTGTCTCCCGCCTCGGACTCGATGCGTGCCTGCTCACCGTCGGCACGGCGGCTGCGGATCCGGAATCGTCGCTCGGCAAGAGCGTGGCCAAACTCGGTGCCTCGCGCGGCAAGTCCTGCCCCTCTCTGTCCATGGCCACGACGTTCCCGGGCGACTGCGCCGCGCTCGCGAACGACTCGACGTTCGACAGCTGCGCAGCGAGGCTGGCGAAATGCCGCGTCTGTCGTATCGTCGTCGCTACGGACGCGCCGTTCGTCGACTGCGATACATTCGACGACGGCGCAGCCAACCGGACGTGTCCCCGCGACTAGAACTCAGTCGTCGAGCGATGGTAACACTGCTGGCGATTGTCGTCGTCCTGCGGCGGGTGCGAGAAAAGAGCTCTCAGGACGCGGAGCGGACCGCGCGCGCGTAGTAGGGCGTCGACTTGAAATAGTAGCCCTGAAGCCCGTCAGTCGTCGTCAGATAGAACGCGATTCCGGCGTCGTTCGCGTACGTCGTCGCCGACCAGTAGTTCGCGGCTGCGTCGGGTTCGAACTCGGGGATGCCCGGCCACGGAACCGATTTCAGCTCCTCGATGGTCGGCAGTCGCCAGTCGCAATGCCCCGCATAGCAGGCCGTCGTCGCCTCGCCGTCGAGCGAAGAGCCGGCGTTGAGCCTCGCGAGAAAATCCGTGAACGCTCCGCCGTCGGCAACCGTTCCGCTACTGCTGAGCTTGTAGATGTTGTCCACGTCGTGCGGATTCTGACAGGTCGGTCCGCCGGGACAGCTCGAAGAACCGCCGCCGGCAGCGTCCTTCTTTTCCCATTCCAGACCGGTCTGGCGATCGATGATCGTGGCGCCGGAGGCATCGAAACGGGTGGCGTAGCACTCGCTCGTATCGAAGACGCATCCAGCCGCGCAGCGCAGCGTGCCGCCGAGAAAAGCCTCGGTCGTACAGTCCTTTCCATCGAGATTGCCGCTTTCGCAGTCTTCACCAACCTCGAGGGAACCGTTGCCGCACTCCGGCGCGTTCTGGCAATTGGTCAGGTCGGCGTTGGTCGCCGACAGATCCGCGTGACAGCTCGAGAGGTCGCTGTTGGTCGCGGACAGATCGCCGCTGCACGTCGTGAGGTTCGAATTGCACGTCGAGAGATCGGAGTTGGTCGCGGACAGGTCGGCGCTGCATGCTGCGAGATCGGCCGTAACGTCGGACAGCTCCGTATTGCACTCGGTGAAACGGTTCTCGTATGCCGTACATTGTAGTGCGATCGGCTGCTGGACGCTCTTTTTGAGAACAAACAGGGCATCCGACGCGGTGATGGAGCTGCTGTCGTTGACGTCGCCGCAGACCGGATCGGCGGCCAGCGCTGTGCTTGCGTTCAGTACGAATATCGCCAGTACCGCCGTCGCGATCGTTTGCGTCATCAGTATGTCCTCGCGGAAATTTGCAGCACAGTGCACGACGTCGGCCGTCCAGACAAGAGATGCCGACAAAGCTTGTCCCGGCGCCGCCAGTGCCGCATCGCGCGGAATTTACTGCAGCATGTAGCGCAGCTTCGCATCGTCGGACGACGCTGCCGCGCGCGGCTCGGAGTCGACGGCTTCGCGGATGAACCGGGCGCCTTCCCAGGGCCCGTAGGTCTGCGCGGTATCGTCGGGAGTCGTCGACGCACGTCGCAGCAGCTCGGTGATCCAGTCGAGCGGTGGGCGGTGGATCTCGAACAGTCGCGTAGGCTGGTCCGGGATGGAGATGGCGACGAGCGAATGCACGTCGCCGGCCATCTGCACCGTTCCCTCGAGTATCACTCGGTCATTCCCGCGTTTGATCGACCCGGCGCTGATTGCGCCGTCAATGTCGTTCTGTCCTTCGAGCGCCTTGACCGAGATGGCCTCGACATCCTCGGGCACGTGCGACGCCGGCGGCAGGCTCAGCTCGAAGGCGACGATCGGTCGCATGTACTCGACTTCGGGATCGCGCACGCGGTAGCGGATTTCATACTGGTCGGCCGCCGTAGCAGGGCGCGGCCGCTCTGCGCCCGGATCGGCGACCCCGTCGACCGGCCGCCACTCTCCGTAATCGTCGGAGTGTCGCGGACGAGCGGCGAGGGTCAGTTTGAACAGCCGGTCGGGTTCGTCCTTGCGCTTGAGCACGAGGATCCGGTTCGCGGTGCGGAATGCCAGCTCGACGCCGCCCGAGACAACCGGACGATCGCCGTCATTGTGTTGCGCCTGGCGCAGAAACGCCGACGCGGAATTCGCATCGGTGTTAAGCTCGATGTCGACGTCGTGCCGGTCGCCTGCGACTTTGCTGCCCGGCGGCATGCGGATCTCGAACAGCAGCTGCGGCTCGGATCCGCCGCGATTGAGATTCGAGTCGAAATGCAGGACCAGAAAGATGGCAACTGCCGAAGCTCCCGCAATCGTGCCGACGCTCGACAGGCTGTATTTCGCTATGGCGCCGCCGCCGCGTTGTTCGCCACGTAAGAGCAGGGCGAGCCACACGCCGAGGACGAGCCCGAGCAGCGCACCGACCGGCCCGCACAGAAACACCGCGAAGTATCCTGCGGCTCCCTCGAACGTCGACATGTGAGTGGCGGCCGCGATGAGCGCGCCGACCAGCGCGCCGGCGAAGAATCCGCCGGCGAGTCCGATGGCAGCACCGAGCAATGCAATGAAAAACGTCGCCATCGATTTCCGGGCGCGCGGCCGCCTGGACAGCCGCTTGCTTCACGTCGCCGCCCGACCCGGCGGCAGACCATCGGTGTCCGCAGCGGAACGCAAGCTTGCAGTCGACCGCATCGTCCCGGGGCAAGGCGCGCTGTGCTTCCGACGGACGGAGTGGCTTACGTCGTGCGACGAGTCGAGATCATCCATGGCAGAATGACGGAAGGCCCGGTGCATGGTGTAGACTCCGCGCCGGGCTGCAATGAGGGGAATATGAGACTAGTCGTTTTGGGACTCGTGCTGGTCGCCGGTGCGTACTTTCTTCTGCAGACACCGCAAGGTCGCGCCATGGTGCTTCAGGCGTCAGCCGCCGGACGAACGCTCAGCGATCACATCGTAGGCAATCTTACGCATTAGTTGCGAAGCGTTCGGAACGTTGTCGAGCGTTACCCACCGCACGCAAGGTCCGAGCGTATGTCGTAATTCCGCATGACCACGCGCGCGCCGGCGGTATCGGAAATCACCGCCGGCGTGACGCGCTTTCCTGAACAGGTCGGCCTAGCGAACCGGAGAGATGCTCCAGCCCTGGCTGCTCGGGGACTCCGTCTTCAGGACGTCGACGTTCGTGCTCAACGGGTACGCCTTCGCGGACGCACCGCCCGCAGTCTGGAATCCGATTGTAGCCGAATTGCCCATCGAGCCTACCTCGACCACGCCGTACGTTACGTCGATGATGTTCGACGTCTCGTGAAGTTTGACCGCGAAAGAGATGTGACTGTTGGGCACGGCAACGCCGGGGGATTGAAATCGTTGCGCAAACCATTCGATGGAATACACGCGGTTCGGCGCCTCCCCGCGAACGCCGGCGTACAGGTTCACGAAGAGGAGATCGTCCCAGTACGCAGCGACGAACGGTCCGGGGAAGAATACGCTCGGCAGTGTGCCGTTGTTTTGAATCGAGCTCGTCGCGGCGCCGCCGAAGTTGAGCCACCCGTTACTTGACGCGTCGATGATCGTGTACGGCACTCCGTCGATCACGAAATCGAACGGAAGCGAGATCTCATTCAACTGATCGTCGACGTTGCTCTGAACGTTGAAGGGTGCGGGCGTGCCTGCGAAGTTCGCACTGATCGTCCGCAGATGTTGCGACGAAGCGTCTGCACCCGTTGGTCCGGTTGCACCCGTCGGTCCGGTAGTTCCTGTCGGTCCGGTCGCGCCGGTCGGTCCGGTGGCGCCTGTGGGACCCGTGGCTCCCGTTGGACCGGTGGCTCCCGTTGGACCAGTCGCACCCGTCGGTCCGGTCGTTCCTGTCGGGCCGGTGGTGCCGTTCGGTCCGGTCGGTCCCGTCGGGCCCGTGTGTCCGGTCGGTCCCGTCGCGCCCACGGCGCCTGTCGGGCCGGTGGGTCCGGCAACGCCCGCGGGTCCCGTCGGTCCTGTAGGCCCGGCAGGTCCTGGCAAGCCCTGACAATCTTCGACGTCACAGAAGTCGTCGTTGTTGACGTCTTCGATCGGATCACAGACCGAGTCGGCGTCGAGATCCCAGCACGCACCGCCTGCAGCATCACACTGAATGTCGATCTGCTGTCCTACTGCGACCTTGAGCAGGAGCAGCGCATCACCGACCAGGATCTTGCCGTCGGCATTGAGATCACCGCACGCAGCATGCGATGGCCCGGCGGCCAATCCTGAGAGCAATGCAAAAACACACGCACCGACGCGAAGCGGTAGAGATCTCACGGGGTTCCTCCTGATCGGGGCCTTGAGCAGAGTATGAATTCGGTCAATTTAGTCGAAGGTACACGGTCTCACAACGCAGCCTGTAACGCTTCCGTGCATATCCTTCGCTCGTACGAAGCCCAGCAACGTTGCGAGCTGCAAGCGGAGAACAGCGAAGCAGGTCCTACAAGGCCTCCGCTGCAGACCGCACGGCGCGAACGTGACTGTTTCCCGTCTTGCCGTTGGTCAGAACGGAGCCGTTTGTGAAGTCCACGACGTATGCGTATCCCTCGAAGTAAGAGTTGGTCGTGGCCGTCCAGTATCCGAGGCCGCCGAAGCTCGTAGACCCGAACAACTCGTCAATGCATGGAGCAGTGCCGTTGCTGCATCCGGGCCTCGTCAGGTCGATGATTCCGTGCAGTTCCGGAGCGGTCGGCAGACGCCAGTCGCAGAGGCCGGCAAAACACCCGGCGATGGCAATCCCGTCGCTGGAGGTCGCGTTGTTGAGCGATGGAAGAAAATTCGTAAACAGCGATCCGTTCGCAGTCGGCGTCGAGATCGACCACGTGTAGAGATTGTCGACGTCGTGAGGGTCCGCGAGGTTCGCCGCGCCGTCCGCACCGGTTTTCTTCTCCCACTCGAGGCCGGTCTGGTGGTCGACGATGGTATCGTCGGTAGCCTCGAAGCGCGCCGCGTAGCAACCACTCGCGTCGACCGTGCATCCGGCAGCGCAGAGCAGCGTTCCTCCACCGGCGAAGCCTTCGCTCGCACATGTCCTGCCATCAAAATCTCCGGCCTCACACTCCTCGCCGGGGTCGACGTTGCCATTTCCGCAACCTGGAGCGTTTCGGCACGACGTCAGGTCCGCGTCGCAGGTCGAGAGCGATGTCTCGCACGCAGAGAACTGATCGGCGTAGGCCGAGCAGTCGAGCGTGACGGGTTGCTCGACGCTCCTCTTGAGCACCAGCAATGCGTCGGTGGACGTGACCGAGCTGCTGTCGTTGACGTCCCCGCAGACCGGAGCGGCCAGCGCCGCAGTTGCACTGAGGATGATTGCGGCGAGAGTCGCCGTCGTGATGGTCTTTCGCATCGGAGCCTCGTTGCATGGAGATCGGCAGTTGGAGAACCCAATGCACCCGGCGCACCCCATGCAATTCAGGCAGCCGACAGACAGGTCGGAAAGGGCGTGAGTATCCGTCAGGCTGCGCGAACGCGAGCCGACTTTGCTGCAATCCGGCTGCCTTGTACGGTCAACGGGGCCGCGGTATCCCGCTTGCGTGTTGTCAGGCCCCGTCGCCGGGGTGGCGCGTCGGCGCTGGCGGGCTCGGGTCTTGACCACTCAAATCGGACCGAAGCTGGAAGACGGAACATGAAGACCAACGATCGCAAAGGAGACCTGACGTGAGCATCCCGCTGCGAATTGTCGTCGCCGACGACAATGTCGATACTGCTCACAGCCTGTCGCTGCTGCTCGAAGCGCTCGGTCACGAGGCCAGGATCGCACACAACGGCATTCAGGCGCTCGGCATCGCGCACGAGTTCCAGCCCGACGCGATGATCATTGACATTGGAATGCCCGGACTCGACGGTCACGATCTCGCGCGGCGCGTTCGCGCCGAGGAATGGGGAAAGAACCTCCTGCTGATCGCTGCGAGCGGATGGGGACAGGACGAGGACAAACAGGCGTCGCTCGAAGCCGGATTCAACATGCATCTGGTCAAACCGGTCGAGCTCAAGACTCTCGAGGGGCTGCTGGCGACGATCAAGTGAACCGGCGCACGCACGGCCGGGCGAACGGTGCGAATTTTTGCCGCCTCGCCTAGACTCCGGCGATGCGAACCCCACTGCTTCTTCTCGTCGCGCTGCTGGCGATCAGCGCGTGCTCGGCCCACAGGACGGCAGGCCCCGCCGCCGCGCCGTCCGAGTACAAAGGCTTCCACCGTATCGAAGTGCTGGAACCTGTCGCCGGCCTTTCGATCTACCACTACCGCAACGACGCCTCCGGCCTCGAGCTGCTCGTCTCGCCAAAGCCGGGCACGGGCACAGTTGCGATCGTGACCGCCTACGAAGTCGGCGCACGCTTCGAGCTCAACGGCCGGACCGGGCTCGCCCATCTTTTCGAGCACATGATGTTCCGCGGGACCGAGCACTTCCCGAAGCCGTTCGAGACGCTTTCGGACTGGGGCGGCCGCTTCAATGCGTACACGACGCCGGACCTGACGGTCTACCACGAGCTGGTACCGAAAGAGCGCTTCAACGACGCGCTCGACTTCGAATCCGAGCGCATGCGCAAGCTGCGGCTCACGCCGGAAGTCTTCGACACGGAGCGCGGCGCGGTCGTCTCCGAGCGCAAGATGCGCACCGAGGACAGTCCGAGCGGACGACTGTTCTGGGAGCTTTACCAGTTCGCGTACGACCGCCATCCGTACAAGACCGCGCCCATCGGCTGGCAGAAGGATCTCGACGCAACGAAGTTTCAGGACGCGCTCGACTTCTACAACCGTTTCTATGCGCCCAATCGCGCGGTGGTTTCGCTGGTCGGGGATCTCACGGTCAGCGAGGCCCTCGAGCAGATGGATCGCTACTACGGGAGCATGACCAGAAGCAGCTTCGAGGAACCGGCGATCGCCGTCGAACCGGCGCGCCAGGGCATCCGGCGCAAAGTCGTTCCGATGAAGACCGAAAGCGTGATTCTCGCCGATGCAATATTCGGTGCCACGTACAACGATCCGAATGCGGCGACCGACAGCCTGATTGCAAGCCTGCTGGCCGACGACAAGCTGGGCTATCTCTCCGACCAGCTCGTCGAGAGAGGGCTCGCACGCGGCGTCGGCAGTGATGCAGGTGCCAACATCGATCCCGGGCTTTCGATCGTGCTCGTGACGGGAAATCCCGGAGTTCCCGTCGCCCGTCTCGAGCAGGCGTACGACTCCGCACGAAAGAAGTTTCCGTCGTGGCTCACGGCCGAACGGCTCGACAACTTCAAGCTCTACTATCTGGCCGAGCAGTGGGAATCGATGCGCGATCCCATGCATCTCGCCGAAGGCATGGCGGCCGCGCACGCGGCAACCGGCAACGCGGCGTGGGATTTTCAGTTCCTCGCGCGGGTGCAGAAAGTGACGCTGGAAGAGATCCGCGAGCGCCTGAAATACTGGGACACGTCGGCGCGTACGCGGGTCATTCTGACGCCGGCAGCCCGCAACGCACCCTTGGAGCGAAGCAAGTGAGAGCAGTCATCGCAGCGGCGTTCGTCTTCCTGGTTGCAGCATCGACGGCCGATGCGGGAATCCAGCTCAGCCTCGAGTCGGATCCGCTTCCGCTCGTCGAGATCACGGTGGTCATTCCGGCCGGCTTCGAGTCCGCGCGCCCCGAGGAAGCAGGGGCCGCGTCGGTGATGAGTGACATCCTCGACGGCGGAACGGCTACGCTCAACCGCGAGACGTACCAGGACCGGCTGGCATCGTTCGGCGCGTCCAATGATTTCACGCTGTCGAATCTCTATTCGGTCTGGACGCTCCAGTTTCCGATCGTGGAAGGGAAGGACTACGGCGCACTGGCCGACCACCTCGCCGAGAACTGGAAATCGCCGCGGCTGACGGACGAAACATTCGGGATCGCCGTGCGCAAGCTCGCAGCCACGCTCACGGCAAGTCTCGATTCGGACATGAGCCTCGGCGTGTCGACGTCGCGGCGATGGGCCGACCGGAAATTTTTCGGTGGCGTGCCGATCACCCTCGATCGCGTCGCCGCGCTGCACAAGGAGACGACCGCAGCGGTGTGGAACCGAGATTTCGTCGGGGCCACGGATATCTGGGCCGGCGTGGTGGCGCCTCCGGAAAGTCTTCCGCTTATCCGCACGGTGCTCTCCAGGGTGTTTGCGGCTCAGGGCGAGATCAGCGAGCGAAGCAAACCGGCTCCGCTCGCGCTGCGTGAAGTGCCTGCCCGCGTCAGCGGCGCGGATCAGATTTTCCTGATCCTCGACAAACCCGATCGCACGCAGACGATGACGTCGATCATCTCGGTCGCGCGCGATCGCTACGGCTCTTCCGACGAGCTCGCGGCCGAATTCGGCACGTATGTCCTGGTGGGCGGCGGACTCGGTTCGATCTTCGGCGAAGAGATCCGCACCAAGCGCGGCCTGGCGTACGCCGTTTCGCCGGTGCAGCCGTTCTTTCTCGGCCACCCTTCGCTCGGACTGGCGACCAACCCCGTCCGGCCAAAATCCGACGAGGCTCTCGAGGTGATCGCGAAGCTGGTGGAGACCGGTTACGACAAGCCGTCGCTCATTCACGACCTTCCCGCCGAGACGTGGGACCGGCAGTGGAAAAGCTACATCTACGGAAAGCTGCTCGACCGCAGCACGCCCGAGGGCCGCATCGAGGAGCGCATGGAGGTGGCGGTCGGCGAGCTGAGCCCCGAGCTCTACCAGCGCAAGATCACCGACTGGAAGACCGACCGCGACCAGGTGAAGAGCACGCTCGAGAAGACGTGGGCGCAAAGCGCAGTGGTCGGGGCCGTCGTCGGCGATGCCAAAGAGCTCGAGCCGCTCGTCGCGAAGCATTTCCCGCGTTACCGGGTCGTCGTGATTCCGTATCGCGACTCGATTCTCTCGAAGACGTACCAATAGCTCGCAAGCAGCGACCGGACCCATCGACGGAAGAATTCTACGATCGCGCGGTGCTGGAGCTCAGTGCGCTACCTGCTTGCGCTCGCGGTCGAAGATCTGCTGCAGCTTCGTTTCCATCATTCGCCGTCCGATGCTGCGCCTGGCCGATCCGCCCCATCCCGCGACCTGATCGGTGAACGTGTGGTTCGAGTAGGCGACCACTGTTCCGTTCGGCACCGGCAGCAGACCTGCGATCTCCTGTTCGCCGTTGTAACCGGTGCTTACGTAGAACTGACGCTGGACGACGAGGCGCGCCTGGCCGTCGCGAGCCAGCATCGTATGCGACAGCACGTACGTGTCGGCGCCGTCGATGTTGTATTTGATCCAGCGACAGGTCTCGCTCATCCCCGGCATCGTCGCATCCGGGTAGCCGAGCAGCACGTTTCGGAGCGACGGCAGGTATTTCTCGAGCTCGGCCGCTGCGGAGCTGGCCTTCTTCAGATCGTCGGCAGGGTCGGTCGTCCGTCCGCCGCGGTCATACGGAGTAATCCCCGCGAGGCCGGTGCTGTGATAGGCCTGATAGCGGGCGAGCAGCATCTTCTGAAGCTGTGTCTGTACGGCCGCAGGCGGGCCGCCCTGCAACGCATGGAAGAATCCGATTTCCGCCGTCGAAAGATTGAGCGCCTCCCCGGCTTTCGCGTCGCATAGTCTCGAAGCAGCGCCGGCATCGATCTGCAGCCCGGCAAGGTCCGCCATCGTGCCGTCGCCTTTGAATTCGCCGTGCGCTTTCCGTTGCGGATCGACGCGCAGCAGATCGCCCGACGATATCTCGGCGGCCAGTGCGTCCGGGCCGGTCTTGACGAGGAACGCGATCGAGATCGACAGATCGCGTTCCGAAACGGGCGCCACGTCGCCCGTGACGAACTCTCCGCCGAGCACGCGCTGTTTGTCGGCGGCCGACAGCCCCATATCCGTCAGAACCTGGTCGGCGCTCGGCTGCGCGTGTGCCGGACCCGCGAAGCAGAAAACGGCGACGGCGAGCATCAGGTTGCGTGCTTTCATCGTTGTCCTTTTGGCGTGGACGCCGGAGTTCCGTTCTGGCCGTCGAACGCAAAAATGCGCTTCCAGTCATCCTTCATGCTGATCACGGTCCAGTGCCGGGCGCCTGCTTCGTCGAGGCCTTTGTCGAGGCGACCGATCGAAGCCTTGCGGTCGTACGCCCATTCCCGCTTCGCGTCGTCGTGATGAACATAGACGCACAGGCGCAGCGCGCTGCCGCTGCACGTGTACTGCAGCATCTGCAGATCTCCGTCCGAATTGCCGAACGCGAGAATCGGAGGCCGTCCGATGTGGGTGGCGATTCCCACGGGCTTGCCTTCCTTGTCGTCGATGAACCCGATCTCCGGGAGCCGCTGCAGCACCGGTTTGCCGTCGCGAATGGCGAACACCGTCTTGACCGTCGAGCCCACCACCTGTTCCGGCGGAATCCCGTAGATGCGCTCGGTCCACGGCCGCATGAAGTCGGTGCCGCCGCCCGAAACGATGAACGTCTTGAAGCCGTTCGAGCGCAGCCAGGCGAGCAGCTCGAGCATCGGCTGGTAAACCATCTCGGTATAGAGCCGGCCCGTGCCCGGATGCTTCGCGGTCGAGATCCAGTCGCGCACGATCCGGTCGAACTCGGCCGCGGTCATTCCTGTGGTCGTCGCCATCAGGATCGTGAGAATCGACTTCTCGCCGCCGGCCAGCACTGCCTTGGCGTCTCCGCGAAGAAGCGAAGCAAACGGCTCGGTCTGCCTCCACTCCGGATGCTGCGGCGCCATTGCCTTGACGCGATCGAACGCAAACTCGAGCTGGAAATACAGGGGCTGCTCCGCCCACAGCGTGCCGTCGTTGTCGAACGTCGCGATCCGTTCGGCCACTGGAACAAAGTCGGGCCCGGGCGTGGTCACACGTTTGACGAATTCGACGATGGCGGACTTCGCCTTGCCGTCTTTCCACGATGGCAGAGCGTCGTCGGCGTGCGCACTCGTCGTTGCAATCGCGGTTGCCGCGGCAAGCACGCCGAGCGTCACCGCTCGCGCGAAGGTATCGATTTTCATGCGGTCATTCCGTTTTTTTACAGATGCGGCTGCGGTGAAGTCGCGTTTTCGAGCCGCCCAAGCAACTGGCGGACGGCGGGATCGTCGGGAAGCACTTCCGCGATCTTTCGTGCGTACGGGAGCACCGCCTCCGGATGGCCGGCGTCGAGATGGATCGAAACCAGGGCGCCGAGGATGTCGAGGTCGTAGGGGTGACGCCGGTCGGCGTCGACGAGCGCAGCGAGTGCTTCTGCCGTTTTTCCCGCCGACTGCAGCGCCACCGCATTGACGTAAGCGTAGCGCGCGCTCGCGGGCTCGAGATTGGCCGCCTTGGCGAGCTCTTCACTGCCGGTCGCCTTGTCGCCGTCTCGCACCAGAAGCAGACCGAGCGCGTGATGCAGGGCCGCTGAGTCGGGCAGGGCGGCGAGCCCGAGCCGCAGCGTCTTCTCGCCATCGACGTCGTTGCCCTGCGCGCGCAACGCATCGGCAAGATTGACGTAGGCGCCTGCGAAATGCGGATCGAGGGTCAACGCACGCCGATACGCGGTGATCGCTTCGTCCGTGTGCCCCTCGCGAAGCCGGAAGTTACCGAGGTTGGCGAGAGCCGCCGGCCAATCGGCATCCATCTGCAGGGACGCAAGATATTCGTTGCGTGCGGATTCGCGCGCCGGACGCTGCTCCGGCAAAAGCTTTTCATCCGGGACATCGGCCAGGATGCGCGCCGCTTCGGTGCGAACGGCCCGGATCGGATCCGTGAGCAGCGGAGCAACCGCAGTCGTCCGTATGTCAGCGTCAAACGGCTCGAGCAGCTCCAGCGCGGAGCTACGGATCATCGCATCGGGATCTGCCAGCAGCGCGCGCGCCGGCGACAAGGCGTCGGGGCGGACCACGGCCGCGGCCAGGTCAGCCGCCGTGGCGCGAATGATCGCCGGCCGCGAGGCGTCGCCGGCGAGAGCGAGCAGGGACGGCAGCGCCCGCGCGCCGTCGGTCACGGATTTGTGCAGCGTCGAGCCGCTTTCCGGTCGGCTTCTCCACTTGGCGCCGTACCAGGTGTCCATCGTATCGGCGGCCCACTTCGGCGTTCGATCCGTATGGCATCCGCTGCACGCGTCGGGCGTACCGAGCGTCCCGGCCAGATCGGGGCGCGGCACGCGCAGCGAGTGATCGCGCCGTGCATCGATCACCATGTAGTTGCGCGAAGGCATGTGGCACGCGACGCACTCGGCACCCTTGCTGCCGCTCTGGTGAAAATGATGCGCCGTGGTGTCGAACACGGCCGGGTTGTGGCACTGCGCGCACAGCGCATTGCCTTGCCCCCGTGTTTTGAGCGTATGTGCATCGTGGCAATCGGTGCAGGTGACTCCGCGCACGAACATCTTGCTCTGCAGGAAAGATCCCCAGGTATAGACTTCGTCGTGCTGCTGGCCGTCGGCGAAGTAGAGCGGCTCGGTCAGCAGATGCAGGCGCTGCGAGTCTTCGAGCGGCGCGCCGGGGACTGAATCTTCCGTGATCGCCGATCGCCGCGCATGGCACGCCGCGCAGACGTTCATGCGTTTGCTCGCCGCCGCGCGATCGGCCGCTGCAGCGGGATCCTGCGTCGCATAGCGCGCATCGGCCGATTCGAATCGCCACGCGTCTTTCGGGCGTCGCAGCAGCACCCGTAGTCCTTTCGCGTCCTCGGCCGCGTACGGAGGGTGCGCGTCTGTCGCCCATGCCACGTGGTCGGCGCCCGCCCCGTGGCAGCTTTCGCACGCGACATTCATCTCGGCCCACGTGGTCGCATAGCCGCCAGACTTCGAATCGTAGCTCTTGCGCAGGTTGGTCGAATGGCACGACGCGCACTGGAGATTCCAGTTCTGGTACAGGCCGGTCCAGTGGAGCTGGTCGGTATGGTCGATCTTTTCGTTCGGGTACAGGTGAAACCAGCGCTGCCCGCCGTCCTGCTTCGAGCGCGAGTCCCAGGCGAGTGGCAAAGCCTGCAGCCGCCCGCCCGGAAATTCGACGAGATACTGCTGCAGCGGGCGCACGCCGAACGTGTACTTCACCGTGTAGTCGGCCAGAGCACCGTCGGGTCCATCGGTTCGGACATGGAATCCGCCGTCGCGCCGGCTGAACGTGGACGTCACGCCGTGGACGTCTATGGCTGCGCCGTCGAAGTCGCCGAGAACGGTCGCCTCGGTTGCGTCCTGCATGGCGAGGTCGTGATCCGAGCCTTTCCACGCCACGTACTGGGCTTCATGGCATGGACGGCACGACGCGCTGCCGACGTAGCCGGCGTTCGCGGCGATCGGTGCCGGTGATGCAGGTGGAGTTGCGTCTGCTGCATTGACGTCGCGCGCCAGCAGCGACCCGAGCGCAGCAGGCACCGCCAAGCGGGCCAGCCCGAAACTCGCAAGGCCGTGCACCCAGGCACGAGCTTTTCGCCCGCTCCCCATCCTCGAGTCCTACTTCCGCGACGCGTAAAGTGTAAATGAGGACAGCGGTGGTGTGCGCGAGGATGCGACAGTAGCCGACGTCGGTTGCCAGGCAGGATGTCTTACGGACAGGTCCCGACACAGAGCGCGAACTTCGAGCCCAGCTCATTGCGATGTCCATAGAGGGCATCGCATCGCCACTCGCACGCCTCGCGCTCGCTCTGCGGCTGCCGGAGATGAATGCCAAGGATCCCCGGCCGGCCGGCCATCGCAAGAGCAAACCCTGCGACCGCGAGAATCCACGGCGGCAGCGATCGCCAGACGAACAGCGCCGCGGAAACAAGAATCAGCGCGACGCCGACCACGAAGAACTCGACATTCATGGAGCGCGCGATCATTGAGCCCGCACCGAGCTTACGCAAGGTTCGCACGTGTGCGCGATCACACGACAGGAGCCATTCTTGATCGTCGATGACAAAAAGAACGCCGCCTTCCGAATCCGCCGCGTCGACATCCTCGGCGAGGACGACATCTGTGGTCTTGCCGATGTCACGATCGACTGCGTCGAAGGCGGCGCCTCGATCGGTTTTCTGCAGCCCGTCTCCCGCGAGAACGCGCACGCTTTCTGGCACGGCCTCGCCGCGGGCGTGTCGCGCGGCGAGAAGATCCTGCTTGTCGCCGAGGACACCGCCGGGATCGTGGGCACCGTTACGTTGATTCCCGCGACCTTCGAGAACCAGCCTCACCGCGCGGACGTCGCCAAGATGCAGGTGCATCGACGGGCGCGTCGCTGCGGCATCGGCGCGGCGCTGCTTGCAGCAGTCGAACGCGAGGCTCTCGAGGCGGGCAGGACGGTCCTCGTGCTCGACACCGTGACTGGCAGCGACGCGTACCGGCTCTACTCGCGCAGCGGCTGGCAGCGGTGCGGCGAGATCCCGGACTACGCGCTGTGGCCGGACGGCAGGCCATGCCCGACGACGATCTTCTTCAAGTCTTTGCGCCGATAGGCTGGCTGGCTTCGCCCATCTCGCGTAAAAAGTTCTTCTTCCATGTCGTTATCGAGTTCCGTTTCGGCGCCGCGGTGGCCGGCCGCTCCCGTCTTCCTCGTCGGCATCGCGCTGTTTGTCGGCGGCGAGCTCACCCACGGCCTGGACGATCTGTCGACCGCGCTCATCCTCTCGGCGGTACCGCTTTCGCTGCTGGCAGCCTGGACGATTGCCAGCCGCAACGCTTCGCGGTGGTGGCCGCGCCTGGCGGCTGCGCTCGACCGTCATGACGAGGCCGTGGAAACAATCGAGCCGGCCCGGCTCGGCGCCTGGATCATGCTCGCCAGTGCGCTCGGGCTGTTCATCGAGCTGATGCTGATCCGCTGGCACTCGTCGATGTTCCAGCTGTTCGCCCTGTACAAGAATGTAAGCCTGCTGGCTGCATTCCTCGGGCTGGGCCTCGGTTACGCTCGCGGATCGATGCGGCCGCTGATGACTCCGCTCGTGATGCCGGCGATCGCGCTGCAGTTCCTCGTGCTATACGGGCTGAGCCAGACGACCCTGCACGACCACCTGCGCAACCCCGTCCTCGAGCAGAGCGCGATGGGTTTCGCGCGCGTCCATTCGTTCGGCGCCGTCCTGATCGCATACGGATTTCTTCTCCTCGTCTTCACGCTGACCGTCGTCACGTGTCTTCCACTCGGCCAGCTCGCTGCGCGGCTGATGCGGCGCGAATTGCCACTCGTGGCCTACAGCGCGAACCTTCTCGGCAGCCTCGCCGGCATTCTCGCGTTTACGCTTCTCGGCTATCTGTGGAGCCCTCCGGCCGTGTGGATCCTGGTCGCGGCGCTTGGGCTCGGCGTCGTGCTGGCGCGCGGCGCCAGCGCATGGACGGTGGCTCCGACGATCGCCTCCGTCGCAGCCGTGGCGTGGATGCTCGCGATGCCGCTGTCGGTCGACCTCTCGTACGTGTACTCGCCGTATCAGGTGCTGGCGATCGAGACCCGGCGCGACCAGCCGGTGCAGATTCTCGCCAATCACTCGTACTTCCAGCACATCGTCGATCTGAGCGCCGCTGCCCAGACGTCCGATCCGAAGAAGAAAATTGCTGCCGCGTACTACGAGCTTCCGTATGTCGTGCGCCCGGATCCTGCCGACGTCCTGGTCGTCGGTAGCGGCACGGGCAACGACGTGGCTGCGGCGCTGCGGCGAAACGCACGTCACGTCGATGCGGTCGAGATCGATCCGGTGATTCTCGATGTCGGGCGCCGGCTTCATCCGGAAGATCCGTACAACGATCCACGCGTAAGCCCGGTTGTCGAGGACGCGCGCTCGTTCGTCAGGCGGACGGACCACCGCTACGACCTCGTCGTTTACGGGCTGCTCGATTCGCACGCACAGCTTTCGGGAATGACGAGCGTGCGGCTGGACAGCTTCGTCTATACCGTCGAGGCGTTCCGCGAGGCCCGTGCACGGCTCAAACCCGGCGGGCTGCTGGTCATGACGTTCTGCCTCGTGAACTGGGAGCAGGGTCGCAAAATGTACGACATGCTCACGCAGGCGTTCGACGGCCTGGAGCCGGTCGTCTTCGAGACCGGCTACGATTTCGGAACCAGCTTCGTGATCGGCGAAGGGATGATGCTGCCGACAGGCATTCCGCTCAAGAACATCACCGCGACGGTCAAGGCCATATCCGCCCCCGTTGCCGTCTCCACCGACGACTGGCCTTTCCTTTACATGGCGAGGCGAACTTACCCTCTGACGTACGTCGTCGTGATCGCGCTGCTGCTGCTTGTCTCGGTGGTCATGATTCGCGAGCTTCTGCCCGCGGGAACCTCGCGATTCGAGCCGGTGGCGTTCTTTCTCGGAGCCGGGTTCATGCTGGTCGAGACCAAGAGCATCACCGAGCTTGGCCTGACGCTCGGCAATACGTGGCAGGTCATCAGCGTGGTGATCGCCGGCATCCTCACCATGGCGTACCTGGCCAACCGCATCATCCTTCGGCGTGGCCGGATGCCGGATCCGATTGCGTACGGCCTTCTGGCGGCGTCTCTGCTTCTCGGGCTGGCGATATCCGGCGAGGTTCTCTCAGGCATGCCGCCCGTCCTGTCACGCATCGTCATGGTCGCCGTGCTGACGCTGCCGATGTTCTTTTCGGGCTTTGCGTTCTCGAGCGAAGTCGCGAGGGAAGGGGATGTATCGAGCGCGCTGTCGTCGAACCTCTTCGGCGCGATGGTCGGCGGGTTTCTCGAATACAACTCGATGTATTTCGGCTTCCGCAGCCTTTACGTATTCGCGCTGGTTCTCTACGCGATGGCTTTCGTGTTCTCCACGCGCCGGGCGTGATTCCGGCGAATGCGACCGAAGTCGCGACGGCCAGCGGGGCATTGGCCCGCTGCCGTCGCTGCGTCATTCGATCGGATCGACCTGCGTTCTGAAAGGGATGGCTGTCGCCGGATCGGTCGCGCGCGGGTCGCGACCGATCGCCAGTTGGTCAGTGGCTGGTGTGAGTCTCGGTGTGCGTGGTGCGGCTTTCGGTGACAACCGGGTCCATCGGTGCCGTTTCGATCGTTTCCTTGCTCGTTGTCGTCACACGGCGATGCTCACCACAACCGGCGACAGCGACGACCAGCGCGAGCAGTCCAAAAACGCTGATAAGCTTTTTCATGATGCTCTCCTTCATGGGCTCGGGGCAGTGCCCGTCAGGCACTGCCCCGAGCCCAGTGGAACTCCGCCAGACGGATCAGCGGGTTTCCGTCTCGGTGTGCGTGGTCTTCGTGGTCGTGCGCGCAGGGCCGGTCTGAACGACGCGGCGAACGATCGTGCGGCCGCCTTCCGTGGAGTACTCCACCGTCACCGGCGAATTCATGATCACGTCCGCAGAGACCGGGCGTCCGGTGGAATCCACGAACGTCGTCTCTTTCGAGTACGTGTATGTCACCGGAGAAGGCGAGCTCTCCGACTTGAGAATGATCGTGGAAGACGACGGGTCTACCTGCGAGACGACGCCGGAATACGTCGTGCTCTTCGTGGTCGTCGTGCTTTCCATGTCTGCATAGCTGACCGAGGCGTTCGCCAACAAGCCGAGCGCCAGGCCGAGTGTCATGGTGGTAACGATGCGTTGCATTTTCATTTGAGTATCTCCTTCTGAGCTGGGCCCCGGACAAACAATCGGGACAACGTCAACGATACATTGAGCATCCAAGCCTGCAAGGTAAGCGGCGCGTTAAAGTCCGCTTACGGGTGAACGCGTTCGGGTGAATGCGCATCGAATGTTTTTCCATGTGCGTGACGTCTGAGTGAGGAGATCTTTTCGCGCATGGACTTCGTGCTTAAACTCGACACGTGAATCGCACGATGACGTGTACTCGTCCGGGATAGCGGCGGACCGGATTTAACGTGGGCTATTGGCCCCGCTGGAGTCATGTGATGAATGCCATCGGGATTTCGTTTCAAAGCCCCGCGATCACCCGCAGCGTGCTGCTGGCGATCTTTCTTGGTTGCAGCTCTGGAGCACTGATCGTCGATCTCGCGATGCCGCGCGACGCTGTCGCTCAGATCGTCGACGATTCGTACTTCTATGAGGAGCTCGCGCCCTACGGAGAATGGTACTTCCAGGCCGACTTCGGCTGGGTGTGGCGTCCGCTGAGAGTTGCCGTCGACTGGCGGCCGTATACCGAAGGGCAATGGGTATGGGCGGACGATGTCGGTTGGACGTGGGCTTCGTACGAGCCGTGGGGCTGGGCGACCTATCATTATGGAAGATGGTATTTCGATCCGATCTACGGCTGGACCTGGGTGCCGGGACGCATATGGGCGCCGGCGTGGGTCGACTGGCGCATAGAGAGTGGATACGTCGGATGGGCACCACTTTGGCCGGTCTATTTCGATATCTATCCAGAGTACCGGTGGGATCACTGGGGATACGATGACGACTGGGGCCATCGCCATCGTGGACGTGACTGGGACCGCTGGGTGTTCTGTCGCGATCGCGACTTCACCTCGCCGCGCATCTCGCGTGTGATGCTGAGAGATCGCGCGGAGCGTGACCGCGTCTACGAGAGGTCACGCGACGTCACGCGATGGGACGGCGACAGTCCGGATCGTATCGGACACAGCATCGACCGCAGCACCATCGAGCGTGTCGCTGCGCATCCAGTCAGACAGGTGCGACTCGAGAATGCCGATCGTCCGACGCGCGGCGCGCTCAAGGGCGACCGTTTCGAGGTTTTCCGACCCCGCATCGAAGAACGCAGCGACAAGACACCCGACAGACTGGGAATTGCGAAGGCTCCTCGTGAGGTGCGGCAGGCAGACACGATCAGACAGGAAAAGGCGCGTCTCGATCGCGTACCCGCGCGCGAGAAGGCGGCGGTCACTGCGCAGCGTGGTCCGCGAGAAAAGGACAACGAGCGCGGCGGCGCGCCCGAGCTGATCGAGCGGGAAGACAACCGCCGCGGCTTCGGGAACGCCGGCACGCCGACCGTTGGAACGTCGCGCGGCCAGGCAACGGGCCGTGACCGAAACGAGCAGCGGCTGTGGCCGACCGGCGAGCAGGAAGAGACGCGCGGACGCGGCGACACTGCGCCGGGCCAGGAGCGCGTGGCACCGCGCGGACGCGGTGACGCAACGACTGGCCTCGAGGTAACTCCGCGCGGCGGCCGAGCTGCCGGCGGTGACGATCGAGCTCCGCGCGGGCGCGGAGTCGACCGTGAGGAAGAAGTCATGCAGCCGTCCGAACGCACGCACGGTGCCGCGCCGATGCGGCGTGACGACAATCTCAATCGTCGCGAGCCGGCATCGCGAGGACGCAGCGTAGAGTCGGATCGGTCAAGCCCGGCTCGCATCGAACGCTCGGAACGGCAGCCCGCGCAGAGGGAAATTCCGGCGCGCCGTCCGGAGCGGGAGTCTGCGCCCCAGCAGCAGCGCATGCAGCAGCACTTCCAGCAGGAACGGATGCAACAGCAGGAACGCATGCAGCCTCAGCGCTTCCAGCAGGAGCGCATGCAGCAGCAGCGCTTCCAGCAGGAACGCATGCAGCAGCAGCGGATACCGCAGCAACGCATGCAGCAACCGCGGATGCCGCAGAGCGAGCCGCACATGATGCGTCAAAGCGAACCGCGTGGTTATCAGAACGAGCCGCGCATGATGCGTCAGAGCGAGCCGCGATCGATGCAGGTCGAACCGCGAATGCAGCATCAGTCGCAGCCGGCGATGCAACATTCGGAACGAGGGTCTGCATCACAAGACTTCGGGCCGCGCTCGCCGCAGTCCGGTCAATTCGGCCCTGCCCACGGGCGACACTGATCTCATTCCTGCGCTCATCGTGCCGCGCGCTCGCGTGGTGCGATGAGCGTACGCGGTTCGGAGAAGGCGCGTTCGAGTCTGACGCGCGCGCGTGAGCGGCCGCGAATTCTTCGCGCGTGGAGGTTTCCCTCTATCAGGTGATGACCCTGATGGCGCCGAGAATTGCGAACACGTCTTCACGGCACCAGATGGCTCGTTTATCGTAATTTCAGATAGATCGACGTCGTGCGTTGCACGGACGGAGATTGCAGCAGTGAAGAGAAAGCCGCGCGTGACTCGTGACGGGATCAGCGCGCGGAAGTGGTCAGGTCATGTCGACGAGAAGACCGGATCCGTGGCTACCCGAAGCTCACGGAGCCACAAGGAGAAACGGAATGAACTGGGATCAAGTCGAAGGCAACTGGAAGGAATTCATGGGCGGCGTCAAGGAGCGTTGGGGCAAGCTCACCGACGATGAGCTGACCACAATCGGCGGCAAACGCGACAGGCTCGCGGGCATGCTCCAGAAGAAGTACGGCATGGCCAAGGATGCGGTCGAGGACGAGATCGCCAAGTTCGAGAGCGAGCTCGACGACCGCGGGTCGTTCAAGCACTAGCCCACGCGGCGGACGCAGAAGGGTCCGTCCAAGGAGTTCACCATGTTACATTACGCGATCGTTTTCTTCGTCGTGGCTCTGATTGCCGCGGTTCTCGGTTTCAACGGCGTGGCCGGCCTGTCGGCGCAGATCGGCTGGCTGTTCGCCGTGCTCGCGGTGGTCTTCCTGGCCGTGGCTCTGCTGAGTGGCCGTGGCGGCAGGAACATTACTGTCTGACGAACCGGCGCCGGTGCGATCGTTCGCAGCGAATGCATCGCACCGGCGCCATCGACCAATGTCGGGTTGACACGCAAGAGAGACGGCACGTCCGTCCCTGAGGTGAATGACGATGGCCAATCACGCTGAACAGAGGAGGGGCCCGCGTATCGCCGAGGTTCCGGAACGTCGCCCGATCCCCGAACCGTCGCCGGTTCCGGCCCCGTCAGTCCCCGCCGCACTCGAGAAGCTCGCTTCTGCAACCCAGCGGGTGATCAGCAAACGAATCGACCTCGTTACGCTCGAAAGCCACGAGCTCATTTCCGCGCTGATCACCAAAGCCGGGCTGATCACGTTCGGCGTGATTGTGGGCTTGGCGGCGTGGTTCGCAGGGCTGGCCGGCACCGTTCTCTATCTGCTGCCGCACAGAGGCATGCCGATGCACCTCGCGGTGTACGCCGCAGTCAACGCGAGCATCGCTGCGGTCGTCGTCTTTGTGGCGTTGAGAAAGAACCTGCCGACCCTCGGCGGCGAGGTGGCAGACGAACACACCGATCGGGTCCAGAACATCCGGCGGAGCTCAGGAGACCAGGAACATGGCGAATGAGAACGGCGGAGACGTATCGGAGCGGAAAGAAGAGCTGCTCCACAGCATCGAGGAAGACGAAGAAGAACTTCTGGAGGCGATGCACGAGCTCGCAGAAGCAACCGAGCAGAAGCTCGACATCGCGCAGTACATTCGTTCCCGCCCGTTCGCCTGGGTCGCCGGCGCATTCTGCGTCGGCCTCTGGCTCGGGATGAGGAGAGACAAAGAGTCCGTTTACCTGCCCATACCCATGCCATCAAGGAGAACAGGATGAATACGGAACGCAACTCGGAAAGTCGGCCTCTACGGCAACTCTCGCAGACCCTTCAGACCGATATCGAGATCTTCAAGTCCACGGCGACGGACATCGAGCAACAGCTGCAGAAATTCGTCGAGGAGCGCCCGGTCACCGCGGTGCTGTCCGCGCTGGGTCTCGGCTTCGTCGTGGCGCGCATGTTTTCGAGGAGGTAGTGGAAATGTCTGAAACCAGAAACCAGGTCACCAACGGATCCGATGAACAGAATGAGCGTCGTCGCTCCGGAAACGCGTCGCGCGAATCGCTGGCCAACCGTGGACGCCAGCTTCAGGGCGATGCGCAGAAGCTCGTGGGACACGTGCAGGAAGCCAGAAGTGAGTTGCAGACCTTTCTGACCGACACCGTTCGCGAGCGCCCGGTTGCAACCCTGGCTGCTGCTGCCGGCATTGGCTACGTCCTCGGAGGCGGGCTCAGCTCGCGTCTAACTGTGCTGATGCTCGGATTCGCGACTCGTTTCGGGCTGGCCGTCGCGGCCCGCGAAATGGGTACGTGGGCCGCAGCCGGGAAGATGGGCGAAGCTCCCACTCCAACCCGTCACTGATTCATTCAACGAACACGGTCCATCCGAATCGTACGAACCGCGAAGGCACAAGGAGACATCATGAACATCGAAGAGCTACTTCAATCGCTTCCGTCACGAGAAGACATTGCCAGCGCCGTCGGCCTGCAGAGCCGCAGCAGTTCCTATCTCGGTGGAAACACCGACATCCTGCCGATGCTTGGCGTGTTCGGCACCGGCATGCTGTTCGGCGCAGGCCTCGCGTTGTTGTTCTCGCCGAAGTCCGGTTCCGAGCTGCGCCGTGACCTGAGCGAAAAGGCCCAGGAGTGGGGCGAGCAGGCAAAAGACATGGCGGAGGACTACGCGGGAGAAGCGCGCAAACTGGCCGGCCAGTCGTCGTCGCAGAGCGGCCAGACCTCGGAGACGAGCCACCGCACCCCGTACTCGGGGACTACGGGCGGGCGCAACATCTGATTCGCTGATCCGCCCGGTTCTGTCCCGTCCGAAAGCCACCGGCCGGCCGCGCGCACCAGGCGCACGGTCGGCCGGTTCGGAGACCTCGCCATGTCCATCCTTGACGCCCAAAGCACTTCACTCTGGATGTCGACGGCGACGACGCCGCACTTTCCGCCTCTGACGAAAGATGCCTCGTGCGATGTCTGTGTCGTCGGCGCAGGGATTGCAGGTGTTACCACCGCTTATCTTCTCGCGAAGGCCGGTAAGTCTGTCGTGCTGATCGAGAACGGCCGCATCGGCGGAGGCCAAACCGAAAGGACCACCGCGCACCTGTCGAACGCGATCGATGCCAGGTACTACGAAATCGAACGGCTTCATGGCGAAGAGGGCGCGCGACTTACCGCGCACAGCCACAGCGCCGCGATCGATTGCATCGAAAACCTCAGTTTACAGGAGAAGATCAGCTGCGCGTTCGAGCGCCTCGATGGATATCTGTTCCTCGCGCCCGGGGATCCGCTCGAGATGCTCGAGCGCGAGCTCGAAGTCGCCCGTCGCATCGGTATCGAAGGACTCGAGCTGCTTGCCCAGGCTCCATTCGAGCATCCGAAGATCGGCGCCTGCCTGAGGTTTCCTCGCCAGGCGCAGTTTCATCCGCTCCAGTACCTGTCGGGCCTGGCGGCAGCGCTGGTTCGTTGCGGCGGCCGCATCTACTGCGATACGCACGCGACCGAGGTTTCCGGCGGACGCCAGGCGCGCGTTCGAACCGAAAAGGGCCCCAGCATTGCTGCTGCGGCGGTCGTCGTCGCGACCAACACACCGATCAACGATCGTGTCGCGATCCATACCAAGCAGGCGGCCTATCGCTCGTACGTGATTTCGGCACGGGTACCCGCCGGTGCGGCGCCGCGGGCGCTCTTCTGGGATACGCAGGATCCCTATCATTACGTGCGGCTGTCTCCGGCCGGCGACGGAAGGCACGGCGCCGACGGATACGACACGCTCATCGTCGGCGGCGAAGACCACAAGACCGGACAGAGCGACGACGCTCCGCAACGCTATCGTAACCTCGAGGAATGGACGCGCAGCCGCTTTCCGATCGTTGGCGGCGTCACGCATCGCTGGTCGGGCCAGGTCTTCGAGACAATCGACGGCCTTGCATTCATCGGCCGCAACCCGCTCGACGCCGAGAACGTCTACATCGCGACCGGCGACTGCGGGATGGGCATGACACACGGAACGATCGCAGGGATGTTGCTCAGCGATCTGATCCTGCAGAGAGAAAATCCATGGGCCAGGCTCTACGATCCGTCACGCAAAACGCTCAAGGCCGCGATCGAATATGCACGGGAGAATTCGAATACGGCGTGGCAGTACACCGACTGGCTGACTCCAGGCGAAGTCGCGAGCGCCGGCGAGCTCATGCCGGGCTGTGGTGCGATCCTGCGACGCGGTTTGACGAAAGTCGCGTGCTATCGGGACGAGGACAGCACGGTCCACGAATTCTCGGCCATGTGTCCCCACCTCGGAGGCGTCGTGCAGTGGAACTCGGCGGAGCACACGTGGGACTGCCCGGCTCACGGGTCACGATTCGACGCGCTGGGACGCGTCGTCACCGGACCCGCTAACAGCGATCTGAAACCCGTCGAACCGCCTCGTACCGAGACGGACATTGCTGCACAGCATGCCGAGGTCGGCGATCTGCCCGCATATGGGACTCGTGAGTCGCGGGACGTCGACACAGGACAAAGGGGTTCAAGATGAAACCATACTCACTTCCGGAGCTGCCGTACGACTACTCGGCGTTGGAGCCGCACTACTCGGCGAAAGTGCTCGAGCTTCATCACAGCAAGCATCACGCGGCCTACGTGGACGGAGCCAACACGGTTCTCGAGAAGCTCGAAGGAGCGCGCGAGAAGAAGGACTTCAGCGCGATCAATCAGCTGCAGAAGAATCTCGCCTTCCATCTTTCCGGCCATGTGCTGCACTCGCTGTTGTGGAACAACATGTGTCCGAAAGGCGGCGGCGAGCCGGACGGTGAGCTCGAGGCCGCGATTCGCGAATCGTTCCGCTCCGTCGATGCGTTTCGCAGTCAGATGACGGAAGCCGCACTGAACGTGCAGGGCTCGGGCTGGGGCGCGCTTGCCTGGGAACCGGTAAGCCACAGCCTCGTCGTCGAACAGATCTACGATCACCAGGGAAACATCGGCAACGGGACCGTGCCCCTCCTCGTGCTCGATATGTGGGAACACGCGTACTACCTGCAATACCAGAACGTGAAGGCGAGCTGGGTCAGCTCGTTCTGGAAGATCGTCAACTGGCAGGACGTCGCGCGACGCTTTGCAAAGGTGCGTACGCTCGACCTGGCACTCGAACCGGAACAGGCGTCGGCTCCCGTCCGTCGGTTCGCCTGACTACGCCCGCCGACAGCGCCCGCCCGGATTCTTGATGGCGTAATGCCGCGTGGCGTCGAGGATCCGGCCGGCCGCATCCCATTCCGCGCTCAGACTCTCAGGCCGCAAAACCCCGGGATCTGTCTTCGTCCCCGGGCATGCCGGCGTCCGTTTCCACGTGTCCAGGGATGCGGGCTCCTTCACAATCGTTCAAGGAACCTCTCGGCGTGCCTCGGCGCGGCAATTTTCCCGCACGTACGCAGTCGCCTATTCCTGTCAAAACCGCTCGCGGCTGCACCCGTCGTTTTCTGTGGGGAGATTCACTCCCCGGGCAGAACTTGTGCCGTGACGTAGCGTTACGGGCTCATCGTGCTTTACATACGGGCGCTTAGAAGGTAGGAAATTGAAAGCGAAAGGGCGAAACTCCTCGCTCTTTCATCTAGTAGGCAACACTCGTTCGCCGGGAGGTCTGGGGAGTTCGTATATGAAAAGAATGGGATTTTCTGCAGCAGCGCTGTCAGCGGTGCTGCTTGGTGCGACAGGTGCACTCGCCGCGACGGAAGTCTGCGGCGATGTCGACGGCAGCGGGACCGTTGTTGCAACTGACGCTTTGAGGCTGCTGCGTTTCGCAGTCGGTCAAAACGTGGAAATAGGCTGTCCGATTATCGCCGGCACGCTGTGCTGGGATACGAACAGCAATTCGGCCTGTGATGCAGAAGAGGACACCGATGGTGACACCTTCTGCACCGTTGGCGATTGTCGTGGACCGGAAGGTCCCGCTGGGCCTACCGGTCCGGCGGGCACGAGCGGCGCGGCAGGTGCTGTGGGTGCAACCGGTCCGACCGGACCGACTGGCCCGCAAGGTGAGTTTGGCGGTCCTCCGGGACCGACCGGACCTGCTGGCGCGACAGGCGCAGCTGGCGCCACGGGTGCAGCTGGCCCCACCGGACCGCAAGGTTCAGCCGGACCCCAGGGTGTAGCCGGCCCCGCTGGCGCGACCGGCCCGGCCGGCGCGACTGGCGCAGTCGGTGCGACTGGCCCGACCGGTCCTACCGGACCGCAGGGCACCATCGGTCTTACGGGAGCCACCGGTCCGACTGGCCCGGTTGGTCCGTTCGGCCCTCCGGGACTCAACGGTAATCCTGGCCTCGACGGCAAGGACGGCGCTCCGGGACACGATGGCGTACCGGGACCTCCGGGAGCCACTGGTCCTCCGGGACAGACTGGCGCTCCGGGACAGAACGGACATGACGGCGTTGCCGGTCCTCCGGGATCGACCGGTCCTCCGGGACAGGACGGAATTCCTGGACCTCCGGGAGCCACTGGTCCTCCGGGACAGCAGGGCAAGGACGGCGTTGCCGGTCCTCCGGGATCCACCGGACCTCCGGGACTGAATGGCAAGGACGGCGTTGCTGGTCCTCCGGGATCCACCGGACCTCCGGGGCAGACCGGCGCTCAGGGTGCACCAGGCGCGAACGGAAAGGACGGCGTTGCCGGACCTCCGGGAGCCCAAGGTCCTCCGGGACAGACCGGCGCAACCGGCCCGACCGGTGCCAAGGGCGCAGACGGCGTCGCAGGTCCTCCGGGATCGCAGGGTCCTCCGGGACAGACCGGCGCAACCGGCCCGGCCGGCGCACAGGGTAAGGACGGCATCGCCGGACCTCCGGGCGCGCAAGGACCTCCGGGTCAGATCGGCGCAACCGGTCCCACCGGAGCAGCCGGCAAGGACGGAATGTCACCGGGCTGGACGCAGAAGTTCAACTCGGCCGGCATCAGCGCAACGACCACGGACGTGCTCTCGCAGCACGTGACGGGTGCCTCGAACTACCTCATCAGCGCGAAGGTGAACTCACCGTTTGCGAATGGGGCGAAGCAGGTAAGCTGCACGCTGATCGCGGTCGAGAACGATGTCCAGACCCCGCTCGATTCGTCGGAGACGCTGCTCCTGGGCAACTCGACGACGACGGCCAAGGGTGTCATCGCACTGAACAGCCAGTACACGCCGGTGGGCGGGAACGCTGCCGAAGTCGATATCATCCTCGGTTGTGCGACGGGCGGAGACACCCGCACGCTGACCAAGGGTTCGATGAACGTCTTCGGATCAACGCAGAACTGAGCGTTGGCTGAAGGATCGTAAGAAGCGGGGGGCGTCCACACGGACGCCCCCCGTTTTCGTTTTGGGCGTTGCGAACAACGGACTTGCAGGATCGAACTCGACCGATGAACTTCTTTCTGGGAGTAGGCGGCGGATTTCTTCTCGCCGTACTTTGGATGGATCTGATGTTCGACGTGCTCGTCTTCAGCCGCGCAGGTGAGCGGCGCAGCGCCGCATCCGATGTGCTCGCGGACGACGTGCTGGCGGGGATCGCTTCGTACTACAGGCGCGTCACGACCACGGCGTCGCCGATGAACCATCTGGTGGGCGCCGTGATGGCCGCGATGGTCGTGATTCTGGTTTCGAAGCTCGCCGCGTCCGGCGGAACTCGAGTAGTCGACGGGATCTCTCTTGCACTCTGCGGAGTTCCCATCACGCTTGCGCTCGTGCGGATCTTTCCGAGTGCGATCCGGCTCGGAACCCGCAAAGATCCGCCTTCCGAACAATCCCGGCTGGCGCGCGAAATCTGCCGCGCGCATCTCGTGTGCTTCGTCGCCATGACCGCTTTCGTCGTGCTTCGCTGGAACGCGGGCTGACTTACTCGTTCGTGTGGCCGGGTGCCGCGGTCCGGACCCAGAAGCTCCTTAAAGTTCCTGGCGGTGCATTCTCCCTGGAATAGTTCTTCGCGAGCCACGCGGGATATCCGGGCAGGCGTGACAGCCGCCCGTCATCTCGCAGAACGATGATGCGAGCGGTTGCGCTCTGCTCGCGTGCGATTGCGAGCGTTAGCGATTGGGAGTTGATCCTGGCCCGCGAGCTGTCGCACAGCCCGGGCGGCGACTGTCGACCCGCGAGATAGATTGCCATCGGATCGTCCCCGGCGACGAGATCGCCAGCATCGGAGTGCTCGCCGATCCATGCGGCGACGGCGCGAATCGACGTTGCCTGGGTCTCTTCCGATTGCCGCTGCGGAATCAGCGGAAAGACGCCGGCCGGGGTTGCGATCGACGGATAAGACCACACGCCGAGCAGCGACATGGTGACGAGAAGTGCGCTCGAGAGGCCTCGCTGGTCCGTCAGCGGCGAGAGAAGTGACGTTGCTGCCAGCACCACGATCGGTGCCAGCAGGACGAAGTGCCGCCAGAAAAGCGGCGTCTGCTCCATCAGCACGAAGAGGCTCGCAACGAGCCAGCCGAGCAGCCACGCGAAGATCAGCCGGTTGTGGCGGATCAGCCACAGCCCGCCAACCGCAGCGCTGATCGCCAGAGTCGGCTCCGATGCGATGTGCTTCCAGCAGCGCATGAGGTTGGCCTGCCGGTTGAGCTCGTAGACCTCGTGCTTGACGAGCTGAAACGAGACGGTCTGTTCGAAGAGCGCCCCGATGTCGTAACAGAACAGAGGGATGCATCCGATCGCGACCGCGCCGCCCGCTACGAGCAGCATCCGTCCAGCCGCGCGCTGCAAGAGCAGAAGGCCGCGCCCGTCCAGGCTCCAGGCCGGGTCATCATCGCGCTCGGGAGCAAGCAGCAGCAGAAAGGCAAGCGGCACAGCGAACGGCACGATGAACAGCTTGAAGAGCGCGGCGAGCGCGAACAGCGCCCCCGTGGCAATCAGCCAGCCGCGACTCCACGAATGCGCGCGCGCCTCCAGGCAGGCTGCGAGGCTTGCGAGTGCGATCGCGAGAGACGGCAGCTCGGCCTGCACGAGGTGGGACAGGTCGAGAAATGTGGCGCCGATCGCAAGGCCGGCCGCGGCCACCGGTGCCGCCCATATCCCGTAAAGCCGGCGCGCGATCGATGCGATCGAGCCGAGCGCCAGCAGGCCAAAGCACAGGATGAAGACCCGGCCGGTTTCCAGACTGTCGCCGGCGACACGCATGCTGAGCGCGAGCGATTCGAGGAAAGCCGGGGGCTGGGACGAAAACACATCCGAGAAAAGCTCGTGCCCATGATTGACGGCGCGCGCCGACAGCAGATACACGCCCTCGTCGTATTCACGCTCGGACGGCACCGCCACGGTCACCAGCCGTGACGCAGCGAACGCGGCGACCACGGCGATTCCGAGAAGACTCGCGGCAACGGCGGCTCGTCTGTTCGAGCCGTGGCCGGCCGCGTTTCGTCTTTCGTCAGTGTGCACGTCGAATGCCGGCGGGAAAGCAGTTGCGACCCGATAAAATGGTCGCCCCGCGATTTGTCATTGGTGCTGCGCGCACACAAGATGACCGGCTTCGACGTGCTGCACTGCGGTTTGAAACCGGAAGGGGTCGGCGGATGCCATCGGTATTGCTAAGGCTCGACAAACTGTTTTCCGAAGCGAAGGTCATCGACCATTTCGAGGCCGGCGATACGGTGTTCGCCGAAGGCAGTGCCGGCAACTTCATGTACGTGGTGGTCGAAGGCACCATCGACATCTTCGTCGGCGAAAAGCTGATCGATATCTCGAGTACGGGCGACCTTCTCGGCGAGATGGCGCTGATCGATTCCCAGAACCGCAGCGCCACCGCCATCGCCCGCACCGAAGCGCGCCTTGCGCGAGTCGACGAGAACGAGTTCCTTTCGATGGTGGTCGATACGCCGTTCTTCGCGCTCCACGTGATGCGCGTTCTCGTGCAGCGCATGCGGCGCCAGAGCTCCCGGACCTGACGGAGAAATCCGCCAGCAGCTGCAGAACGTCGCGCCTACTTCCTGCGATCCCAGATCACGCCTTTTGGCCGGTTACTTCCGAACAGCACGTCCGTCGGCGGCTTCTTGTCGATGTGGCCGATCAGTCCGTTGTAGATTCCGAAACCGCACAGCTCCTGGAGGCGCGGAGAAAACTTCTCGGCGATCTCGAGCGGGATCCCGAGCTGCTGGTTCTCCTGCTGGCGCATGAAGCCGGCGCAGTAGTTCATCGCGATGCCGATGCGCCGTTTGTCGGTCGAGTTGGCCCCGCCGCCGTGCCACAGGCTCCCGTTCCAGACGAGCACCGAGCCGCGTCGCATTTCGGCGGGGATCGAGTCGTAATGCGTACCGAAGATCGGGGACGAATCGGCCAGATGGGTTCCGGGCATCAGGCGCGTCGCGCCGTTCTGCTCGGTGAAATCCGTGATCGCCCACATGGTGTTGCAGACGATCGGGCTGTGCGGCTTGGACAGAGGGATGAGCTGGTCGTCCGCATGAATCGGTTGCGGGATTTCTCCCGGATCGATCGAGATTGACGATAGCGAAGAGACGAGACATCCGGGATCGAGCACGCGCTCGACGATCGGAAGGATCGCCGCATGCACCGGAATCTTCTCGAAGACCTGCCCGTGCACGAGAAGGTTGTAGATGCGCACCGTCTGCGTGCCTTCGAAAGGATTGGCAGCCGGAACGATGCCGAGGTCTTTCTCGAGCCGCAGGAGCGTTTCGTCGATCTCGGCGATCAGGTCTTCCTCGATCGCATCTTCGACGATCGTGAATCCCTTTTCTGCGATCGCGGCGGCGTGCTGATCGAGGTCGCTCATCGGCGCCTCACGCGGCCTTTTCCGGATTGGCCAGATGCTCGGGAATGAGCGGACGTACGCCGAGCTCGTCGAGCAGCTCGAGGTCGTGATCGCGCTCGGGGTTGCCGGTCGTCAGCAGCTTCTCGCCGAAGAAGATCGAGTTGGCGCCCGCCAGGAAGCAGAGCGCCTGCGCTTCGTCGCTGAGAGAGCTGCGACCCGCCGAGAGACGCACGATCGAGGCGGGCATCAGGATGCGCGCGGTCGCGATCATGCGCACCAGCTCGAACGCACGAACCGGCAGGCGGTCGGCAAGCGGTGTGCCTTCGACTGCAACCAGCGCGTTGACCGGTACGCTCTCGGGATGCACCGGCAGATTGGCCAGCTCGACCAGCATCGCGCAGCGGTCGTCGATCGACTCGCCCATGCCGATGATGCCGCCGCTGCAGACGGTGATGCCGGCGTCGCGCACGTTCGCGAGCGTCGTCAGGCGGTCATCGTACGTGCGCGTGCGGATGATCTGGTCGTAGTATTCGCGCGAGGTATCGAGGTTGTGATTGTACGCGACGAGGCCGGCATCCTTGAGCCGGCGAGCCTGCGGTCCGGTCAGCATGCCGAGCGTCACGCAGGCTTCCATTCCGAGATCGGTCACTCCGCGGACCATTTCGCAGACGCGGTCGAACTGCTCGCCGTCGCGCACCTCGCGCCACGCGGCACCCATGCAGAAGCGCGTCGCCCCGGCGTCGCGGGCCGTCTTTGCCGCGCCGAGAACCTCGCCGACGTTCATCAGCGCTTCCTTGCCGACGCCGGTCGAGTAATGCGCGCTCTGCGGGCAGTACGAGCAGTCTTCCGGACAGCCGCCGGTCTTGATCGACAGCAGCGTGCAGAGCTGTACCTCGCTCGGTGCGTGGTGCTCGCGATGCGCGCCTTGCGCCCGGAACAGAAGATCGTTCAGTGGAAGGTCGTGGATCGACCGGACCTCGGGGAGGCTCCAGTCATGTCGGATGCTGCTGGTCGGCATCCCGTTCCTGTAGCCGGGCTCGGATCGGGAGGCAAGGGGAGCGCCGTAGCGTCCTCGCGTCTGCCTCGGACCCGTCTCGCGTCGTGATCGAGGCGACGCTATAGAGCCCGGGCGTCTGTTTTCGCGCGCCATCCGCAGCACAGGAGCCCCCGTGATCTACGACAGCATTCTCGAAACGATCGGCCGTACGCCGGTCGTCCGCCTCAATCGAATCGCGCCCGCGCACGTGACGATGTTCGTCAAATGCGAGTTCTTCAATCCGCTCTCTTCGGTCAAGGATCGTCTGGCAATTGCGATCATCGAGGACGCCGAGCAGAGCGGCGCGCTCAGGCCCGGCCAGACGGTGGTCGAAGCGACGTCCGGCAATACCGGCATCGCGCTCGCGATGGTGTGCGCCGCCAAGGGTTACCCGTTCGTTGCCGTGATGGTCGAGAGTTTTTCGATCGAGCGCCGCAAGATCATGCGCGGCCTGGGCGCCAAGGTGATCCTGACACCGGCCGCCGAGCGCGGACAGGGAATGGTCCGCAAGGCCGCGGAACTGGCGACCAAGCACGGATGGTTCCTCGCGCGCCAGTTCGAAAATCCGGCCAACCCCGCCTACCACCGCAACACCACCGGTCCGGAAATCCTGAGCGACTTCGTCGGGCGCCGACTCGACTACTGGGTGACGGGGTGGGGCACCGGCGGCACGATGACCGGTGCAGGCGAAATGATCCGGCTCGCGCGGCCCTCGGTGCGGATCATCGCTGCCGAGCCGGCCAATGCGCCTCTGCTGTCGGGCGGAGAGTTCAAACCTCACGCGATCCAGGGATGGACGCCAGACTTCGTCCCGGCCGTGCTCAACCGTTCGGTGCCCGACGAGATCGTGCCCGTCGCCGACGCGGACGCCGTGCAGTGGGCAAGGGCACTCGCCATGCAGGAAGGGATCTTCTGTGGAATCTCCGGCGGAGCCACCGTTGCCGCTGCCATGGAGGTCGCAGCCAAAGCTCCGAGCGGCAGCGTGCTGCTCGCAATGATCCCGGACACCGCCGAGCGTTACCTCACCACCGCGCTCTTCGCCGGAATAGAAGAAGGCTCCGACCCCGAGCCTTCGTAGTCAGGAGACGAGAACCCGGTCATACGACCCGGGCGGCCCCGCTACTTCTTCTCTTCTTTCGGCACCTGGGCTTCGACGTTGATCTCGATCTCGACCTCGTCGCCGACGAGGTAGCCGCCCGAGTCGAGCGTCTTGTTCCAGATGATGCCGAAGTCCTTGCGGTTGAGCGTCGTGGTGCCCGCGACGGCAATCTTCTCGTTGCCCCACGGATCTTTTCCCTTGCCGAACCACTCGACGTCGAGCACCACCGGCTTGGTGACGTCGCGGATCGTAAGGTCACCGGTAAGCTTGCCCTTGGTGTGATCGCTGTTCACGTCGGTCAGCTTGCTGCCTTTGAACGTGATCGTCGGGAACTTGGCGACGTCGAAGAAGTCCGGGCTCTTCAGATGATCGTCGCGCTTGGTTTCGTCGGTATCGATGCTCGCGACTTCGATCGACGCGGTCGCGTTGACGGTGTCGCGCTTGTCCGGATCGACGACGATCGTGCCGCTGAACTTCTTGAAGCGACCGGGAACCTTCGAAAGCAGATGGCGGACCTTGAATACGATGCTCGAGTGCGCGCGATCGATCTCGTAAGTGGTTTCGGCTGCGAACGCCGAAGCGGAGAGGGCGAGCGGAGCGACGAGCGCGAGCACGAGTGCCGTGCGGCCAAAGGGGTGACGGAATTTCGCCATCTGCATTCTCCTTGAGGGACCGGGGATACGGTCCGTCTTGTGTTGCAAATACCGGGATGCGACGAGATCAGGCTTCTGCGGCCGCAGCCGGACTGCGCAGCGTGATCAGCGTGATCTCGCGAGGAGAGAATACCCGAACCGGCTGGCCGGTCACCCCGAGGCCGAGGTTCACATGCAGCGTCGAGTTTCCGAGCTGGTAAGTGCCGCGCGGAAAGTCGCTGATGAAATGCGCGAGCGAGGACGGGCGTGACGAAGGCCACGGCAGCGCAAGCTGCCCTCCATGGGTGTGACCGGACAGGACGAGGCCGATTCCCAATGCGGCGGCCTGTCCGAACAGGTCGGGCCGATGAGAGAGCAGCACAACCGGCTCGCCGGCAGGAACACGCTCGGCGAGCCGCGGCAGAGCCGGGTGCTCGCGAACTCCGCGCGTCCAGTCGAGCCCGGCATCGTTGAGACCGAGTACGTTCAGCCGATGGCCGCCGCGCTCGATGACGATGCTTTCGTCTCGCAGCACACGGAACGGCGTCAGGCGCCGAAGCGCGGCCGTTACGTCGTCGGCGCCCGTGTAGACGTCGTGATTGCCGAGGATCGCAACCACGCCGTCGCGCGCGCGCAGGCCGCCGAGCACCGGGAATGTCTCCATCACGTGGTCGAGGCCGTCGGTGATGTCACCGGTTACGACGGTAAGATCCGGAGACAGCGAATTGGTGCGCTCGACGTGGCTCGCGAGCGCATCGACCGTCATGTAGCCGCCGAGATGGATGTCGCTCAGCTGTGCGATCTGATAGCCGTCGAACTCCGGAGCGAGGCCCGGCATGACGACGTCGAGCTCGAGCACGTGGACGCGGCGCTGACCCGGCCCGTACCCCCACGCGATCAGCGAAGAGACGACCACGAGCGCGACCGATCCCGTCATTCCCGCCGCGCCGGCGACGTCGGCGGCGGCAACGGGCGAGCCGAGGCTCGAAGCAATGCCCAGCGCCGCCGCGATCAGTGCCCACACCGCGCCGTTGGCAAGCAGCACCACGAGCCCGAATAGCGACGTGAACACGACACCGACGTACGCGCGCACGAACGGACTGCTGCGCGCACCGGCCGGCCCCGGCCGCGATCCGAGTATCCGGCGGTTGAGCATGTGCAGCCCGACCGGGCCGAGCACATGAATCGGCCACGGAACGTGCAGCCGCAGAATCATGATGAGCACCCACGCCATGCAGACCCATTCTGCAATCGCGCCGGTGAAGACGACGAGTCGAAAGAAGTACCGCCAGAAAAGGCGCTGGAGTTTCCTGAAGGGGTTTTTGTTCATTCCGTCAGCGAAACAGATCCTGGGCCCGCGGCCGCACGAGGTTTCCGGCATTCTCGTTGCCGCTCTCCCAGGAAAATCCCCGGACGAGCGCTGCCGGAATGCCGCCGGCCTTGCTCATAACCATCCCGGCGGCGGCCGCCACCTGATCGGCAACCGCAATCACCGTGTGCTCCAGTGTCCGGCCCGTCCAGTCGGGGCGTCCGATGTAGTCGTCGAGCACCTTCATGCCGGCTGCGCCGATCGCGAAGTCGAGTTGACCGAGCCGCCACGGCCGTCCGAACGTATCGGTGACGACGACCGCGACTTCGACGCCGAAACGCTCGCCGAGCTGCTGCCGCAGTCGCGCGGCCGAAGCATCCGAGTCGACCGGGAGGAGCGTGGCCTCGCTTCCGGTCGCCTGGTTCGACCGGTCGATTCCGGAGTTGGCGGCGATGAATCCCTTGGCAGTGGCGGTGATCAGATGCCCGTCGTTCATGCGCAGCACTTCTCTGGCTTCCTGCAGCGCGAGCTCGATCATGGCCGGATCTTTCTCGTACTTCTTCGCGAAGCCGCGCGCTTTCTCGCCGGGCACCACGTCTTCGAGCCGCACGATGCGCCCCTCGGCCTTGGAGACGACTTTCTGGCAGACGACGACGATGTCGCCGGCACGAAGCTGAACGCTGCGCATGATCGCGTCGCCGACGAGACGGGCGAGATCGTCGCCGGGCCCGATCGCCGGAATGCCGGTCAGCGGAAAAATCGATACAGCGCTCACTTCGTGTTGCTCCGTTTCCTGCCCGAACCGAAAAAGCCCGAGAGGAGGAAGCGCGCAAGCGTTTCGGCCCGTTCGGGATCGACGAGCAGAATATCATGCTCGGCCACGGCTACACCTTGCGGAAGCCCGCGAGCGGGCGCGTCGCCCGGCGCCACGATGAGCCGCGAGGCGACATCCTTGTAGATCGACGCGATGGCCGAATTGTCCGTGCGTCGTCCCATTGACCGCAACATTGCGGCAAGCGGCCCTTTGACTGCGCGGCCGCCGATCAGCGGGCTCACGGCAACGACGCGATCGCGTACTCGGGCCAGAGCTTTGCGCACGCCGGGAACCGCGAGGATCGGCCCGAGGCTCACGAACGGATTGCTCGGCGCGAGGATCACGATGCGCGAGCGCGAAATTGCGTCGAGCACGCCGCGCGCAGGCCTTGCTGTTCGCGCACCGCGATAACGCACCCGGACGACGCGTGGCCGCGCGCGGCGGCGCACCAGATACTCCTGGAACGCAAGATCGCCAGTCGTGGTCGTAACGATGGTCCGCACCGGATCGTCGCTCATCGGCAGCACGCGTACGCGGATTCCGCGTGCGGCCGACAGCTCGCGCGTCACGTCGCTCAGCGTCGCGCCTTCGCTCAGGCGGCGCGTTCGCTGGATGTGGGTTGCAAGGTCGCGGTCGCCGAGCGCGAACCAGCCGGCTCCGCAAAGCGTGTCGAGCTCGGCGCGAACCGAGAACGAATCGTCCTCGATTCCCCAGCCGCGTTCGATCGGAGCGATGCCGGCAAGCGTGTACAGGATCGTGTCGATGTCGGGCGAGACGTGCAGCCCGTAGAACACATCGTCGTCCGCGGTGTTGACGATGACGGTCAGGTCTTTGGCCGGCACCACGCGAACCAGCCCGCGAAGAAGCCTGGCCGCACCGACACCTCCGGCAATCAGCGTGATCACGAATGAAACCTGTAACGCAGAGGTGTCAGGCGGGAAGTGCTCGAGGTCCGGGTGCGCTCAGTGGGCCGCGGCAACAGCTGCTGCGGCGCGGGGCGCCGTAATATGCGCGCCGGCATCCGAAGCCGTGCCTGGAGCGTGAGAATCGCCGCCGACGAGAGGGACCGCGTCTCCGTACGTCGTGTTGCGCTGGCGCGGCGTGCGTCCCATGCGCCGGATCATGGCTTCGAGCTCTTCGACGGACGTGAACTCTCCGGCATCGGCGCCGGCCTCGCGCGAGATGCTTTCCTCCATCAGTGTGCCGCCGAGATCGTTGCACCCGGCCGCAAGCGACAGCGTCGACAGCTCGTGCCCGAGCTTGACCCACGACGTCTGCAGGTTGTCGATGAGGCCGCGCAGCATGAGTCGGCTCGTCGCATAAACGGCCAGATCGAGCTGGCCCTGCGGGATCGGCGAGACCAGGCCCTCTTCGTAAAGGCGCGTCTCCTGCCAGATGAAACGCAGCGGCACGAACTCGGTGAAGCCGCCGGTGTCGGCCTGGATGTGGCGGAGAAGGTCGACGTGGCGTGCCAGATGCATCGGCGTCTCGAGATGCCCGTACATGATCGTCGACGTCGTCGGCACGCCGAGCGAGTGCGCGGTGCGGATGATCTCCACCCACGTCGCGGTGTCGAGCTTCTTGTGGCTGAGGATCTCGCGCACCTCGTCGTCGAGGATCTCCGCGGCCGTGCCGGGGATCGTGTTCAGGCCCGAAGCCATGAGCTCGCTGATGTACGAGCGGTAATCCATCTGCGACCGGCGTGCGCCGTAGAAGATTTCCATCGGCGAGTACGCGTGGATGTGAAGCGAAGGAAACGCCTCGCGCACCGCGCGCAGGATCTTGAAGTAGCCGTCGCTCGGCATCTCGGGATTGATGCCACCCTGCATGCAGACTTCGGTGGCGCCGCGCTCGACGCCGTCGCGGATGCGCGCAATCACGCTCTCGATCGAATCGTCGTAGGCGAGGGGGCTCGTCTTCAGATGGGCGAACGCGCAGAACTTGCATCCGACAAAGCAGATGTTGGTCCAGTTGACGTTGCGGTTGACGACGTACGTGACGACGTCGCCGACATCCTCGCGGCGCACGTGATCGGCTGCCGCAACCAGCGCCGCAAGGTCGTTGCCGCGCAGGCCGAAAAGATGCGCGCCTTCGTCGACGCTCGGCCGCGTGCCGGCAACGGCCCGTGAAAGGATGCCGGCTGTGTACGGGTCGATGCTGGAAAGGCGCGCGTCGAGCGATCGCTCGTCGTCGATGAGGAACTCGACGCGGTCCGGATGCGCTTCGGTCTGGTAGCTCATGAAGCGGCTCCTTCGATGCGCGCGAACCCGCGGCGCGAGCGCACGCCTTCGGCAGCTGCGAGCATCTCGGGCGCCATCCAGTCTTCGGTCAGGTACTCGTCGTAGACCGGAAGGCGCGGCTCGAGCGTAAATCCGTTCTCGTTGCACAGCGCGCGAAGCGCTGTGACCGCGGGCCATGCGGCCTCGGGATTGACGTAGTCCTTGGTCAGCGGCGAGATCCCGCCCCAGTCGTTGATGCCCGCGCGGATCAGGTGCACGAGGTTGTCGGGGCTCAGGTTCGGCGGCGCCTGAAGGTTCATCTGCGGACCGAGAATGATGCGCGCCAGCGCGACGGTGCGAACCATTTCGTCTTCGGTCAGCTCCGGAGCGCCGGCCATGCCCGTGCATTCCTTTGCACGGAAATTCTGCACGATGATCTCCTGGATGTGGCCGAGCTCGCCGTGCACGCGCCGCAGCGCGAGCAGGCTCGCCACGCGCTCGGCTTCCGTTTCGCCGATGCCGACGAGGATGCCGGACGTGAACGGAATCGCGAGCTGTCCGGCTTCGCGGATCATGCGAAGACGCCGCACGGGCTCCTTGTCGGGCGCATGGTGATGCGGCATGCCGCGGTCACGAAGGCGCGGGCTGATGTTTTCGAGCATCAGCCCCATGCTCACGTTGAGCGGACGCAGCCGCTCCATCTCCGCTTTGGAAAGCAGCCCGGCGTTGGTGTGCGGAAGAAGGCCTTCGGCAAGCGAGACCGAGCACGCGAGCTCGACGTACTCGGCCGTCGAGCCGACTCCGTGAGTTTCGAGGAAGTCGCGAAAGCCGCGAAACGCGATCTCCGGCTTGTCGCCGAGACACATCAGCGCCTCGATGCATCCGAGCTCGTGCCCGCGCCGCGACCAGTCGCGGATCTCGTCGGGCGTCATCGTCCATTCGCCGGCGCCCTCGGGGTCGCGGCGGAACGTGCAGTACGAGCAGCGGTCGCGGCAGAGGTTGGTGACCGGGAGAAAAACCTTGGGAGAGTAGGTCAGCGTGCGGCCGTGCATCGAGTCGCGCGATGCACCGGCGATTTCGCAAAGGCTCGGAAGATCGGAGGCGGGAATCTGCAGCAGCGCATAGGCGTCGTCATCGTCGAGCGGCTCGAGACGGGCTGCTTTTTCGAGTGCAATGTCCGCCGGATTGGCCATCGAGGTTTCGACCCTTGCTTCGCGGCTGCGCCGCGAAGCCTGTGACCGCGAAAGTGCGGTCAGGAAGCGGGTTTACGCAGCCCCCTGCGGGTTGTCAACGAGCCATGTCCGGACAGTCGAGACCGAGTTTGTCCATGCGATACTTGAGGATCCGACGGGTCGTTCCGAGCAGCTCCGCCGCCCGCGTCTGGTTGAAATACGTCTGCTGGAGCGCCTCGCCGATGATGTCGCGCTCGAACTCGTCGACGGCGTCCGCGAGGGACTTGGTGCCGCGCAGAACGGCCTGGCGCGCGTCTTCGCCGCTCTCGCCAACGCCGCTGTCGAGATCACCCGGAAGCTGGTCGAGACCGATCACCGGTGCGCCGCCGCTCAGCACGAGCAACCGCTCGATCACGTTCTCGAGCTCGCGCACATTGCCGGGCCAGTGGTGTGCGAGCAGGCGGTCGACGAGCGCCGGCGCCAGCTCGCGCGTCCTGGTGCCGAGCTCCTGGCTCTTGCGCTCGATCATGTGCCGGATCAGGTGCGGAAGATCGCCGCGGCGTGCCCGCAGAGGCGGAAGCTCCACCGAGACGACGTTCAGCCGGTAGTAGAGGTCCTTGCGGAAGCGGCCTTCGCCGATCGCATCGACGAGGTTGCGGTTGGTCGCTGCGACCACGCGCACGTCCACGTGCTGCGGCTTGGCCGCGCCGACGCGCTGGATCTCGCCTTCCTCGAGCACGCGCAGGAGCTTGGCCTGAAGGCCCGGGCTCATCTCGCCGATCTCGTCGAGGAAAATCGTGCCGCCGTCGGCCGCTTCGAAGCGACCGATCTTCTTGTCGACGGCGTCGGTGAACGAGCCGCGCTCATGGCCGAACAGCTCGCTCTCGAGCAGGTTGTCCGGGATCGCCGCGCAGTTGAGCGTAATGAGCGGCTTGCCGGCGCGCGGGCTCTGGTAGTGGATCGAGCGTGCGATCAGCTCCTTTCCGGTCCCGGACTCGCCGATCACGAGCACGGTCGACTTGGTGGCGGCAACGGCCTTGATCGTGCGGAACACCGCCTGCATCTCCGGCGACTCGCCGACGATGTTCTCGATTCGGTAGCGCTGGCCGACCGCTTCGCGCAGCTCCTCCACCTCGTGCTTGAGCTGCGAGTGCTCGCACGCACGCTGCGCGACCAGGCGCAGCTCGTCGATGTCGAACGGCTTGGTCAGGTAGTCGAACGCGCCGAGCTTCATGGCCGTGACTGCAGTCTTGATGGTCTTGGTGGCCGTCAGCATCACGACGGCGACGCGTGTGTTCTTCGCGCGGATTCGCTCGAGCGTCTCGAGCCCGTCGATCCCCTGCATCAGCACGTCGAGGAAGATCAGGTCGCAGTGGTTGGTCGCGAGCCATTCGAGCGCGGCTTCGCCGGAGGACACGGTCACCGGCTCGGCGCTGTCTTTGAGAACCATGCGCAGCGATTCGCGCACTCCGGCTTCATCATCGACGATCAGGACGACAGGTTTGGCGCTCATTGCTCTTTTGCCTTTGGCCGCGCTGCGGCGGCGGAACCTCGAGCAGACGACGAGGCGGTGCGTTGAAGTGGAGCAGGTTCGGAGACTTCAGCGGCGGAACTGGCGTGCCACTCGATCTCGATGTCGCCGTCGGTGGCACGCACGTCGAGGTCAAAGCCGGCGCGGCGCGCGGCGTCGCGGGCGATCGCGAGGCGCCACGGCATCTCGCTGTCGCCGAGCCACTTGCCGAGCCGGTCGATGGCCGAGCCTCCGACAGGAATGCGGATCGTGATCGCCGGGCGGCCGGTCGCAAGGTCGGCCGTTGCCGGTATGGCGGGTTCGCTCGCCCGTGACCGGCATTCGGCGACGATCGAGTCGGCGATGAAGCGGGCGTGCGCGACGTCGCAGCGCACCCGGAGCGCGCCGCGTGCCGCAACCTCGAGCGCAGACTCTGCGCCGGCGGTCTCGACGGCTTCGCCGAGCACGTCGACGAGATCGATCTGCTGGACGGATGCCGGATCGGGCAGCCGAGTCCCGAGCTCGGCGTAGCGCTGAAGAAGATCGAGATGGCCGTCGATCGCCTCGCACGCCATCGTTGCCAGCTGCGCGAGCTCGCCGCCGCCGTCGGCCTGAAGCCCGGCGAACGTCTTGATCGTCGACATCGGATTGCGGATGTCGTGCGCGAAGGCTGCGAGCACGGATTCGACCGTTGATCGAGGTCCTGCAGATTGCGTAGCGGCTTCGGAAGCTTGCGCTACGTGTTCGGAAGCAGCGTCGGAGGGTTTCGCTGCGCGCGGCGGCGGCGCCGAAGCGATCGGGACGACGACTGCGCGGCGAGTCGATGCAGCTGGCTCCGCCGGAGCGTCGGCAGACGCATCGGGCTGCGCGGCCGCCCGGGGCCCGATCGCCGGTGCGAAAAGAAGATGTGCGGCGTCGATCTCGACCGAAGCGCCGGCGTCCGGCGCTTCGACGACGCGGCCAAGCACGCTACGGGTCACGACGGCCTCGAGCTCGGTGACGTTGCCGGGCCACGGGTACGTTGCGAGAAGGCGTTGCGCATTGTCCGTGAACACGCAGCCGTCACGGCCAAGAGCGGATGCGACCGGCCCGGCCACTGCCGACGCGAGCGCAAGGATGTCGCCGGACCGCTCGCGAAGCGGTGCAAGACGGACGGTAATGCGCGACAGCAGGGCGACCAGACCCGGTGCGAGCGATCCATCGGCAACCTGCGCATCAGGATCATCGCCGGTCGTGACGACGACGCGGCGCTGCGGGTTCACCGCGAGGTAGCGCTCGAACGCGCGCTGCTCGCCCATCGGCCGCCGGTCAACCGCCGGAGCCCACAGGACGCGCCCGGCGTCATCGAGTCGGCCGACGGCAGAGGAGAGCGGATCGTCTTCCTGCCAGACCGCCGGCTCGCGCCCTCCGTCCCAAGACCGCGCGAACGCATCAGCGACCGCTTCGGCTCCGGTGCCGGGCTCTCCCGGGATCCAGACCGGTCCGGCGAGCCGTGCCGCCGCCCCAAGCATCGTCGCCGCCGAATCGGAAATCCGGGACAGACACTGATTTCCGGAAATCGGGGACAGACACTGATTTGCCGAAATCGGGGTCTGACCCCGATTTTCGTCGCCGGCGTCCAGCTCGAGCAGCTCGCGAATCTTTCGCCGCAGGACGAGGAGATCGCAGGGGTTTCGCAGCACACTGCATCGATCGGATTCGAGGTCGGACCGTTCGATCCGGGCGTCCGAAGCGACGAGCAGCAGAACGCGGGCGGCGGCGGACCGGAGGCCGGCCACAACGCGGCGGACCTCAGCGGCGCGCGGGACGTCTGCAATGATCAGCTCGGCATCGGCCGGGATGTCCGCGCTACTGCAGCGGAGGATCGCGTTCCCCGTCGCAGCTGCTTCGACCAGCGCGGCGGTTGCCGGAGACGCATCGACGAGGGCGATCCTCGCCATCTACGCAACCGTCTCCATGCGCGCCTCGTACGGCGTCTCGTCCTCGAGCCGGGCGATCTCTCGCGCGTCTTCGCGAACATCCTGGCTTGGCATCTGCGTCTCGACCTGGCGTCGCGTGTTGAGCGCTGCAAGGCGCTCCGGCAGCAGCTCCACGCGGAACGTCGTTCCGCGCGCGGGAGCCGTTTCCACCGCGATCGTTGCGCCGGCTTCGTCGAGAATCGTCTTGACGAGGGCGAGCCCGAGACCGGTACCTTCGCGGCGAGTCGTAAAGAAAGGCTCGAAGATTTTCGACGCGACCTCGGCCGGCATGCCGGCGCCGTCGTCGTGCACTTCGACGACGATGCGGTCGAGCGCGCACGTGGCCCCGAGCCGGTTCGACGCCGACACGCGTACGCGTCCGCGGCCGCCGCACGCCTGGATGCCGTTGACGACAAGGTTGATGACCACCTGCCGAAGCTTGTCCTCGTCGATCGCCGCGCGCTCCGGAAGCTCCTCGCTTGCGAAGTCGAGCGCGACGCCGGCGCTGCGCGCATGGCTGCGCAGAAGCTGGCACGTGCGATTGACGGTCTCGGCGATGTCCGTCGCCGACGCGTCCGATTCCTGGCTCGAAGAGTCGGCCGGCCGAGCGTAGCTCAGGATCTCGCCGACGAGTGTGCAGATGCGGTCGATCTCGGCCAGCGTGAGGTCGAGAAAACCGTTGCGAAATTCTTCGTCTGCATGACGTTCCGGAAGGAGCTGCGTGAACGTGCGGATGGAGACCAGCGGGTTGCGGATCTCGTGCGCAAGACCGGCCGCCATGCGTCCGACGGATGCGAGGCGCTCGGTGCCGGCTGCGGCCGCTCTCAGCGTTGCGACCTCGCACGCCAGCGCTTCGCGCGCCGCGACCAGCGCGAGGCGTGCGCCGACGCGATCGCAAAACTCGAGGTCGTCGGCGGTATAAGGAGAACGATCCGGGCGAGGGCCGATCGCGACCACGCCGAGGACTTCGCCGCCGTCGGTGATCGGCAGCACAAGCTCGAGCGCTGCGGCTGTCATCACACGCTCGAGGGACGCGACGCCGGACGCCGCGGCGTCGCTGCGGCGGATTGTCGACGACCGCACCAGAAGCGAGCGCGGTGCGCGGCCAAGGGCTTCGGCCGCCGCATCAAGATCGGCGGCTAACGCGTTGTCGCCGCTGTGAAAGATCGTATGGCCACTGCGGCAGATCAGGGCTGCGTAGGCGGGCCGCAGGGCAAGGCGGATCGCGTCGAGAGTGGCGCGAGCAAATTCCTCGGTGGACGCAGGATTCTTGATCGCGCGGTCCAACAGATACGCGCATTCGGCATGACGCCCGCGCACGGACTGCGATATCCTCACGACGCGCCGAGCTCCGCCCTGGCCATCCACAACATCCCCAACCTCCACCACCACGACGAAGTCCGGGCCGGATACAACATCCGTCCGACTACGTGAGTCCCGCGAGAATACAGTGCCCTGCGTCTGAGGGTCAACTTTCGCGGCGCAGATTCGTACGCGGTGGGCCGGACGTCGATAAGGGCCCATCTGCTGCGTTGTCGCCGCTTCGCTCGCTCAACGTACGGGAAGTACGCCTCGCTCGCTCTCGCGGGCTCCGCCTTGCATCTGGGCCCTTCTCGACGCCCGGCTCGTAAGCCGTTGGCTCTCGGCGCGGGTCGTGATGTCTTTTACGCCAAGGGCGTGTGGGTTTCGTAATTCGTCTTTCGTTTTCTTCGGCGACGGTTGCGGATGGCGGCGGCGGTGAGGAGGGTGGTGCCGATGGCGATGAAGTAGAAGCCGCCGCGGCGGACGATGCGGTAGTATTCGTACTTGGTGGTCGCCGACTCGTAGAGGAGCTGGGCGTCGGTGGAGGGGTCGAGGATCGACGGGGTTCCGGAGAACGGGAGGCGTACCGATTCGCCGCCGGCGGCGATCGCTTCGTGCTTGCGATCGCGCCACTCGATCATCTTGGTCCAGCCGGCTGCGGCGTTGGCAATGCCAAGTGCAACGAACGCCAGTCCGATGGCGACGAGCATCGTGGAGCGGCCGCGACTCATCGACGTCGGTCTAGCAGCCTGAGGCGGCAAATGGCAGTCGGCGACCGCGCGGTTGTCGCTCCCCGGTGTGCTGCCTATGGTCCGCGGTGTGAGCGCGATCGACGCATCTTCGTACGAGCCGGCCGCCGTCGAGCCGGGAGCGCTTCGCATCGAGCACTGGGGCGTCGTTGCGTATGACGAAGCGTTTCGCCGTCAGCTCGAGCTTCACGCGCGCCGCGTGGCGGGCGAGGTTCCCGATACGCTCGTCGTCGTGTTTCATCCGCCAACGTTTACGCTCGGGCGCCACGCGCCGGCCGGCGACATCGTGGCGGGCGAGGCCGAGCTGGCCGCCCGCGGAATCGCGATCGCACGCACCGACAGGGGAGGGCGAGCCACGTATCACGGGCCCGGTCAGGTCGTGCTCTATCCGATCGTATCGATCGAGGAGCTCGGAATCGGCGTAAAAGACTGGGTTTGCCTGCTCGAAAGCGCTCTGATCGATACGCTGGCCGAATACGGGATTGGCGGACACCGGCGCGCCGCGACAGCCGGAATCTGGACGGGCGAGGGCGACGCCGCGGGCAAGATCGCGTCGCTCGGGCTGCGCATCGCGCGCGGCGTCAGCTACCACGGCGTTGCGCTGAACACCGGTTTGGATGCGTCGTTTTTCGACGGTATCGTCACCTGCGGCGTTCGCGGGGAACGCGTGACGACGATTGCCGAAGTGACCGGCAGGCGGCCGGACGACGACGACGTCGCACGAAGGCTTGCGGGACATGTCGAGCGCCGCATCCGGGAGTCTCGCAGCCGCCGATCCGGCGCATGCGCGACCGACCGAACGTAACGCCAACTCTGACTTCAACAGTGAGACCGGAAGATCGATGACCACGCGCACCCGTCGTGACCCTCAAGCGTTAGCCGATGACATGCTGGCCGGCGATGATCGCGTGGCGCTTGCCCGCCTGATCACCGTCGTCGAGAACCGAATGGCCGACACCGCGTCGGTCATGTCGCGCGTGTACAAGAACTGCGGTCACGCATTCACGATCGGCATCACCGGACCGCCGGGCGCCGGCAAGTCCACGATCACGAGCGGCCTGATCACGCACTGCCGTGCGCGAGGGCTTACGGTCGGCATCGTCGCGATCGATCCGTCGAGCCCGTTCTCCGGAGGCTCGGTGCTCGGCGACCGCATCCGCATGCAGAAGCACTTCCTCGACGAAGGCGTCTTCATCCGCAGCCTTTCGACGAGGGGCAGCCACGGCGGCCTTACGCGTGCCGGGCGCGACATCGTGCGGCTCATGGATGCCGCCGGCAAAGACATCATCATCATCGAGACCGTCGGCGTCGGTCAGACCGAGCTCGACATCATGGAAGTTGCCGACACCGTGGTCGTCGTGCTCGTGCCGGAAGCCGGCGACACGGTGCAGGTGATGAAGGCAGGCCTTCTCGAGATCGCCGACGTGTTCGTCGTGAACAAGGCCGATCGTGAGGGCGCGATCCGCATGCGCACCGAGCTCGAGATGATGTTGTCGCTCAAGTCCGTCGAGGATTCTTCCGCGCCCGGATGGAAGACGCCGGTGTTGATGACCAAGGCGTCGCTGGGCGAGGGCATCGAAGAAGTGCTCGATGCCGCGCTTCGCCACCGCGATTTCCGCCGCGAGCATCCGCAGAAAGACCGCAACGCCAGGCGCCTTCGCGCCGAAGTGATGGAGATCTGCGAGGAAGAGGTGATGCGGCGCCTGGTCGCATCGTCCTCCAAGAATTCGATTCTCGAGCGCGTCTCCAACGGAAGCGAAGATCCGTACAACGCTGCGCTCGAGATCCTCGGAGATCGCAATCGACTGCTCGAGATCCTCTCGGCGAAAGGCGGCGACTGAGCCGGTTCCCGCGCATTTGACATCCCCGTCAGGGGCAGTGAAAAACGCGGTCCTTCCTTGTTAGAAATGGCGTTGTAGCTCAGGTGGTTAGAGCGAGGGCCTCATAATCCCTAGGTCGGTGGTTCGAGTCCACCCAACGCCACCAACTAACGCCGGGTCTATTCCGGTCACATAGGTGTCATTTCATACGTTGCTATTCGGCGCAGCGGTTGGGCTGAGAACGACCGTTCGATCGAGGACCCTTCGCGAATCGCGCACTCTCAACCCTTCGGGCGTAGCCGAGGCCTAGCTTTGGACCGGACCACTCCGCACGTTGCGGTTCGCCTACGGACGGCTGTGTCCGGCAAGGAGAAATGAAATGCGAGAATTCCAACTCGGCGGCGCGGCGCTCGCTACAATTGTCGTCCTTCTCACTGGAACATCTGATCTCGCATTGGAATGCGGCGATATAAGCGGTGGGGGTGATAGGGTGCACGCTTCTGACGCCTTGGCAGTGCTGCGGAGGCAGTGGGCGGAGACATAGATCTCCAATGCGTTACGGGCGACTGCCTGGCCCTGGAACCACGACTCAGCGAAGTCGAGCATCGGACTCCAGTAGTGCGGAAGCCAACGGGACCGAACTCGGGACGCTGGTAAGCTCGGAGGAGGATGAGTACGTGGTAATCCTGCCCGTCATCGGGAAGCTGGTACGATTAGATCTACAAAAACACCTCTCGCCGCCGAGGGCCGATCACTACTATGAGCTGGTGGCGCCTATCGCGGCTCCGACAATGACTACATCTCGGCTCTTCTTCGAGCCCAACCACGACGATGGATGCGAGAACATTGTTTTGCAGGCGGACCTCGGAGACGAATGGTGGACAAGCGAGGAGATACAGCTGCCGTTTGTTCTTCCCGCCCCCAGGCCGTCAGAATTGATTTCCCGAAGTAGTTGCGTCGGCTTGGCGGATCCAAGCTTCGAGTTCACAAGACCCATGGCCTCGAGCCGGTAGTGAAGATATAGATGCGGGCGGATCTTGGCTGCGGGCCTCTGGCCGGGTGATCGTCGACAGGGAGCTATATATGCGACTTCGCGCGCTACTCGGACTGTCTCTGGTTCTTTCTCCGCTCGGGGTTCGGCCAGCCGCAGCTCTACTCGGTTTCGACGACGTCAAGGCGATAGGAAGTAATGCGTCGACCGATTCGGTTGGTGAGGCAGTGTTCGTTGGGCTCGATCGTGAAGCCCGCATTGCGACCGATGGAAGCGGGACTTGGATTGCCGTCTGGGCGTCGAGCGATCCTGCGCTCGGCGGGACGCCGCTGAACGGCGAGAACCTCGTGCTCACTCGTTCAACGAATGACGGAAAAACTTGGTCACCCGTGACGGTTCTCGACCTGAACGCAACCAACGAGTAGGGTCCCCCCGCTGCAATCACATATAGCGGAGGAACGTGGATCGTAAGTCGTCTGGACTGCCGACTTGCGCGCTCGACAGATGCGGGTGCCAACTGGTCGCCATCGGTCCCGCTCACCGAAGGCTACTGCATTGCTTCGGACCTCGCCGGCGACGGCGCAGGTAACTGGATTTTCACCGGGCTGATGCGGGGGCACGCTTCATTGTGTCGCGCCCGCGTTCGTTGAGACTACGGGTATTTGGCGACGTTTCCCGGTGGCACCGCCACCACTAACGCCGGGTTTATTCCGGTCCCGTCTCCCGACACTCATTGCCGCATTGCTGGACGCGGTGGCCGGTCGCCCGCGTGACACCCGCGGCGTTAGGGCGTCGGGCACAGAGCCAGTTGCTTGCTACCCCTCCGGCAACAAGCATGGCCGGCCGGAGTCGGCCTTTCGCAACGGGCCGCCCGAGGCACGTTACTCAGCGCGTCGCCGGAGGTGTCAAAGTGGTTCTGGTACGGATCGGGGACATCGTTTCGTTCGCTCCGAATATCGGGGTTCAGGTACACCGAGCGGCGCTCGAAGTCTCGGGCCAGGAGGTGCTCGCAGCGATCCGGACCGCGTACGCGCATATCGACGACAAGCCCCTACAGGACGCCTGCTGCGGTGCTTCCGGGCCGCTTCGCGATGTAGGTATAGTCACGTACGAGCAGTACCTCGGCCTGCTCGATCGAATCCGTATCGACGAGGCAGGGCGATGCGCGAAGCGCGTCCACACGAAGCGACGCCGCGCAGAATACGACGGTCGCCGCTCTCGCCTGGTGCTTGCGCTCATCGAGGCGGGAATCCCGCACGTCTGCGCCGAGCCGGGCTGCGGCGCCATGGAAACGCTGACCGTCGATCACGTAGTGGCGCTGTCACGGGGTGGAACTGACGACCTCTCAAATCTCCGGTTCCTTTGTCGAACGCACAACAGCCGGAAGCGAGATCGGTAGCGACGTCCAATGAGGGGTCTCAATGTCCAAGGCTGTGCTTCTTGACGTGGATACCGAAGGCGAAATCTGGATCGACGCAACCGCACCGATTGAGGTGCTGACCGAGAAAGCGGCGCCGTTTCGTGTAGCGATCCGAGGTAGAGTAGCGGGACAGGGCGACCTACGAGCCGCTGTGTGGCTGAGAACGGAACGCCTCGACGTTCCGCGGCTAATCGACAATTTGACCCGCGCACTGGACGACGCGCGGCGGTTGGGCGCCGACGCCGTTGTTCGGCCCGTGGTGGTGCGCAGCCCGTCGAATGGCGGCATCAATTCTGAGAACGGCAACCTTAGCTTGGCGCTCAATACCGTCTCCGGTGCGGAGCTCCGACTGGAAGTGCCGTATCCGCAAAGCGGCACGCTGCTGGAAGTCGTCAATCGCGCGGTCAGCGCCGCTGCCAAGTGGCACGACGACCACAACCCAGACATCCCCGGCACACCCCGCGAATACTCTGCCGTTCTCGAAGTAGAGCAGATCCAGGTTGCCGAGGAGGTCGGCGGGAAGCGACCGTTGCTGTCGGTTCGGCTGACCGGTGGGGCGCAGTTCGCGTTTCTCCTCGACCGGAAGATGCTCGAAGAGCTTCGTTCGAGACGAGTCCGCAAGCCCGAGCGCGAGGATGGACGGCGACAACGTGACCTGTACTCGACAGTCGCTGACGAAATCGAATGGCTTCACGATGAGTGGTGCGTGACGTTCGCTCCACCGTCCGATGCTGCATTGCGGCGCGGTAGCGCGGCTTTGCGACTACTACTGACCGACAACGGTATTCAAAAGGCCTGGCGCCACCATGGACTCAACAGCCGGCAGCCCGAAGTCTTTGCTCCGGACGTCGAGGCGCTCGCCAAGGAACAGGGCTTCGAGCTTCGCCATGCGGCAGCATTGGTCGCAGGCGGAGGCTGCGTCGATGGTATCGAAACAGCGATGTTGGGTATGGTTGCGACCTACAATCCAAAGACCGGTCAGGGACCCGACGCAGAGTCGGGCTTCGCGGTGATGACGACGTATACCGTGCGCGACGCTCGCGGCGAGTACGAGATCGGACCGCTCCACCAGTTCGTCCGTCGAACGTGGAAGCTGAATGAGTATCTACGGTCCGTTTCGGTCGTGCGTCGAGGCAAGACCGCATCACGTGGCGAGGTGGTTCAGTATTTCGCCAACTTCGCCGGCGGCGTGCACCTAGGCCGTGTTAGCAAGGGCGGGCGCGAAGACGCGAAGGAACGAAACGAGCTGATCGCCGAGCTGGAAGGCAATTGTTTCATGACGTCGCCTCGGATCACGATGGACGGCTTGCACTTCGAGTTGCTATCCATCGGTCAGGCTCTCGGCAACTCGCCCGATTTACTCCGTTTGGCAGCAACAATCCGCGAGGCCGAGGCGTCGGCACCGTCCTAGCGGATGGCTTTTCTTGGCTCGTCAGAGCCGTTAGGAACCGAGAAATGTACTGCGGTGAGTGCGGCACAAGGCTCGAAGGCGACGACCGGTTCTGCCGGGCTTGCGGCGCCGCCGTGACGACTACCACATCGCCAACTGCGACGACCGAACCGGCCGCTACGACGTCGGACTCCTACGACGCCTTCGGCCTGGCGGGTATCGGACTCGGGCTCGGTTCAATCGTGATGCCGTACTTTGCGGCGGTCTTTCTCGTTCCAGTAGCATTCGTATTCGCGCTGCTGGCTTTCTATCGGGGAAGCAGGAGGCTCGGTACGGCCGGAATGGTGCTTTCAGGATTGGGGCTGATTGGCGTCGCGTATGTTTCCAACCAGATTGGCCAGATCATGAAAGATCCGTTCGCCCCGAATCCGCTTGTGGCGAGTGACCCGCCGATAGTTTCCCTAGCAGAGTACGACCGGCTTCGAGACGGGATGACCTATTCCGATGCAGTCGGGATCATTGGCGCGAGCGGCCAGGAACTCAGTCGCTCGGACATCGCCGGCTACTCGACCGTGATGTACTCATGGAGCAACTCCAACGGCTCAAACATGAACGCGATGTTTCAGAACGGCCGACTAGCTAACAAGGCGCAGTTCGGGCTGCGATAGTCCGCGTCCGACGCGCTGCCCTCCGGGCCTGGCGTCGTCGCTGAGCGCTGGTTTGGGCCGCGGCTTCCGTGCAGCCTGCGGACGTGCTCGTTGCATTCGAGAAACTCGTCAAGATCGGTCTGTACCCCGCATTGGTCTCCGTCTTGGCGGTCGCCTGTGGTGCTGAGGTGCGTGCTCCGGACGTTCCAGCGAAGGCCGTAGGGCCGCTGGCCGACCTGGCAATCCTGGGCGTATTCAAGGTCGACGACGCTGCGACAACGGGTTTGATCTTCTCGCGGCGCGCGCAGATAACGTCGGATCTCGACCTCGTCTTTGCGCTCGGCGGCAAGACCTGGGAACAGGAGATTCCCTACCCGGAGCCGAGGAGGCTCGGGCTGTTTCTCCAAGATCGCGACCGTCCTTCGCGCGTCTACAAGCTGATGACCGAGGACGAGACGTCCGGGGAGGACATGCGAGTCGAGCGTGCCACGGCGAGCGATTTCGTCCTTTCCTACATCGAAGAGAAGCCGACGGAGGTCAGTCGGCGCGAAAAGTTTCTCTTCGACGTGCGCGCCAAGGCCCTCGTCGGCCATTTCACCTACACGCCGTGGTTCACCGGCACCGCATTCAGCCGCGGCACACGCGCATTCATCCCGGTGACGGATCATGACCGGGTCCTGGTCGTCGATTTTGATCCCGCGCGCGACGCCATGTTCAAGGTGCTGACAGGCGTGGAAGCAGAGCCGTGGATAAAAGAGGTTCCCATTCGAGATAGCCAGAAGGAAGAGGAACAAGAGGAACTGGAACACCGTCGCAAGGTGCTGGCGGGCGAGGATGCGCAGCACGGTCCTGTTCGGATAAGCCAGGAAGGACCGGAGAACGGCCGAGTAGTGTCTTTCGGTACGGATGCTACCGGCTCGACGACGTTCGGCACGCAGGCCTCGCTGCGCATTGTCGAAGGTGTCACGGAGATCTACGGAACTGAGATCCACGGAGTGGAGGAGATCGGGGGCGACAACCCCAAGCGATACCCGCTGCCGCAATCGACGCCGGAAGAGCTGCGCGCTGCTCGACCCGGGCAGAACGAAGCCGGCATCGTTGAGGACATCGGTGCGTGGGACGTCGAAGCGGATCAGCTCTGGATCGGCAAGACGTTCTATGACGCTGAGGGCGGGACCGGAGTGGGTGGTTTCGGCTGGTTCGATGAGGCCACGCGTTCCTTTCGAATCCTGTCTCCTCCCGAGGTCCGCGACTGGTCCATTACCGCTTTGCACGCAGACAAGGACGCCGTCTGGATGGCGTTGGCTCATCAAGGCGAGTGGGGCGACACCAGCGGCGGCGTGGCACGCTACGATCGCGTCACGAAAGAGATCCGAGTTTTGCCGCTCGACGACGTCGGCAAGCAGTTCGTCCAGGTTGGCGATGGACTTCTGCTCCTGAGTTCCACCTCGATGACGGTGGTTACAGCGGACAGTGTCCGCGTGTTCTTCGTCGACAGGATGAGCGACGGTAGATTGCGGGTGGCCGAAGCGGTCGGGGCTTCATCGTTTCGGTGGGACTAAGGACAACTCATGCGCCGGCGGGCGGCGGCCGGGTCGGGTACGATCGCAATGTCTCAAAGCGTGCAGAGTAGGGGAATTCTTGGGGGCACGCGGCGCGGCAGCCAGTCTGCGTCCGTCGGTACTACGCGCGCTTAGCGCCGTTTCGCGGTGGCACCCAACGCCACCAACTAACGCCGGTCTTTCCCGGTCACATCCGTAACGTCTGGCGGCCGAAGACATGGGTAGCACCCAGGCTACAACGGGTTCGCCGACGCATCGCGAACGGCCGTGCATCGCTCCCTGTACTTCGCGCTGCGAGAACCCCGAGCCACAGCCGCATGTAAATTTCGCGAGATCGGTCCGTACGACCGCCAGAAGACCGGCCAGGATGGCACCCAGGTCATTCTGGACATACCGCGGACGGGACTATACGTGACCACTTCCACAACGTTCTCGACATTGACGACAGCAGCGCTCGTACACCCTGGGGTTCTCTAATGAAGCGATCGACATGGCCTTGCCCTACGCTTGCTGGATTGGCTGCACTGACCTGCGTTTCGTTGACGTGGATGGCGGACCCTGCGTCGGCGGCCACACCCGTGATCTCGGGACCCGTCGTCGCATCGTTCTCGCCCGGGAACGGCCTTTCGGTCACCGTTGCCGGCAGTGGATTTTTGGGCGGCTACTTCCCGCAGATCGTCTTTTCCGGCTCTCTCAGCCTTACGATCACATTGGTGGATATCAACAATCCCGACTACCGGATCAAGAAATGGACCGACGACCAGATCCTCGTCGACAATATCCCCGAGGCGGCACTCACTGCTCAGATCAAGGTCAAGCACTTCGCAGGTGAGAGTACACAAACGACTGTCTCCTATCTGTACGACTGGATCAGTACGTTTGACGCCGGCACGAACTCTTCCAACGCTTCACCGCTGGCGCTTGCGATGGGTACGCAACCGACGCTTTGGATCAATCAGGAATTTCATACCAACTTCCTTAAAATCGATCTGGTGAGCGGCAAGCTCATCCCACTGCCTTCGCCGGGTGGTCGTGCGGTCTTCGAACTCAATGGCAGTTCGTCTCCGATCAGCGGGTCAGGAGAGAGCGTAGTCGTTGATGCGGCTGGAAAGGCCTGGTTCAGCGAGAGCGGGGCGGGGCCACTCTATCCGCCATCGCCCATCCAGAACCACAGTCGAATTGTTCGATACGACCCAGCAGCGCCCAACGCACTGCCGCTGGAGTACAACATTCCTGGCGATGACAACCGACTCTGCGGCCTTGCGCTCGATCCGTCTCGAGGACGAATCTGGTATGCGAGCGGAGCACGTCAGCCCAGCCCTTACTATTCTCCCGCGATGTATGCGCGAATCGGCAGCTTCGATCCGAAGGAGACAACCGCCGAGTCGAGCGGCATCGCATCGATGTACAATTACGATTTTCCTATCGACGGCGCTTACTGCACATATCCGCCGTTCTCGATCGTCGGCACGTGCTCGACGGCCGCCCACAAGCAATGTCTGAACAACGCCGATTGTATTCTTGCAACGCAGGTCTGTGCGATCGGATCGGCATGCAATTCCGAAGCGACCAATCCATCGACGGGATTCAGTTACGATGCGAATGTCTTCCACGAGTACCGGGTGATGGCGGAGCCGCCACCATCCGATCCGCCGGCATCTTATCCGCGGACCATTGGACACATGCTGCTCGACGGAACCGGCACCAGTCGTGCGCTCTGGTACACGGTGTACGACTCGTGGCCGCATTCGGCGAGAATTGGTCGTCTCGATCCGAGCCAGGCTTTGCCTCCGACGGAATATCCTCTCAAGCCGGTTCCGCAGACGGTGACAACCGAGTACTGTCTCGGTTCTCCGCCGCCTTCCGACGTTCGGTGCACGGCGCTTTTCCTAGGTGCATCACCCTGGGAGATCGCAAAGGCGCCGTCAGGCGATATCGTGTTCACGGAACACTTCGCGGAGAGGCTGGGTCGTTTCGACATCACGCGTGCTGCGGATTCGGCCTGCCAGAGCATAGTCGGAGGCGTCAACCCGTGCATCAACGAAGTCGAGATTCCGGCCGCCGATCCGACGACGCACTACATTCATTCGATAGCCTACGACAAGGGCAATAACCTTTGGTTCACGATGTCGTACGCGCACAAAGACCTGCGTGCCACGGTTGGATTCCTCAAGCCGGATTGGAGCACATTCGTGATGCTGCCGGCTCTGTCCGCGTTCGAGCTCGAGTCGGATGGGAACGGTCCGATTCCCTGTGATGAGGCGGCCGGAGAGAACGTCGGCGTAATGGCGACGGGCATGGCTGCCGATCCGGTGCTCGGCGATATGTGGTTTGGCGAGTACTGCAGGAAACGTGTCGGCCGCATCCGTGATGCCAGTGGCGCCCAGAGTCTGCCGATGAACGTTACGACCAACGCCGATGACGCATGGGAGGACAACTCCAACACGAGCCCGTCCAAACCGAAGGTGGATGCGACAACCCTCCAGCTCAGCGCGGCGGTCGACCCCGACCATCCGCGTTCGATTGCGGCCTTTCGCCTGCGGACCGCTGGCGGGGCGTATGGCAAGACTCTGGTGTCCCACCTGACGATGCCGATCAACAGCATCGGCTCCAACCGCGACATCACGCTGCGAGTTTCGGTCGGCGTCCCCAATGACAGCACTTTCAATGCGAGCGTCTACGGGGACATAAGCAACCGCGTGCGGCTTGCGAGCTTCGACGTTCCTTACCAGGTCACACCTTCAACGACGAGCATTAGCATCGATGCGGAGATCACGAGATTGCTGGACGTCGCGCAGCGCGACTCCCATTGGTTGCCGGGACAGGTCAACCACGTGCCGTTCTATGTGTGGCGAACGGATACTCTCGCATTCGGTCTCAATCTGCGCTCACATGAACATTCGTCGGGCATGTCGCCTGCAGTCTCGAGCGTGCGAGGTGGCAGCTGATTGGAACACCGTCCGGTTGCCACTTCGAGATGCTCTGAGCAGGCCTCATTTTCAGTCGTGGCGCTTGCATTTCATTAACCACGTTCCGCTCATCGTGGGCATTCCGAAGTGACATGACTTTGTGGGCATTGCTGCGATCAATTCTCGTCGCGTCTCTCTGCGCTCATCCCATTACACTGGGCCTCCTCGGTCTGACCGACGTAGCGGTGAAAGGAAAGACGGACGGATTATTCGCCGTGCTTGCGACGCCGATGACGCTCGCATTCTTCGGACTGCCCGCGCTGTCGGGAAGCCTGCTCGTGATCGTGCCGACGTACTATGCGCTGTCCTGGCTTGGACATCGCGAAATGGTGCCATTCGCCGTCTTCGCGGTTGGAGCGGGAATTCTGATCTATCTGTTCGTTGCCGAACCTGCTCCGAGCGGAGCAATGCCGGGCGTCGATCAATCGGCTCAGGCTTTCGCCGCAGCCTCTCTCATCGTGTGGTCGGCGTACGCGTTCTTTCGAATGGATCTTCGGCAGCAGGACCGTAGCGGCTTAGAAGCGCCCTAGCGCTCACGCTCCGGTCGAAGCCGCCAGTGGCCGCAGCCGCATCTCCCACCGCCGAGCGAATGGCCGCGCGTACCATCGCGGCGCGCGCGTAGGGCCGAGCAGAACTTCGGACTGGCCGTCGCAGACCCTCGTGGCGTACAGCGATGCTTGCGAGCCGAGCCGCTGCTCGGTGAGAAATCGGGTGAGCATCGTCGAGATCACCAGCAGCTGGTTCTTCGCGACATAGAGCGAAACCAGCTCGGTATGGTCCGTGAGGCGCTTCATCAGTTGCCGGTGCTGGCGGCGATCCTGCAGATGCGTGATCAGCCAGCCGGCCGAAGCTCGCCGCAGAATCGGCCCGACGACCGGCAGCAGCAGCGAGTTCTCGGCGATCGCGCCGAACCACCAGCCGGACTTGTCGTACGAGGCGTCGTCCATTCCCTTGGCGACGATCTCACGCGCAATTTCTCTCGGAGGCCGCTGCACGACGCGCCACGCATCATCGGATTTCGACGCATCGACGAGCGCCGAAAGCGTGGCGGCCCAGAACGTGTTCAGCTGCTCGAGATAGTCGACGATCTGCGCGAGCTTGCGGGAGACTGCTGCCGAGATCTGCGCGCTGCTGTCCTCCACGAGAACGCCGAGGAGCTTTTCCGCCTCCTGTCCGAGAGCCTGCGTCTCGTCGAGCGCCACTCCCTCGGTGCCCGCATGCTCGTGAATCCATCGATCGAGGATCGCCTCCAGCGGATCGTCGGCGATCGCCGCGCCCGTCTGCTCTTCGACGTGTCCGCACTGCCACCGCTCGCGCCATAGCCCGAAGCCGCCGAGCTTGGCCACGTCGCGGATGTCGAGCTCGATCTTTGCGAGAGGAAAAGCTCCCGGCGGACACGCGCGGGGCCGAAGGGCAGAGAACCTGCCGTTTCCCGCTGTACGTCCGCAGTCGAAAAGCGCGTAGCTGTCGGTCATGTTCCTGCTCCCGGATGCGACGCAGTCATCTCGGTACATTGCCGTACTGAGATGACCGGCCGGTTTCGTATCAGGCAGGATACTCGACCGCGGAGCGGCGTGCGCGTTTCGCGGAGGACAGAAGAGACTTTTCTGCGGACAAATTTGTACGACCGGCGACGTGGCCTCAAGCTCGTCGGCGCATGACGCCTCTAGTCTGGGGGAAGACCTCGCACGGATACTGCGGGAAACGCCGTCTGCTGTCCGTCTGGCGTCGACGCGTCCACCACATTGATCGAAAAGTCGCCGGCGACGGGAGAATGCTCGCCGACGATGAAGTCGCAGGTCATCAGCCTGCCGGGCCCCGTGTACCCGGCTCCGAACGCGAACGCGGCCGAGAGCCGACGTTCGCAATCGATACAGGTCGCGTCGTCGATGGGCGGAATCTGGTTGGTCGCGAACAATGCGTTTACGCCGGTACCGAGCGAACACTTCACGCTGCCCGCGTGGAACTCATCGAACCTGCCCACGGCGCCGGAAAACACGATGTCGAACTGAAGCGCGCCGAGCTGGACGGCGTCGTCCAGCCAGATCTGCACGGGAGCCACGTCGCCCGCACTGCATTCTGATCCCTCGCACGGCAGCGTCGTGGTGGTCGTGACGGTCGTCGTGGTCGTGCTCGGCCACCCGTTGCACGCGACGTGTACGTCCGCGGATACGGCGTTGATATCGGCGAAAGCTGGGCCAGTGAGATGGATCGAACCCGGCAGGCTGGTGAGCGTCGAACCGTCGCCCTCGAAAAGGCATTCAAACAGATCGGCAGGGGTATGCAGGGAAAGATCGTCGAGTGACTGGCCCATGGCGAAGCTGAGGTAAAGCTCGCGGTGCTCCCCTTGAGCGCAGACGTCGTCGCAACCATTGATCGCAGCGGTTCGGGTAGCGCCTTGAGCCAGGCCTCGGCATCGCGCACTGCCGCGCTCGCCGAAATTTCCCGTGACGCCTGAGTAGTCGAAGTTTATGTCGGCGAGATCCACGTCCGCTTCCGCCGGGTAGGAGATCGTGACGACGCACCGGTCGGATGTGATCGGCGTGTCCAGCTCGACCGACGGAGCGTTCCCGGATCCGCCGCCTCCGTCGCCGCAGCCGGAAAGCGGCAGCAACGCGCAGAAGACGAGGACTGGAACCGAGGAGCGGAGTCTGGCGGCGATGGTCGGCGCGGAAATCATCACACCTTGTATTTCGCGCCGGGCCGGCGCTGCAAGGGCCATTCTGCTGGATCGAAAGTCCTAGGAAAGCTTTGCGGTTGTGACGGTCATCTCGATGACTCGGCCGAAGAAATCTCTTGCCCTGAGGTGTCGGCCCCGGTTCTCGCGTCTCGAGCCGGTCCGTGGGCCTGGTTGTCCATGATCTTCCTCTTCCGGCCGGGCGGCGGTAACGGCTCCGTCAGCGGCAGGATCCAGTCCGCGTGGTGCAGGCTGCGCTCTACCTTGGCGAGGTCCGCCGCGGGATCGATGAGCCGCTGCCGCTTGCGTCCGTTGAGCGACACGAGAACGTCCGCGTGCACCTCGACATCGGCAATTCCCTTGCGGCGACTCTTCTCCGCCAGCTCGTGAGCGTACTGCAGGATCATGTCGGGATGCTTGGGCACCATGCTCGCCTGCCACGGATCGAGGTGCGACGACGGGTTCACGGTCCATTTCTTACCCGTCGCGCGATCAACAACGTGAAAGACAGCGTTGCCTTCCTTGTCGCGAAGCTTCATGTGCCAGGAAAACCGGTGACCTTCTTCCGTCCAGTTCACGTTGCCCGGATACAGGAAATGCCGCAGCGGCATCAGCACCTGTATGCCGAGATAGACCGCGAGAAGAGCTGCAACCAGAACCTGCTTTCGCGGCGGCGTGAACACGTCGCCTTCGCTCGCGCGTCCGTCAATCGGGAATCGCAGGAAATTCAGGATGCGCCGCGAGACCTCCGGCGGAAAGAAGACCAGCGACGCCGCCAGCATCAGCCACGGGAAAATCCCGATGCGGAACAGCCAGGCGTTCATCAGATGAAACGACATGGCGGCGAGGAACGCCGGCACGCGCGTGCGTCTCCAGAGCAGAGAGGGAACCAGCAGCAGGTCGAGCAGCAGGCCACCGATCACGAAGAAGTAAACGAACCATTCTTCGTGGACGTACGGACCGATCAGGAAATAGTCCGAGCGCTCGGCCAACCACATCCGGATCGGTTCGCCACGTATCCAGTCGCCGTTGAGCTTGGCGATGCCGCCGAATAAGTAAGGCAGGCCGATCTGGGCTCGAATCACCCACAGCGCCCACGCCGGCGCGAAGTCGGATCGCCGTACACGCCCTAGCCACGCGTCGACCGAGCAGCTTCGCTCGGCCGGCACGAAGATCAGCAGGAAACTGAGAAGGCAGACCAGATAGAAGTGGTTGAGGTAGTGCGCCTCGTCGAGAAGGAACACGTACGTGAATCCTGCGAAGAAGACGGCAGCGGCGATGCGGTACAGGAACCCCGCCGCAATGCATGCGGCCGCGATTCCGAGCGCGACGAAGTGCCACTGCATCCCGTGCCCCGGCCAGGGCGTTACCCACTCGAACCCGTAGTACCTGAGATGGAAATCGGCAGGCGAGTAGTACCGTTCGATCCAGCCGTGCTGGAAGTAGCGAACCACCTCCCAGAGCATTACGCTGCCGAAGACGATGCGCAGGAAGACGAGCGGCGCGATATCGACCGGAGTGAACAGCCTCTCGCGCGCTGAGCGAATGTCGCGGATCATCCTGAAATGAAGCAATGGCGGGACATGGGCACTGCAGCAACGCCCCCATGCCGCCGGACCGCCTCAGGAGGCGGATCGCACCCACGGGAAGCCCCCTGCATTCCTCGCAGCGCCCGTCGAACTGGATCCGGGACCGAGGGGATATCGGGGGAGACCGCGAATGACGCGACCGTCCAGTGAGGGCGCGCAGATCTCCTCAATGAGCTCCGTGCGCGGTCATCGAAAGTTGATGTCGGAGCAACGAAAGTGAAATCACGCTCGAGCCGATCTCGAAGATCAGCGCACCAATCGTATACGCGCTGAGGTCGCCGCCGAGCGCCACGCCAAGCAGACGCGCAGATGCCAGCCCCGGCAGGATGAACGCAACAGCCGCGAGTCCGGCGAGCAGGAAGCGCGAATCACGCGCCGCAGCGATCAGCAGAACTCCGAACGCGGCCTGCAGGCCGCCGTACATGGCGCGCAATTCGACGACGCCGGTCGCGGTCGTTGCCGATACGCCGGCGGCGTCCGCAAGATACCCGGGGACTGCAAAACAGTAGAGACCATACGGTAGGAACACGATGCCGAGGATCATCAGGAACGTATTCATCGTGTTGCGGGAATCCATATCGGCTCCTCTAAGATGCGGATCCGGACAAAGTTCACTGTCAACGGACGGAAAGACTATTCGACGGTCACCGTCGCGCGCTCGAGCATCACGGCATATTTGTAGTTGAAGCCGAAATCCTTGTTCAGGACGAGCGTGCCGCGCACCAGCACGGTGTCGCCCACGGTCGCGTTCATGTCGCTGGTGACGGTCAGGTCGTTGTCTCCCGCGGCGCTGCGGCTTCCGTCTCGCACGTGCAGCCAGTTGCGGCCCATCACGCCGCCGTTGAACTTGACGACCTTGCCGCGCACCGTGACTTCCTTGCCTTCGAGACTTGCGCTCTGGTCGTAGATCTCGGCCACGCTCATTCCGCCGGGCGCCTTTGCGACGCCGCTGATCTCTGCATCATCGGCAGCCTTGCTCGCGAGCGCGCCGTGCGGCGAGCCGCCGGCCGCGCTGCCCACGATCTGATCGACGAGCAGAAGGGAATCGAACGTTCGGTCGAGTGTCTTGCTCGTGAACTTCTCCATTTTCATTCCGCCTTTCCACTCGACGACGTCACCGACCTTTAGCGGCGTCTGCGGGCCGGCGATCCATTGCTGGCCGGCAGGGGTTTCGACGCGGGCATACGTGTAGTTGCTCGCGTTCATCGTCTCGAGAACCTTGCCGGTCATGGTTGCGGCGGACGCAGGCTGACCGGTCACCGCCTTTTCGGCCGGTTCCGACGCGCGAAGCGGAGCCGGGCCGGCCGATGCAGGGCGCGCGGCCGCGCCGAGTACGACGAGCATGAACAAGGCGGCAAGGGCACGGTGGATGGTGTGGGCGGCGGATGCTGTCTTCAACGGAATCTCCTCGAGGACGATTGGGCGAGCGGGCCCATCATACCTTCCGTCGGCGGAGAATCGCGAATCCGAAGCTTGTGCCGGCTACCAACTGTAGCGTACGGAATAGCTGACCTTCGCCTCGCCATCGGCGGGGATATCGAGCACGAAGTCGATCGTATCCGCATCGCGCTTCACGAAGTCATGGCTGCTGGCCGTGATCTTCCAGCTGCTCCAGCGCGACAGGTATTCGCGCGCCACAACGGTTGCGGCGGTCTTTTTCCGGTTGCGTACGCTGACCTCGAACGATTCGTCGATGTAGTGGCCTTTGTCGTTGTACGTGAAGCTCGTCTGCTTGCGCTCGCCGACGATGTCGAACGCGTTACCGAGCTTGATGCGCACGCTCTCGTTGCGAGGCGTGTGCTTGACGATGTCTTCGCCGATGAACTCGAGCGTTCCGTCTGCGGCCGCCTGGTTCACGCGAATACGTCCGGCAGGCAGCGGCATTCCCATCCGGTTGGATTCGCTGTTTTCAAACTCGAGGTACGCACCGGTGGTGCCCTGGGTCGTCGCCGCGTAGCCCTGATCGTAGATCGGCTGGTTCCAGTAATGGTATGGCGCCGGCGCGGCGCTGAAGACGAGCTGCTTCGTGCACCGGACGCCGGTCGCGGCGGGGAAGAGCTCGAGCTGCTTGGTGGAATTGTCGGGCAGGTCGCTGCGCCGCCCGAGCGTATAGAGGTGATACTCGAACAGCTCGGAGCTCTCGAAGCCTGCGGCTGCACTCGCCATCGCGTCCTCGGCTCGCATGCGTACCTGGGACAACATCGGTGCGGCAGCCGGCGCGCGGTGCACCTCGCCGGCCACCAGCTTGAGCTGAGTCTGCGCAAAGCTCGCGCCGGATTGATTGACGATGCTCACCCACGCCGCCAGGTCCATATCGCAGGTATCGCCCGACTCGCGGAGCGTCACATTGTAGTCGGACCACCACGTCATTCCCTGCGTCTGATAGCTGACGCGCGCGTCGTGCACGCCGCCGCGCTTCGCGTCGAGTTGCCAGGCAAGAGTAGGCTTGGTGATCAGTCCGCCAGGCAGGCTCGGGAAGCGCACGTTCGAGTAGCTCGACAGCGTCACGATCTCGCCCGAATCTTTTTCGAGAATCAGGCCTCCGCTTGCCGAGAGGAGCTTTCCGGTCACGGTGTCGACCTGCTCGCCGCGCGGCTGGTCGACGGTGATGCCGGCGCCGATGTAGCGCTCGAGAAGCTTCTGCTGACTGACCAGGTCGAACTGGTAGTTCTGCTCGAGCACGCGTGTGCCTTCGGGGTCCGTCAGCGAAGAGAAGCTCACCGTCGTCGGATCGATTCTCTTCGCGACATCGCTGAAGCGCAGGTCTCCGATGCCTTTCTGCAGCGTCATCTGCCGGCGATCACGAACCAGAGCGTAGCCGGGGATGGCCATGCCGTAGCCGGGAAGCGCCTCGACGCCGATCTGGCCTGGCTGGGCGGAGCTGTAGATGGTCAGCGAGAAGTCGGGCTGCTCGGCGGCGGCGAGCCGGACGAGACCAAGGATGAAGAAGGCGACGGGCAGGGTGCGGCGCATGGAATTCCTCCGTATCGGTATTTCGATCGTGGAAACGCCGCCGCCCGCCGATCCGGGTTAAAAATGCTAAAGAAAAAAAATGGGGACAGGTACATTTTTCCAGTCGGTGGGAAAATGGGCCGGCCGCCGGATCTGGTGATGACACACCGGGTGCCGTCATGATCGCCTCTCCGGCGCGCCGCGGACGATCATTTGCGGCTCACCCCGACACGGGTGCGGCGAACAATCGCCGTTGCACCAGCACCGCTCCGGCGTACGCTGCGGATACAGCCGACCGTACGGAGCTCCATCATGATCGAGACAAAATCGCTTCGCGTATCGTTGTCTGACCGAATCAGCGCTGTGCGATTCGCGGCCGGACTTGGCGCCGCAACGTGCCTCGCTGCGCTCTTCGTTGCCGCTGCGATTCCCGCGACCTCGGCACATGCCGACAAAGGCGACTGCAGCCAGCCTCTCAGCGCGGGCGGAGAGCCGGCGGCTTCCGACTGCCTGTTCATCCTCAAGGCTGCAGTCGGATCGCAATCGTGCGAAGTCGAGTGCATCTGCGCGCCCAAAGGCACGCTGCCCATCAGTGCGAGCGATGCGCTGATCTGCCTCAAGCATGCCGTCGGCCAGCCGGTCGCGCTGAATTGTCCGTGCGACGAGCCGACGACCACCACCACTACGACAACCACCACGACGACGACCCTCGGATCCGGCGTTGTCGGCGCGATCGCGTTTCAGGGCCGCATGAACGCGGAACAGAAACTCGGCCTGCCGGCCGCGACCGCCGCGTGCGAAGACAACTTCCCGGGCAGCCATTTCTGCGTGCTGAGCGAGTTGCTCGCATCCGAGGGCGCCAAGCTCCAGGGCCTCAAGGACATCAACGGCACGACGGTGACGTCGTTCTGGGCGATCGATTCGAGCCAGGGCGTGACACGCCAGTGCGGTCAGAGCCTGAGCGAGGGCGCGCCGCTGTGGACCTACAACACCGGTCACCTCGGCGTAGGCGGCGACTTCATCCCTCTGAACAACGGCACCGGAGCGCTCGGAACGCTGGTCGTCGGCGGCGGCTCGACGCGAAACTGCGCCGACAGCAAGTGGGTTGGCTGCTGCAAGTAGGAACGCAGTCGAACGCGGACTAACGAAGGCGCCGGATCACCGCTTCGTGCTTCGCCGCATGATCGAGAAACATCGCGGGGTGCACGCAGGCCGCCATGATCTCGAGCGACTCGACCAGCCTCGGCCCGGGCCGGTTGAAGAACGCATTGCCATCGGTCGCATAGATCCTGCACGACGCCGCGACCCGCTCGCAGATCGTGCGCTCGATCGTCTCCATCTCGCTCAGGCAGCGCTCGAGACCGAACCCGCAAGGCTTGATCACGACGACGTCCGGACGCAGACCCGCCAGGTCTTCGGGCGCAATGGTCGGTGCGGGCGCACCGGCCGTTACCCCGACGGCATCGCCGCCGGCAAGCTCGATGATCTCGGGCATCCAGGTGCCGCCGAGCATCACCGGCTCGATCCATTCGATCGATACCACGCGCGGGCGTGACGTAGCCGCGCGCGCCCTCGAGGCGATGTCTGCTACCCTTTGATCGAGCGATGCGCGCAGCGCTCGACCCTGGCTTTCCCGGCCGATGGCCCGTGCTACGGACTCGATCTCCTCGAACACGTCCGCAAGCCGCGTCGGGCGAAGGCTTACGATCTTGACCGGCCGTTCTCCCGCGATGCGGCCGACGGCTCGACGCACGTCGTCGATGGAGACCGCGCAGACCTCGCAGAGATCCTGCGTGATGATCACATCCGGAGCGGCGGCAGCCAGCGCAGCTTCATCGATCGCATAAATGCTCAGCGCATCGCGGATCACGCTTCGCACCGCTCGATCGATGGCGCTGCTCGACTGGCTGCTGTCGATGCGCGCACTGGTCAGCACCGGTCGGCCGACAATTGCGGCCGGAAAGTCACATTCGTGGGAAACGCCGACGAGCTCGGCGCCGGATCCGAGCGCGCAGACGATCTCCGTTGCCGACGGAAGCAGCGAAACGATTCGCACCGGCGACATTCAGCGCCAGGCCATGCGTACCGGCATGTGGCTCATCATGGCTGCGTGATCCTCGGGGCGTTTCGTAACGCGCACGGGGTCCTTATTCCAATTTCGCGCGCTTTCGTCCGCGTCGCATCCCGCGAGCCGAAGCACGAAGGTCGACGGTCCTACAGCGACTTCAGATACTCCACGAGGTCTCGTTTATCGGTTTCGCTGAGGTCAAGACCAAGCTGGCCGTCGTAGTGCTCGACGACGTCTCGAAGCGTTGCCGCGCTGCCGTCGTGGAAGTAGGGCGGGTGCTGCCAGATGCCGGCGAGAGGTGTCGTGCGGTACTTTCCGGTCGTCCCGCGCGACGCCAGCAACGGGTCGGTGCCGACTTCGTCCGGAGCATGAAGGCGGCGATCCGCGTCGGTAAATGACGCCCCGCTGTGGCAACTGGAACACCGGGCATCGCCGCGAAACAACTCTTCTCCCCGCGCCGCCGCCTCGGCGTCGAAACTTCCTTCCGGTGGTGCAGGCGCGGCGAGGCTCAACTGATAGGTGCGCAGAGCATCAAGCCTCGGTGTGACCAGATCGGGATCGGCCTTGATGTCGATGCCGAGACGAGGATCGGAGAACGATCCCTGCGCGCCCATCTGCGTGACGGCGACATAAGCGTTCCAGTAGGAAATCACGCCTTCGCCGGTAAACGTTTCGAGCGGCACGTCTCGAAGGCCGAATGCCGGCGGGATGACCGCCGGATCGCTGAGGCCATCCAGATTGTAATACGCATCGTATTTCCCGGGCCCCCAGGAACGCAGCACTGTCCTCACGTCGGCCGAGTCCATGGCCGGCGACAACGACAGGATCAGTCCCGGGTCGAGATCACGGTTCGGGTATCCGTCGAGACGCCGCCCGATGCCGGGCGCAACCGAATCGTCGACGGTCGAATGGCAAAGGGCACAGGTCACGCCGACCTTCGTAAGCACTTTCCCGCCCGGCCCGTTCTCGACCGTGCCCTCGAGGCCGACGATGGCTCCAAGCTCGAGCAGTGCCACTGTAGTCGCAGGATCCTTCAGGTCGACCGCGGCTAGAATGCCGTCGGGCAGCGCGTCGGCATCCACCTTGATTCCGACCGACAACGCAGTGACGGGGTCGATCGATGACGCGATCACCTCGTGCATGCGCAACGTATCCGTCCAGAGTTTTTCATCGCCGAAGGTTTCATGCCGGAAAATCTCGCGGCCGGCGGCGACTTCCGCAGTATTGTCGCCGCCTCGCGAATCGCCGTCGCCGCAGCCAAAAGCGATCAATGACGTCGCGAGCGCGGCAAGACCCGACACCACAGTACCGGCCAGCGGCCGCATCATCGCAGCTCGCGCCTCGAGGCAGCAACCGTAGGGTCGTACACGCTCGCGAGCCGGGCGAGGCACAACGCTGCGAGCAGCAAGCCGAAGTCGCGCAGCGCGACGTCGTAGAATCCAGGATAGGTCAGAAGATTGAAGATGATCCCGCCGAGCCACGCCGCCACGAGATACCCGCCGTAGCGAGGCTTCAGAGCGACGACGATGCCCGCAACGATCTCGACGATGCCGACCACGCTCATCGCTGCGGTCGCTCCTCCGGGAACCAGACCGGCGATCCATGGAGCCAGATACTGCGGCCAGCTGACGAGGACGTTGAAGAACTTGTCGAGACCGAAAACGATGGGCGCGACCGTGAAGCCGACCCGAAGCAGCAGGTAACCCTGCCAGGCTGGATCGCTCCAGCTGCGCTCGTACGAGCTGGTCAGTGCGTCGCGGACAGGCAGGGCATTGGCTGTGGTAGACATGAGAAGTCTTCTCCTTGTTGTTTTGAGTGCGGAGTTTCCTGAGGTCCTGATGCTTGCTTAGCGACGTCTGCGACGAGGTTCTTACCTGCAGGTAAGAAATGATCGGCTCCCGACGCTAAAGGACATGCACGGGCTGGCTTCGAGCTCACTGGCGTGGTCCACGCATGCGCGACGCGCGGCGCGCAGAATTGACCCATGGCCAGGGTCAGATAGCGTCGTGCTTCCCGTCGTGCCGAGCATTCCTGCAAATTCTGATGAGGCTCGTCGTGCCGTCACCGAAGCCGGCATCGATGTCGAGTCGACGGCATGGCTGCGGCGCCTGCGCGCGCAGGCGCCCGAGCGCGACGACGCGATCCGCGAGTTGCGCGACCTCCTGCTTCGCGCCGCGCGTTTCGAGGTGAACCGCCGTCGAGCCTCGCTCCCTCATCTTCGCGGCGAGGACTACGACGACCTCGCCGAGCAGAGCGCCAACGACGCTCTGCTGGCCGTCCTCGGCAAACTCGACGGGTATCGCGGCGACAGCCGCTTTACGACGTGGGCCTACAAGTTCGCGCTTCTGGAAGCTGCCGTGAAGCTTCGCCGCCGTGCATGGCAGGGCCGTGAGATTCCTGCCGACGACGACCACTGGGCACTCATTGCCGACTCGAGCGCGACCCCGGATCAGCAGGCGCGAAGCACCGAGCTGATGCGCGCGGTCAGCGCCGCGATCGCCGGGGAGCTAACGTCGCACCAGCGAAGAGTCCTCGTCGCGCTGACCCTGCAGGATGTTCCGATCGACGTGCTGGCTGACCGCCTTCAGACGTCCCGCGGCGCCATTTACAAGACCCTTCACGATGCGCGAAGGAAACTCCGCAAGGCTCTGCTGCAAAAAGGGCTGCTGGTTGCGGCCGGCGACGTTGCGGCCGGCGACGTTGCGGCCGGCGAAGGAGAGCTGCGATGAGCTTCGAGACACCATCTCGCCGCGAACGCGAGCTTCTCGCGCGTCTTCTCGGTTCGGACAAGCCCGAGGTGACGTGCGAAGAGTGCTTCGAGCATCTCGATCGCTACGTCGATCTGCAGCTTGCCGGAACCGACGCCGATGCAGCGCTGCCTGGCTTTCGCGCGCATCTGGAGAACTGCCCGGCGTGTCATGAGGACTATGAGAGTCTGCGTTCCCTGCTCGGCGCGTGAAACAGGGCAGCGGGCTCTGCGGCAGTCATCCTTCGCCACGGCGTTCCCGCTTGATCCTCCCGCCGGTTTTGGGACTGTCGTTGCGTGACCGTAGTCAGAAAGACGCGGTTACCGGAGGATTTCCCAGATGCTTCAATCTCTTCGCCATTGCACCATTGCATTCACCATCGTCCTGGCTGCGGCCGCCGCCGCGCCGACGCGCGCCGCTTTCGCCGAATCCGGCCCCGGACTTCGCGAAGATGCGTCCGCCGCGCTCGCCGCCCTCTACAAGCAGACACCGTCTGCGAAAGTGCTTGGTGAGCACGCCAAGGCGATTCTCGTCTTCCCGAACATCGTCAAGGCCGGCTTCATCGTCGGCGGGCAGTATGGCGAGGGCGTTCTTTACAGGGGCGGGAAGCCGTCGGGATACTACAGCTCGGTTGCCGCATCGTACGGGCTGCAGGCTGGCGCGCAGTCTTTCGGATACGCGCTCTTCCTGATGACGGACAATGCGGTCAAGTACCTCAACAAGAGCGAAGGCTGGGAGATCGGCGTCGGCCCGAGCATCGTGATCGTCGACGAGGGAGTCGCAAAGAATATTTCGAGCACGACGCTGCAGAAAGACGTCTACGGCATCATCTTCGACCAGAAAGGGCTGATGGCAGGCGTCGGCATCCAGGGCACGAAGGTCACAAGGATTTCGAAGTAGCTCCGCCTGCCGCTGCGGCCGCAGATGCAGTCCCCGGCTTCGAGGCAGCCTGCGAAGCCGGGGACGCGACCTTCACCGGCCCGGCAGTCACCCACGCCTCGTGCTGGAGCAGGATGCGGCGCACTTCCTCGATCGTCTCCGGCACGGCCTGCGTCGAATGGGTCGAGCGCACGATTTTTTCCGACTCGACGCCTTCGATGTGAGCGCTCGTATACTTGACCACGCCGTCGTCACCCGTCTCGATCGGACCGGTGCCTTGCACTGCGACGATCGAGTTCGACGCAATCCCGGGCGCAACAGGGATCTCGGCCAGTGTTTTGATGAACCCGTTGCCCGGCGCCATGTTGTCGACGGCGTTCACCCGCTGCAGCGACGTGACGTCGACGCGGTCCAGATTGAGCGTCACAAGGCTGGCGGTGATCTTCGTGACGCGCGCCGGCAAGCTCACCAGACGCGTGATGATCGAGCGCACCCATCCGCTGGCGGCTAGGTAGCTGCCGCGATGCGGGGTGCAGATGAAGACCACGCGCCGAACGAACGGCAGCGGCTTGATGAATCCGACCGAACGCAGCAGCTCGCGGTTCTCGTCGCTCAGCTTTACGTCTTCGAAGCGTTTGGAAGAGACGTTCTTCCAGAAACGGTCGCCGCTATCGACGGCGGTCATTTTCGTGAGCAAGCCGCCCTGGCTGTGGCCGATCACGACCATGTCGCGAAGCTTGTCGTCTGTTCCGGCCGGATCGAGCGACTGGACTGCCTGGGTCAGTGCCTGACGCAGCAGGTAGGATGAGTAGATGATCGGGCTTCCGGAGTTGTAGGTGAAAAGCCACGGCTCGTAGACCTCGTTCAGTCGAGGATCGTTGTCGAGCACGTTGATCATCTCGGCCCAGCGCGCGGGGCTCGACGCGGTGCCGTGCACGTACACGACAGGAATGCGTCCGCGAACGTGCGGTCGCAGCGCGGCCAGCAGGCCCTTGTCCTGATGCTGCACGACGGTTCCGATGAACGCGAGGATCTCCTGTTTGATTACGGGCTGTTCGGCCACCATCGACGCCAGTACGGCGCTCGGCTCCTTCTCGAGCGGCACGTCGCGATCGCCGATCTGCACGTGTTCCTCGTTCGGATCGGTGTGCAGCTCGAGCCGGGCATGGATCGTCCCGCTTCGGATCTGCTTGCGTACGTTCTCGATGCGCACGAGCGCGGTGACGGGAATCTTCAATTTCGGAGCAAGGAAGTCGTCGCCATGATCGGCGTGAAGCGCGGCGGCACTGGCGGCGAGCGGCGCACCGACGCCAGGCGTCCGAAAGCGATTGTTGAGCCCGCGCACCTCGAGCTCGGCCACGGGCACGAAGTCGCGCAGCTTGCGCCCGTTCCAGTCGAGGCACTCCGGATCGAACGCCACGACCAGGTGGCCTATCGGCAGATTGACGTCCGCCGCCTGGACGATCACTCCGATTTTCCGGCTGGGCTCTAGTCCCTGCGTAAGGCCAAGATTGTAGATGTCGCTGGCAAGCCGGAAGCGCGGGTCGAACGGCTGCGGCGACGTGCCGCCGAACAGATACGACCATGCGTAGATCGCCGCCATCATCGCGTAGTTGCGGTCGTGCGTGCGGTCCGCGTGGAGGAACGACAGCTCCGCCAGCGCGAACCACGTGTCGTTGTCGTCGGTTTCGAGAACGATCCGGTGAAGCTCGGCGAGCGCGTGCGCTGGCGTCTTCTTGAAGTCTGCGAAAAGCCCGTAACGATGCAGGACGTTGACGGTGTCGATGCTCGGCTTGTTCTCGGTCAGCGCGTTCGCGGTGACAGAGCGGTGTACGGCCTCCGGATCCATGCGCCGGACGCCGACCGGGCTGATCGAGCAGCCCGACAGCATCGCAGTACTGAGAAACGTCGCCGACAGGAAAACAGAGAACAGCTTCGAACGCATGGCCACCTCGCAATTGTCGTCTAGCGGGATTGTAGCGACAACGCGATGTCGAACGCGAGATTCTGATCAACGATCCGGCGGCGTGCTTCAGGCCCCGGCTGCCGGAAGCGCAATCCCTCCGTCCCGCAGCGCCCGGTGGATTGCCAGCGCGATCTCGCTGGTCAGCAGGCCAGTCGTTTCGTACGGTTCATCTGTCCAGACGTGCAGCACGAGGTGCAGCGCACGAGCTTCGAATCGCACGAGAAGCGCGGAAGGCGGCGGCGACCGCAGGATCCTGTTGTCGGCGCGCGCGACGCCGAGCAGCAGGTCGATCACGGACCCGGGAGCGCTGTCGGTTGTCACCTGCAGCGGGATTTCGAGGCGCTGAAGGCCGTCCGACAGCGTCCAGTTGGTGATCGTATTGGACACCAGGTTGTCGTTGGGAAGGACCGCCTCGGTACCGTTCCAGTTGCGCACGACGCTCGCGCGCATTCCGATCGAAAGCACCCGTCCGAACACCTGCTTGTCATGGATCTGCACGGTGTCGCCGACGTGGACGCGGCGCTCGAGCAGCAGCGTCAGGCCGGCTGCGAAATTCTTGACGACGTCCTGAAGGCCAAGCCCGATTCCCACGCCGAAACCACCGAGCAGAATGGTAAGCTGGCTGAGCTGTACTCCGGCGGCAGCGAGCGCGATGACGAAGCCGAGCGAATAGATTGCGTATCCGGCCATCGTCGACAGCGCATTCGGGATCCCCCGGGGGAGATTCGCGCGCGGAAAGACTTCGTCCTCGAGCAGTTCGTGGACAATGCGGCTCAGCAGCATCGCGATCAACAGAGTTGCCGCGAAGGCCAGGATCCCGCCGATGGTCAGCGACAGTGCGCCGACGGACACCCCCGACGACAGGACGCGTGTGATCGCATTGGAAACGAGGACTCGAAGCCCGAGCGCGCTGAGGGCCAGGTGCAGCCAGAGCGCGACCCCGAGGAACCGGATGGCGAACGCCGTCCAGTGCTGAACCAGGTCCTGGTTTCGATCGACGAAGCGGCTGCGGCGCAGTGCCGGCGAGGCCAGCGCGCACGCCGCCAGCGCTTCGAGCGAAAGAGTTACCGCGTAGATGTAGATGCCGATGATCGTGGTTACGAGCGTGCCGCGGCCGAGCAGCTCCGCCAGCGATGACCAGCCGCCGATCTCTGCCACCGCAGCGAATGCGACGGCGAACATTCCGGCGTCGAGCAAGCGCGTGACAGCAGGCCTTCCGCCCGATGCGGCGACATGGCGGCGGTAGCCCGCCCCGAGAACCAGGGCCATTGCGAGCTCCAGAAGGAACGTTGCAAGGGACAGCGCCGGGAGTGCAGTTACCGCGGCGATCACGCGATCGAGAACCAGAACGGCGCAAAGCCCGCCGTACAACGGCAGATTCGAGCTCTGACTGACGACGTTCAGGATGCGCGCGACCGGGAACAGCGCGATCAGGGTGATCACCTGCATCACGCGCTGGGGGGCCGTCGAAAGGATCACCGGCGCGGCCGCCAGGGCGAGCAGCAGCGCCATCGCGTATGGCCGTTCGAGAAGACGTATGGTCCCCGGCGAAACCTCCGACAGGCGTCCTCGCTGAACCGCGTGCTCGGGAAGCCTGCGAAACAGGAACATCAGCACCGCAGCGAGCAGAGTCAGCAGTCCGAACGGCCGCACATCGAGCGCGAGGTACTCCTGCGTGCTGCGGCGGAACTCGGCGAGCTGCCCGGGCATCTGGCGGAACTCGTCCGAAAGCGACGCGCCGAGTCCGCGCTGCCACAGCGGCGGATGGTCCGGAACGAAAAGGCTCGTTCCCTCGGCCACGCTCGCGGCTTCCACTTGAGCGTTTGCATCGCTGATCGCAGCGCTGTCGTCGACGAGCCGGTCGGCAAGCGCGAGAATGCGAATGCGCCAGGACTTCAACTTCTCGGAGTTGCGCTTGAGCAGATCGAGGGAGCTCGCGACCCGTCGTACCACGGCCTCACCGGCCTGGGCTGTTTCCGGACGCTCGCGGGTGGCCGACCAGCGGCGCGCGGCCTGGTCCAGCTCGGCAAGCTCGTCGGACACGCGACGGGCTTCGGCGTCGATCTGTTTTCTCCAGGCCGGAAACGACGCGGACGTCTGCTGCAGGCTGCGGCGCGCGTCCTGGATGGCGATCAGCGAGTTACGTCCTTCCACGACGTGATGGGCCTGGTCGAGACTTGCGCGTATCTCGGGATCGAGTGCGGACAGCTCGGCTTCGATCTTCTCGATCGCCGCGACCGTCGATGGATCGATGACCTGCGTTACGAGGCGTCGTGCCAGCGAGTCTGCGCGCTCGGCGATGTTTTCCGGACGGATCCAATCCTCTGCGGCTGCCGGTGCAGGTGATGCGGAGCCGGCTGCGGACGCGCTCGCGGCCGTTGCCGAAGGCGTCGCGACGCTCGCGCTGCTTGCCGGGGGAATCTCCTGACCGAAGGCTGCGACCGGAACAGCGACCAGCAGCCAGAGAGCCGATGCGGCGGCACGGATCATGGCGTCACTGGCGGGCGCGGAAGCCCCGCGCGGATCCGCTGTGAGAAATCCGCGGCCTTGTCGGCGGCATGCGCAACGTCGTTGATGCGGGAACGCCGCCGGAGCTCTTCGAAGGGCAGGGACGAATCGAGCCGTCCGATATCGTAGACGTACGACGGCACGTGGCCGCTGGCGAGGATTTTCCAGTTGAGCGGGGTCGCATTGGGATTGACCTGCGTGTGCATCCAGATGCTCGTCGTGCAGTTGGTCGTCAGCGTGTTGTAGAACTTCGGGTGGTCGCGCAGCTCGTTGATCTCGCGGACATAGTCGAGGAACAGCCGCCGGACGTTCTCGCGCGGGGTGCTGGTCCGATACAGGTAGACGTCTTCCGGAGGATCCTTGCGGTAGTTGGTCCGAAGCCGGATCGAGTCGCGCTCGTCGGCCACGACGTAGTAGAGCTCATAGCGGCGGAAGAATCCTGCCAGCGTGGAGTACGATTCCCCGACTTCCTTGCGTGTTTCGATCGAGACCGCCAGGTAATCTTCGCCGCCGAACCCGAAGCTGAGCATGATGTGGGCAATGTCGTCGCCCATCCAGTACACTGCAACGATGTCGACCTCGTCGAGCTTGCCGAGGTCGTAGGTGTGGTCGTACCACGCCGGCGTGTAGTCCGTTTCCGTGCGGTAGTCGAAGTTGCGTACATTGTGAAAGACCACGCGATCACCGTCGATTTCGGCCCACGGCAGGACCGACACATCCGTCTGCCACTGGCGATCGTTCGACGCGTGGATGCTGCTCCACCACAGGCCGGTTGCGATCAGGCAGGCTGCCAGAACATAGAGTGCGGGCCTCAGCCGCCGGATGAACAGTCCGAGGGTTGCTGCGATTCCGACCAGCGCGACGACGAGCGCGCACGCATCTGCCACGGCGGGCATGGATGGGCCCGCGTACACAAACACGCCGACAGCCCACAGAACGAGCGGAAGAAGCAGGATCACTGCGATGCAGCGAACCAGGACAGAGAACAGGCGCATGCCGTATGCTGACACCTGCCTGCAGCGAAACAAGGCGAGCGACCGAACCGCTCACACGTTTTCAACAAGGAGCCAGCCAATCGTGACGCAGACTACCGTTTCCGGCGTTGCTGGAAGTCTCGGACTGGCCGCGATGCTCGTCATTGCTTCAGGCTGCTCCACGCTGCTCGCGGTAAGCGGTCAGCAGAAGCTCGCCGCAGAGACCGCGGTATTGAGCGGCACCGTCTCGGCCGACCACAAGCCTTCGGGCCCGCTGATCATCGGTCTGATCGCCCATGGCAATGACGGCGACTTCCTGCTCGACCATTTCGTCACGGAGAAGCCCGGACCGTGGATCTTCGCCGTCGGCGCCGGCACCTATCGCGTCGCCGCCTTCGAGGACGCCAACCATGACGGCAGGTACGACGACGAGCCTGCGCTTCGCATGGATCAGCAACCGGCCATCGAGCTGGCGGCAGGTCAGCGGGTCGGCGGCGTCAATCTGGTGATCCCCAAAGCCGGCCGTTTCGTCCGCGAGCAGTTCTCCCTTGCCGAGCTCGCGCCGCGCAGCCCCGAAGATCAGAAACGCATCAGCCTGTTCGCAAGAAGCGTCGCGGGCCGCGTTGCGGCTCTGGCTGATCCGCGCTTCGACCCGGCCGTCGGCCAGGAAGGAATGTGGAAGTACTACGACTTCATCCTTCACGCCGAGCCCGGGATCTACTTTCTCGAGCCGTACGATCCTCGCAGGATTCCCGTTCTGTTCGTTCATGGCGTCGGCGGGACGCCGCGCGACTTCACGCATCTGATCGACAGTCTCGATCGCCGCAAGTACCAGGCGTGGGTCTACTACTATCCGTCGGGTGCGAAGCTGGAGACCAGTGCGAGCCTGCTCGCGCAGCTTTTCGTGCGTGTGCGCGAGCAGTACCGGTTCGACAAAGCCGCGATCGTTGCCCACAGCATGGGCGGCCTCATCAGCCGTGAGTTCGTGCTTCAGGACTACGAGAACAATGCGACGCGCGCCGTGCGTACCTGGGTGACGATCTCATCACCATTCGGCGGCATGGCGTCCGCCGGCAAAGGCGTGGAACGTTCCCCGGTGGTGCTGGAATGCTGGAGGGGCCTTGCGCCCGGGAGTGCCTATCTCGACGGCCTGTTCTACCGCGACCCTGCGACGAAGAAGGAAAGGCGACGCCTTCCCGAGCACGTTGCCTGGCACATGCTGTTCGGTTTCGGCGCCAGCACATCGAGTGACGGCGTCGTGACGATTGCGAGTCAGCTCAGGCCGGAGGCGCAGGAGGAGGCGAGGTCGCTGCGCGGCTTCGGAGAGAACCATGCGAGCATACTCGACAGCGATTCCGTAGCGGCCCGGCTCGGCGAGGTCCTGGACGAGATGCGCTGACTCTTCATTGCCCGCCGCATCGCCTTCTCGAGAATTTCATTGATCAGCGACCGTCAACGACCAATCGCTTTGATGGTATGTTCGTGTCGCGCCTTGTCGCCACAAATCGCCCGTGGCAGGAACCGATGCAGTTACCGCAACACGAGTGAAACGACCACGCCGGGAGAGCACGCATGAGCATCGGGACCATCGCAGAAATCTGGCGCTATCCGGTAAAATCGATGGCCGGCGAGCGCATCGAAAGCGCGGAGCTTGGTGCGCTCGGCGTGCCGGGAGATCGCGGCTGGGCGGTTCGCGACGAGGTGCGAGGCGGCATCCGCGGCGCCAAGAAAATCGCGCCGCTGATGCTGTGCAAGGCGCGATATCTCGATGCGCAGCTGTCTGCGCCCGAGATCACGCTGCCGGACGGCACGACGATCCGCGCAGACGCCGCCGGTGCTGCCGCTGCAGTAAGCGCGGCAGTTGGAACCAGCGTGACGCTGTGGCCGCGCAGGCCGATCGAAGACCTCGAACACTATCGACGCGGCGCGCCCGATCATGAAGACATGGAGGTCGAGCTGCGCTCCGTGTTCGGTCGCGAAGCCGGCGAGCCGCTGCCGGACCTCAGCGTCTTTCCTCCCGAGCTTTTCGAATACGAATCGCCGCCGGGGACCTACTTCGATGCGTTTCCGCTTCTGCTGTTGACCGATGCCTCGCTGCGCCGGCTGCAGGAGCTCGCCCCGTCGTCGAGCGTGGACGTGCGGCGCTTCCGGCCGAACCTGCTGATCCATACGAACGGCAGCGATGGTGAGTTCCCCGAGATGGCGTGGCAGGGCCGGCGCATCGCGATCGGCAGCGCCGTGCTGGAGGTGACGGTGGCATGTCCTCGCTGCGTGATGATCACGCATCCGGTCGACGAATTGCCGCGCGACTCGGGGTTGCTGAGGACAGTCGTACAGAAGGCCGCACAGAACGTGGGCGTCTACGCGCGCGTCGAGACTCCCGGCACCGTAAGCCGCGGCGATGAGGCGCGCCTGGTTTAAATTCGCTCCGGAAGTCCGGCGCTCACAGCGTCGTGCGAAGCCCGATCATGTAGATCTGTCCGCCGATCGTATAGCGCCCGGGAAAGATCACGGCTTCCGATGCAGAGACTTCGCGGTCGCCGGTCGGCGAGTGGCCGACGGTGCAGTCGACCGTCCATCCGCTGATCTCCCACGAAAACCCTGCGCTGATCTTCCATTCGTTCGAATCGATCAGCAGCGGCGAGACCCACGTGTCGGGCACGATCGAGTCGGCATGGCCGACGCCGCCGCGCAATGTGAGCGTATCGGTTGCGCGGTAGGCGGCGCCGGCCCCGATCCTCCACTCGTCGCTGGCCGCTCGAATGAAGTTGACGTTCGCCTGCGGCGTATCCTCGAAGCGGAACGTCGAATGCGAGAAGCGGCTCGCGTCGGTCCAGCGGCCGTAAAGACCTGCCGACAGTCTTTCGGTCACATCGGCGTTGATGCCGAGGAAGACCTGGGCCGGCAGCTCGAGGTCGAGATCGACGTCCTGTTTGTTGCCGTCCGGCAGCGCATCGTCGCCGTCGGCCCACACCATTCCCGGCGTGCGATAGCTCGCACCGAGGGCAATGTTGTCCGTGACGCGGTAGCGCAGTCCGAAGATCGCCTGCACGCCGGGGCCGCGCACGGTGTAGGCGAACTGGTCGTTCTGAAAGTAGCGGAGCTTGGCCTGCCCGTAGATTCCCGCGAGCGCGACGCCGATGCTGAGCCGCTCGCCGGCAGGAACGGCAGCCATCAGCGCAACGTTGGAAATCGATTGTGTCGACAGGAAATCGTGCTCGACCCGCACCGATGGCTCGGCGTCCGAATCGAAAACCGAGCCGAGGCTGCCGTAGATCGCGAAGCCCCAGCGCACGCCGTAGTCCGCAGCGAACACCGAGCCGCCCTCGGGAGCGTACGCGACGAAATCCGACGTCGTGTTGTAGTTGCCCGTCGGAATCGTCGCGTCCACGCGCGAATGACCGACCGGGAGGCCGAACGCGGCCGACATCGATCCCGGCTCGAGGTTCATGATCCCCGCCGGGTTCGAGAACGCGGCGGCGGTCGGCGTCAGCGGAGTTGCGACCGTCGCACCGCTCATCGCGGTGTCAGGCACTCCAATGCTCGGGGCGATGATCTGGGATGCGTAAGCGAGAGGAGCGCCCCAACTGGTGAGACCGACGGCCAGCGCGGCGGCTGCGGCTGCGAAGGGAGAGAAGGGCGAGCGGAGCGCGCCCCGACTGCGGAATGTTTTCTGATGCATGTGGTCCCCCCGGTCCGCGCGCGGCAGCATCGTCTATTGTGGTCCGTGTCCGGAAGAAACGCCGTCGGAGGATCAAATGATGGAAGACGAGATTTCGATCGCCGAAGCTTCGCGTCACCTCAATCAGGACCCCCTTGGCTCAGACTTGGCGCGTCCCGCTCACACAGGGCGTTCGCCGTTTCGAAAAATGAAGGTGCGCCGCGACGCGAACGTCCGAGCGGGAATGAGAAGACACCGCCTTGCAGTGCTCGTCGCGGCCGGCTGCGGCCTGGTCGCAGCGTGCTATCCGATTCCTCGAGTCGCGCCGGTCGTGCCCGTCGGTGAGCCGGTCTCCAACTACGCTCCTGGTGAAACTCTTACGGCAACTCCCGGCACGGTCATGATCGATCGCACCGATGGTTCGCAGATCCTGCCCGGGTTCATCCTGAAACAACCGATCCGGGTTCTCGGCACCGACAAGCAGCCGACGGAAGAAGCCGGGCTATGGGCAGCGCGGTTCGAATACCGTGGAGATTGCCCGGACGGCCACTACATCCTGACCAATCCGTTCTTCTACGAGGAACGCATCGGCATCATCACGACCCGCGACGGCACCATCGTGTGCGATCCGCCGGTCATCCAGCTGGTCGGCGGGAACCGCGGGCGGACCTGGAGGCTCGAGGACGCGCTTCCCATCCAGCCGTTCTCGCCGGTTCCGTACATTGCAGGATTCTCGCAGGATGCCGTGCGCTGGCAGCTTTTGTACGGCGGCCGCACCGGCAACACGGTGACGCTCGAGTACCGCGAGTTCCGCAATGGAGCGTTCGACGACAACGCCGCGCCGGTCTACCAGCAGCAGCTCACGTACGACCTGCGTTCCACCAAGACCATCACGTTCCGCAAGACGCAGCTCGAGGTGCTGCGGGCGACCGATCGCGACATTGCGTTCCGCGTGCTGCACGAGGATGCCCGCGCGACGCGGATGCCGCCTCCGCCGCCGCGGCCGATTGCGAGGCCGGAGCACCGCGAAGACGAGCGCGGCGGCGAGGACCAGCCGCCGCCCACGTACTGAGCCAATATCCTCAGTGAAACCGGGGCTTGGGCGATCCTGTTCAAGCCCTTGGTGAGGTTCGGTTGTTTTCCGAACCCCGTTGTTCGCCTGCCGCGAGCCCGACTACAATCCGGCTTTCGGCAGGCGCGTGGGTACTCGCCGGCCATCGGAAGAAGGGGGAACTCAAGATGCACTTTCGTAGTCGCTCGCGGATCGCGGGCCTGCTGCTGGCCGTCGCCGTGCTGGCTCCGTCGGCCGCCGGCGCCCAGAACGCTGCCGTAACGGTCCAGGTCAATCCCGCGTCCGGCCGCCATCCGATCGATCCCCGGGTCTACGGCGTCGCCCACGCGACGGCCGCGCAGCTGACCGAGCTCAACTGTCCGCTCAACCGCAGCGGCGGCAACAACACGAGCCGCTACAACTGGCAGCTCAACGCCGACAACCGCGGGGCCGACTGGTATTTCGAGAGTCTCGCGTACTCGAGCGCGACGCCGGGTGAAGTCGGCGACACGTTCATCGCCGCCAGCCGCTCGGCCGCCGCCGAGCCGATGCTGACGATCCCGATCATCGAGTACGTCGCCACGCTCGGTGCCTCGCGCGCGCGCAGGTCGAGCTTCTCGATCGCGAAGTACGGTGCGCAGCAGGACAGCGACTGGCAATGGTTCCCCGACGCCGGCAACGGCGTGCGCACCGACGGCACCAACGTCACCGGCAACGATCCTCTCGACGCGAACACTCCCAACAGCACGACGCTGGAGCAGGGCTGGGTGCAGCACCTCGTCTCGACGTGGGGCAGCGCGCAGGCGAGCGGACTTCGCTACTACATCCTCGATAACGAGCCGAGCATCTGGCACTCGACCCATCGCGATGTGCATCCGGCCGGCGAGTCGATGGATGCACTGAGGAGCAAGACGGTCGCATACGCGACGATGATCAAGAACAACGACGCTGCCGCGAAGATCGTCGGTCCGGAAGAGTGGGGCTGGGGAGGATACTTCTACAGCGGCCTCGATCAGCTCTACGGCGCGACGCACAACTGGCAGCAGCCGTATCCCGACCGGTCGTCGCACGGGAACATGGACTACCTTCCGTGGTACCTCGACCAGATGCGGCAGGCGCAGGCGGCAGCCGGAAAGCGCCTGCTCGACGTCTTCAGCGTGCACTATTACCCGCAGAGCGGCGAGTTCGGCACCGATACCTCGACGACGATGCAGCTTCGCCGCAACCGCTCGACGCGCTCGCTGTGGGATCCGAGCTACACCGACGAATCGTGGATCGCCGACAAGGTCATGCTGATCCCGCGCATCAAGAACTGGGTCGCCGCGTATTACCCCGGAACCGAGACCGCGATCACCGAGTACAACTGGGGCGCCGAAGGCCACATGAACGGCGCGACCGCGCAGGCCGACATTCTCGGCATCTTCGGGCGCGAAGGCCTCGATGCGGCCGCACGCTGGACGACTCCGGCCGCGACCACGCCGGCGTTCAAGGCGATCAAGATGTATCGCAACTACGACGGCAGCCGCGGCAGCTTCGGCGACACCAGCGTGGCGGCGACGTCGAGCGCCAACGCCGACAATCTTTCGGTGTTCGCCGCCGAGCGTGCGAGCGACGGCGCGCTGACCGTCATGGTCGTCTCCAAGTATCTGTCCGGCTCGACGCCGGTCACGATCAGTCTGGCGAACTTCACCGCGCAGCCGACGGCGCAGTACTGGCGCCTCGCCGCGGGATCGATCAGCGGACCGGCGAGCGTCAGCCTGACATCGGGCGCGCTTTCGACGTCCGTGCCGGCGCAGAGCGTGACCTTGTTCGTGCTCGCGAAGTCCGGAACGGCGAACGCGGCGCCGGCGGCGGTCGCGTCGGCAACTCCGACGTCGGGAACCGCGCCGCTGACGGTGGCGCTGAGCGGCGCGGCTTCGAGCGACAGCGACGGCACGATCGCGTCGTATGCGTGGACCTTCGGCGACGGCCAGACCGGCAGCGGAGCGACTCCGTCGCACACGTACACCGCGGCGGGCAGCTACACGGCGACCCTCACGGTGACCGACAACCTCGGCGCCACGGGCTCCGCGGGCGTTGCGATCACGGTCAGCCCGGATCCGAGCGTGCTGGCGGCGCCGTCGGGCCTGACCGCGAGCGTCGCCGGCAGCGTCGTCACGCTCAAATGGAAGGACAACTCGACGAACGAGTCGGGCTTTTACGTCGAGCGCGCCGCATCCACCCGCGATCCGTACACACGCGTCGCGACCACGGCCGCGGGCGCGCAGACGTTCTCGCAGAGCGCGCCCAAGGGCGGTTATGTCTATCGCGTACAGGCATTCAGCACGGCGACAGGCAAAGTCTCCGCCTACTCCAACACCGCGTCGATCCGCGTGAAATAAAAAGGGGACAGGTACATTTAAAATTTCGCTGCAAAAACAGCTGGCCTGACGGTGGGTCGTCAACGATCGGTATCCGCGAACGCTGTCTTTGTCCGCGAGAACAGAGAAGCCGTGGGCATGGTCATGCAGCTCCGCACACTCGGCTTCAATGGGCGCTCCCTGCGGCGCCTGATTCTGCAGCGGAAAATTAAATGTACCTGTCCCTATTTCGTGCGCGAGTGTCGCCGGCTTGATAGGATCCGCCGATGCAGGACCGGCCAGTCGGGCTCGGAGGCTCGCTTCCGACGATCTTCTGGCTGAGCGTGCTCGGCCTGTACCTCGAGCTCCTGCTGATCCGCTGGATCGGCACCGAGGTGCGGATCTTCGCCTACCTCCAGAACACGGTTCTCGTCGTCTGCTTCCTCGGCCTCGGCGCCGGCCTTTTCTCCTCGCGTAAGGGCGCCAGCGTAACGCGGATGCTCGGCGCGCTGGCAATGCTCGTCCTGGCCCTGCTCATCCCGTGGACCCGCGAGGCGTTTGCCCACATCAGTGACTCGTTCTCGCTGGTGGCCGACGTCAACATCTGGAGCCCGATCGAGACCGAGCACAAGGCCCTGATCCCGTTGGTCGTCGGCGCCGCGCTCCTGCTGACGCTCGTGATGCTGGCGGTGCTGATCGAAGTCTTCGTCCCGATGGGCCGCTGGCTCGGTCGCGAGATGGACGAGGCCGGACGACCGCTCGTCGCGTACTCGGTCAACGTCGCCGGTAGCCTCGTCGGAACGCTGCTGTTCGTCGCGGTGTCGGTCGCGTCGCAGCCGCCGTGGGTCTGGTTCGTGATCCTCGCGGTGCTGATGCTTCCGCTGCTGCGGCATGTGCGGCTTGCCGACGTCGGCCTGCTTGCCGTCATCGCCATCGCTCCCGCCGTTGCGTCGCACTTCGATACCGCGGCCGAGACGCTGTGGTCGCCGTACCAGAAGCTCGTCCTCGAGGAGCCGCCTCCCGAGCACCGCGGGATGCAGACGTGGGAGATCCGCGTCAACAACGTCGGCTACCAGGGCATGTACAACCTGGCGCCCGATTATGTCGCCGCGCACCCGGAGCTGTTTCCGCCCGCGGACGCCGGGCTGTCGCAGTACGACATCCCGACGCTGCTGCATCCGAAGCCCGATCGCGTGCTGGTGGTCGGCGCCGGCTCGGGCAACGACGTGGCGGGTGCGCTTCGAGGCGGAGCGCGTTCGGTGACCGCCGTCGAGATCGATCCGGCAATCCTCGACTTCGGACGGCGGCTGCATCCGGAGAAGCCGTACGACGATCCGCGCGTTACCGTGGTCAACGACGACGCGCGTGCGTACTTCGCGACGACCGACGAACGCTTCGACGTGATCGTCTTCGGCCTGCTCGACTCGCACACGACCACATCGATGACCAACGCGCGGCTCGACCACTACGTCTACACGCAGGAGAGCATCGACCGCGTGCGCTCGCTGCTCGCGCCGGGCGGAATCGTGGTGCTGTCGTTCGAGGCGTTCAAGCCGTTCCTGCGCGACCGCATCGCGAATACGCTGACGCATACGTTCGGAGCCGCGCCCGAAGCATTCCGCATCCCGTACGGGCCGTACGGCTGGGGCGGCGTGCTGTTCGTTGCCGGCGATCGGGCATCCGTAGCGCATCAGCTCGCCGCCAATCCGCGCCTGTCGGCGGCAATTGCGAAGTGGAAGGCCGACGCTCCGCTCGGACTGACCGGAACGGTGCGTCCGGCGACCGACGACTGGCCGTATCTGTACCTTGCGGCGCCGACGCTTCCGCCGCTGCATCTGCTGCTTGCGGGGCTGGCCGCTCTGCTCGTCGTCTATCTCCGCGTCGCGTTCGGCATCGAGGAAGGTCTCAATCCGATGCGGTGGAGCAGGGCGGACGGGCATTTTGCGGCCATGGGCGCCGCGTTCCTGCTGCTCGAAGTGCAGAACATCAGCAAGGCGTCGGTGGTGCTCGGGAACACGTGGGACGTCAACGCCGTGATCATCTCGGCGGTGCTCGTCATGGTACTGCTCGCCAACGCGCTCGCGCCGCGCCTGCTGCGCATACCGACGGCTGCAATCTATGTCGTACTGCTCGCGACGATCGGCGGGCTCTGGTTCGTCGACCTTGCGGTGTTCGCGTTCCTTCCGTACCTCACCAAGGCCGTGCTGGTCGGCGTGCTGACGACGCTGCCGATGCTGTTCAGCGGGCTCATCTTCGCGCGCTCGTTCACCGCGGCCGACGGCAAAGACAAAGCGCTCGGCGCGAACCTGCTCGGCTCGCTCGCCGGCGCGCTGCTGCAGTCGGTCAGCTTCCTGATCGGCCTGCGAAGCCTGCTCGTGCTCGTCGGCGTCCTGTACGCCATCTCGTGGCGCCTGCTGCCGCAAAAAATGGGGACAGGTACAATTTCGTAACTGTGCGTCTTCGTTGTGATCGCGAATTTGCACGCCGGCTCGGAAATCGAGGACAGACACCGATTTCCCGAAATCGGTGTCTGTCCCCGATTTCGCCGCCTTGATTTGTCACGTGTTTTTTAAATGTACCTGTCCCTATTAATGATCCGGCATGGTTGACGATCCGGTTGTCATTGTGTCGGGGGCGCGGACTGCGCTCGGGTCTTTTCAGGGCGTGTTTCAGGGCGTGGCGGCGACGGAGCTCGGCGCGACTGCGATTGCTGCGGCGGTCGAGCGATCGCGCGTTCCGGCCGCGGAAATCGACGAAGTCCTGATGGGATGTGTGCTCCCCGCAGGCCAGGGGCAGGCCCCGGCCCGGCAGGCGTCGCTTGGCGCAGGTCTGCCGCTCGGCACCGGCGCCACCACCGTCAACAAGATGTGCGGCTCCGGCATGAAAGCCGCGATGCTCGCGCACGACCTGCTGCTCGCCGGCAGCGCCCGCGTCGCCGTCGCCGGCGGAATGGAGTCGATGAGCAGCGCTCCGTACCTTCTGCCGAAGGTCCGCAGCGGACAGCGCATGGGAAACGGCGTGCTCGTCGATCACATGTTCTTCGACGGTCTCGAAGACGCATACGACAAGGGCCGATTGATGGGAACGTTCGCCGAAGACTGCGCGACGAAGTTCGCGTTCTCGCGCGACGAGCAGGACGCGTGGGCGATCCGTTCGCTCGAGCGCGCAAAGCGCGCGAACGAAGACGGATCGTTCGCATGGGAGATCGCGCCGGTCACCGTCCGCGACCGCAGCGGCGAGCGCCGCATCGACCGCGACGAGCAGCCGTTTTCGGCCGATCCGTCGCGGATCCCGACTCTGCGCCCTGCGTTCCGAAAAGACGGAACGGTCACTGCGGCCAACTCGTCATCGATCTCCGACGGCGCCGCCGCACTCGTGCTGATGCGCGAAAGCGAGGCCGCGCGCCGCGGTATCGAGCCGCTCGCCCGCATCGTCTCGCACGCGACGCACGCGCAGGAGCCCGGCTGGTTCACGACCGCGCCGGTCCATGCGATCACGAAAGTCCTGTCCGCGTCCGGCTGGAAAGCCTCCGACGTCGATCTCTACGAGATCAACGAAGCCTTCGCCGTAGTCGCCATGGCGTCCGTGCGCGAGCACGGTCTCGATCCGGAGCGCGTCAACGTCCACGGCGGAGCGTGCGCGCTCGGCCATCCGATCGGAGCCTCGGGCGCGCGCATCCTCGTCACGCTGATTGCGGCCCTGCGATCGCGGGGTCTTTCACGGGGCGTTGCGTCACTGTGCATCGGCGGAGGCGAAGCAACGGCCATGGCGATCGATCTGCGTTGACTACAGCCGGCGGTCACGGGAAAGTCGCACTCTAAGTCGTCCGCCGTTCCAACGGCGGTTACGGACTCCGGAGGAGGGGCCCCATGTTTGCATCTGCCTGCCTTTCGTCGCGCACGCGCGCGACCACTTCCGCATTGGTTTTCCTGGCCGCTGTGGCGCTGCTCGCCGCGGACGTTCGCAACGCCGGTGCGTTGATCGCCCCGGTGGTGTTCCACGATTGTGCCCAGGCGTTCCTGAAAAACTCGAGCGTACTGTTGAAGAAGCGTACGTCCGCTCTTGGAAAATGCTCGGATGCACTGCTCGCGTGCAAGCTTGACGACGAGCTTGGGAGCGGGAACTTTGCGACCTGCTCGGTCGATGCGATCGCGACCTGCAACAAGCTGCTCGATAAGGCCGACGACGCCGAAACGATCGCGGTCGAAAAGCTGGGCAAGAGCTGCTCGGGTCTTGCCGAGACGGACTACCGCACATCGGTCGGTCTCGGACAGCGGCGCCTGCTCGCCGAATGCGGCGTCGTCGAGACGGAGGCGGGCGCGTATGACTGCCTGCTCGCACGCACGCGCTGCCGCTCCAACGACATCACCGAAATGCTGCGACCGCGCACCTACGAGCTGTTGAATGCGGCGGGGCTGCTTGCGACGCGCGCGCACGACGTCGAGTGCCTCGATGTCCGCGCCCCGGTCGCACCGTCCGCGGGCGACCCGGCGCTGCTTGCCGACTGCCAGGCGGGCCTTGCAAAGATACTGGAGAAGACGGTCTCGAAGACGCCGAAAGATCTCTCCGCCTGCGTCGCAGACCTGCTCCAGTGCCAGCTTCACGAAGACAGGCTGCGCACCAACGAGAGCCAGCCGCCGGCCTGTTTCGAAGATGCCTCGACCTCGTGTGCGAAAGCCGACAAGAAGGTGACGGCCCTCGCCGCGACCGACCTCGCCAGCAAGGCTGCAGCGGCGTGCGCATCGGTTACGGCCGCCGATATGAAGGCCGACCTGAACTTCGAGCTCGGGTGCTCGTCGGCGACCACGGTCGCCGACGTCGTCGATTGCGCGCGCGACGCGGCGTTGCCGCCGCTGTTCCTGTCGATCGACGAGGCCGTACCGCGCACGTGTGAGCTCGGCGAGGACAGCGGTTACGACGTCTTCACGCGCGGCAATTTCTGTACGCCGGTCTGCGGCAACAACGTCGTCGAGGACGGCGAGGTCTGCGACGACGGCAACGGTGATACCAACGACACGTGCACCAACACGTGCCAGGTCGGCCCGACCGTACACGAGAGCGTGCTGATCCCGAGCGCTGCGCACCCCGCGCACACGCCGGACGGGACGCTTCCGAACGCCGTCGATCCGGGCAGCTCGGTTGCGATCCAGTTCGGCACGACGACGCCGGACCTCAATCACGCATCGTACGTTCGCTACCACGCGCCGGGCGCCGGCGATCCCGACGCGATTCTCGTGCTCGTTCCGGGCTTCGCAGGCGGCACGCATTCGCTGAAGATCGTGGCCGAGACGATGGTGGCCAAAGCGGCGGCGGCGGGTAACATCGTGCTCGAAGTGTGGGCGTTCGACCGGCGCACCGACCAGCTCGAGGACGATCTCGGCGGCGCGCTCGCCGACAGCGAGGACGACCCGGATCTCGGCATCAACTGGTATTTCGGCGGTGAGCTCGGACTCGCGCTCGACCCTCGCATCACGCGTCGCGCGGTATTCCACGAGGGCAGCGACATCCCGTTCATCGCGAACTTCACGTACAACATGTTCATCCACGACATCGACGCGGTCGTCGATGCAGCGCACGCCGTATCCGGCTCGCCGACGGTCTTCCTCGGCGGCCATTCGCTCGGCACGCTGTTCAGTGCGCGCTACGCGGCGACCGACCTCGATCCCGGCGTGGCGGTGGTTCCGGGCTACAGCAAAGTCGCCGGCCTGGTGCTGTTCGAAGGCGGCGGCGATTCGCTGCCGACCGGAACACCGTCGTCCGACTCGCTCGACATGGTCATCGCCAAGGCCGACGGCGGGCTCTACCACGCGATCAAGGACGGCGCGCCGCGCTGCTGGGAAGGCACGCCGTGCGCCACCAACTCGGACTGCAACAGCGTGACGCTCGCCGCCGGCGCGGCCACCAACAAGTGCATCGTGCCGGTCGATGCATTCGCCGGCGGAGTCATCTCGCCGCAGATCCATGCGGTCGGCGATTCGGTCGTCGTGCAGGCACGGCGTCATCCCGATTCGCTTTCGGTTGCGCAGAAAAAGTACGGCACGCAGACGCCGATCCAGGCCGTTCCGGGCCTTTCGCTTCTTGCGCTGCTGCCCAAAGGCAGCGCGGAGGCGGCCGTCGGATTCTTCCTCGACGACGACTACTCGCCGGAGGTTTCGTTCATGGCGTCGATGGGCTTTTCGGATAACGGCGTGAACAACGATCTCGGCGCCTACTACCTGGCCGGTGCACCGTTCGATGATCCGTATCGTTACTGGAAGGGCATCGAGCTGTCCATGCCTGCGGCTGCCGTTCCCGATCACGGCGCGGCGACCGGTACGTTCGAGCTGAACGGACAGGAAAAAGAGATCACGCCGATGGAGAACGTGCTGACGATGGTCCGCACGGGCGATCGCAACATCGGCGACTGGTATTTCCCGTCGGCCGGTCTCGGCGTGACGAGCGAGCTGCGCGTGTTCGTCGAGGACGGCTTTACCGGCGGGCTCGACTCGAGCGCACTGTCGATCGGGCGCGGGCGGCCCGACATCGAGAACCTGACCGAAGGCGCCGACATCGACATCCCGGTGATCTGCTTCGGCGGCAGCAACGGCATCTCGAACACGCCCGGCGCGTTCCTCGGTTTTGCCGAGAGCATCGGCACCTGCACGGCGCCGAGCTGCACCGGAGCGGCGCGCGTGGCGCTGAGCGACCCCATCACGCCGACCTACGGCGACATCGACGGAGGCTTCGAGGCGTACATCTCGGAGGGCTACGCGCACATCGACATCGTCGCTGCCGCGGACGATCCGGTGCACAACCAGGTCTACGCGCCGCTGCTGTCGTTCCTCGAGCGCAATACGAATTGATCTTTCTCACGCCCCGGGCCGGAATGGGCCGTGGAGATCGTCCTCGGAAATCGCCACGGCCCGCGAGTGGCCCGTAGGCTGAGAAGGACAGCGTGAACGAGACTGCTCTCGAACGGTGGCGCGAAGAGAAGGCGTCGAGCTGGGTCTATCGCATCGTCGCCGACGCCGAGCCCGACCTGAACCACGCGACGCTGTTTCGCGCGCTCGCCAAGGCCTCCGACGACCAGGCGGAGATCATCGCGCGCGACATTCCGGCGTCGGACGGGCCGCCGTCGTTTCGTCCGACACCCCGGCTCAAGCTCGTTGCGATTCTCGTTCGTCTGCTCGGGCCGAAGCGCTGCCGGCCGCTGCTCGCGGCCGTCAAGGTGCGCGGCCTTTCCGTCTACGATCGTCACCTGCTGATCAACGGGCACGTGATGCCGAAGAACGTCTCGGAGGTCGGCGGGCGTCACCAGAGCCTCGCCGGCGGAAATCTTCGAGCGGCCGTCTTTGGCGTCAACGACGGGCTCGTTTCCAACGCGTGCCTGATCCTCGGCGTGTCCGGAGCGGCGCCCGATTCGAGCGCGGTCGTGCTCGCGGGCACCGCGGGGCTTCTTGCCGGGGCGTTTTCGATGGCGGCCGGCGAGTACGTCTCGGTCCGGTCGCAGCGCGAGCTGTTCGAGTACCAGATCGGCCAGGAGCGCGACGAGCTCGAGATGTATCCGGAAGAGGAAGCCGAAGAGCTCGCGCTGATCTACGGTGCGCGCGGCGTGCCGGTCGACAAGGCGCGCGAGCTCGCACACGTGCTGATCAAGGATCCGCAGACGGCGCTCGACGCGCTCGCGCGCGAGGAGCTCGGCCTGAATCCGGACGATCTCGGCTCACCGATCGGAGCGGCGATGGCGTCGTTCGTTGCGTTCTCGTGCGGCGCGCTGCTGCCGCTGCTGCCGTTTCTGCCATTCGTGGCGGGTCACGTCGCGAGCGCGCTACGCATTTCGATCGCCGCATCGGCCGTTGCGCTGTTCGGGATCGGCGCGACGCTGAGCCTGTTTTCGGGCCGGGGCGCGATCACCGGCGGGATTCGCATGCTCGCCATCGGGATGTGCGCCGGAGCGGCGACGTGGGGAATCGGAAGGATGCTGGGAGTCGGCCTGAGCTGAGGAGCTCCGCGGATTTCGCGAGAACAGGGCCGACCGGAGCCGAAAAAACGGGGACCGTGCAATTTCGCAGAGTTACGAAATTGTACCTGTCCCCATTTATTTTTATTCGTACAGCCCGAAGGTCGTGTTGGTCAGGGCGGCGGCGAGGTCTTCGGCGGACAGGCCGAGGCATTGCGCATCGGGCATGTCGTCGAAGCGGCAGCCGAGCAGGCCGGTCGTGCTCGTGCATTTGTCGAGCGTCGCATCGAGCGGCTCGCGCAGCTCGGCGAGCTCCGCTGCGATGTCGGTCTGGCAGGTGCCGCCTTCGCTGCCCATGACGACCTCGTCGAGCTCGCACTCGGTGAGCGCCGAATACATCTTGAGCATCGTCTTCTGCATCGAGCGCACGATGCGCTGCTGGCACGAGTAGGCTTCCGCGTCAGAGATCACGTTGGAGGGAAGATCCGGCGGAGTGGTTCCGATCCCGTCGGCGAGCATGCCCTTCATCGCAAGATCCTGCTCACATTCGAGGCACTGGGCGACGCCGCTGATCGTGGTCGTCGAGATGCTTTCGCATCCTTCGCCGCACGACGACGGGAATCCGAGCGTCGTTCCGGTCAGGCCTGCGCCGGCGCACGCTTCGTCCTTGCTCCCGCCGACCGCGGTTTCGAACTTCTCGACGGCGCGGGCGAGCTTGAGGTCGCGGTCTCCGCCATCGCACGCGCGGCCCGCAAGCTCCTCGAGGTAACACTGATTCCAGATGCGAAGGTGCGACTTGGCATACTTCGACATGGCCTTGGTGATGGCGGCGAAGCACGGGGCACGTTCTTCATTGCTGGCCGTAGGATTGTCTCCGGCAAACACCGTGACCGGAAGGTCGTACTGAGCCTCGTCCGGATCGTTCGAAGAGATGCGCAGCGCGGTCGAGGAGAACGTGTCCGTTGCTGGCGAGAACGTGATGTCGAGTGTGATGCTCTGGCCGACAGGAATCGAAAGCGGAGTGGCCGGACCGCTGACCGAGAGCGAAGCCGGCGCTCCGGGCAGCAGAGCATACGAAGTGATGTTCAGCGGATCATCGCTGCCGTTGTTGAACACCGTCACCGACGAGGTCCGCGTCTGGCCGTTGTAGAGGATCATGCCGACACTCGTCGGGCTCACGCGGATGTCGAGCGGCTCGTGACAGGTCGCAACGCCCGGCGTGATGTACGTGTCGTAGCCGAGGGGCGGGTCGATCGCGTCCGTATAGTTCGCGCAGTTGTAGCCGGGCAGCGTCATGAAGGTGATGATTTCGTCGCCGCTCGTGTAGCCGTCGCCGTCCGGGTCCATCCCCTCGACGTCCATCAGCGACTGCATGACGGTCTTGCCGAGATAGAGCTGCTGCTCGACGGTCGATCCGAACGGGTTGCGCGCGCCGGTGCCGTACCAGCGGAAATGGCACACACCGCATGCATCGAGATTGCTGCCGTCGGGAATCGAGTAGAATTCCTTGAACTGTTCGAAATACGCGGGCCGCGCGTGACCGGCGGACGCGGTCAGCGCCACGATCAGTCCCGCCACGACGACGCGGAGTGCCGCTGCCAGAGGCTGCGAATTCCTCATGCGTGTCCTCACTCCCTGGCTTTCCACGATCGTGCTCATGGGTACGCGAGCTCCGGATACGAGGTCACCACCGCGCCGATCGCGTCTTCGACGCACTGGTAGACGGCTGCGTTGTCCGGGGCTCCCTCGGCGCAGCCCTCGATGCCGGTGTACGCCGTGCATGCGTCGATGCGCGACGCGGCGGATTCCTGCGACTTGGCGATCTTGCTGCTGAGCGAGCAGTCGAGCGGCGGATCGTTCTTGCCGCTGACGTTGGCTCCCTCGCACTTGAGCAGGGTCTGCGCCCACGACGAGGCCAGCTTCGTGGCCGCGCTGCCGATGGCGAGCTGGCAATCCTTGGGCGGACCGAGCGGGACCGAGCCGGGCAGCGTGGGCGGCGTGGTGCCGTACGCCGCTTCGAGCGTCGCCGCCGCGACTTTCTCCGAAAGGCAGATCGCGCAGTCGCCGACGTCGTTCATGTCGAACAGCAGGATGCTCGCGCACGGCGCGGGGCAGTAGTTGCCGAGGCCGAGGCTTCCCGGCGTCAGGTTGGCGGCCGCGCAGCGCTTGTCGAGCGAGCCGCCGAGACGGTCGTGCACGTTGCCTGCGGCACTTTCGATCGCCGCATTGAGGTCCTCGTCGTGGCAAGCGAGGCTCGCGGCTTCGGCGGCGTAGCAGTCGCTCCATTCGGACAGATACGTCTTGAAGTACTTCGCCTGCAGCTTGTCGATGTTCTTGCGGCAGCCTGCGAGGACCTTCTCGTCAGGCTCGACGTTGACGACCGCCATTTCGACCGGCGGCCCCATGTCGGCCGCCGTCCACAGGTCGAACAATAGAGGTCCGGCGGCGGTCGTGAAGTTTTCGTCGCGCAGGAACTCGACGTACTCCTTCGACGTCGTCTGGTAGTACAGGGTGACCTCCGCGCGCACGGCCGACGCTCCGACCGGATAATCCACGTCGTCCCAGTACTCGCCGTCGGCGTATGCCTGGCCGACCGGCTCGGCGTCGATCGTTTCGAACGCCGCATTCGTGAACCCGCGCGGCGGAATGCGGTTGTCGAACTCGCGCACGTTGTTGAGCGCGAGGTGGAAGCTTTCTCCGGCGGGCTGGCCGGTCAGCAGCGCGACGTCGGAGCTGATGCCCTGGCGCGTCTCCCAGACCTGCAGGTACGGATCGAAGTCGTCGTCGAGCGGCGCCGCGCCGTAACCGGAAAGCGTCGCATCGGAGAACACGTAACGGCCCGACTCGAACAGCACGTTGCGATCGGCATCGAGCGCGCGCACGTGAAGCCACATGCGGCGTCCGTCCGGATAGCCGGTCGGAAGCTTGTGGCCGCTCTCGTTGGTGACGCGCACGTGCAGCATCCCCGCGCTGATCGAAGCGGTGACCGTCGCCGCGCGGCGCAGCATGCGCTCGGCCTTGACGATGCCATTGGCAAGCAGATCCGCGTTCACTTCCGCGCCGAAGACCGGATGCATCGGAATGATGGTCGGAGTGAAGGTATTCGCACCGGCCATCTCGTGAAGCGGCAGATCGGTGCGGATGATGCCGCTGCTCGCATCCTTGCCGTAGACGGCCGGCATGTGGCAGCTCTGGCACGTGGACACGGTGTTGTCGCCGCCGACGCCGTTTCCGTTGCCCGCGAACTGGGGCGCTTCGACGCCGCCGTTCGCATACGCGCTGTTCTCCCATTCGGAGTAGGTCTGCTGCTCCGGGAACGCGAGGGCAGGGTCGCCCGGGGCGTCGAACGCGCTGACTTCATAGTCACCCGAGAGATTCCGCTGGAACACCGGGTTGAGCACGTTGTGGCACGTGCCGCAGATGTCGGATGTCTCGTGGAACGGAGACACCAGCGTCTCGCGCGTAGGCGCGTGCGGGTTGCTGCCGAGGTCGGCGATGATGTCGAACGGACCGCGCAGGCGATTTTCCGGGTCGACGACCATCTGCGCGCCGCCGTGTGTGGTCACCGGCGTCGCAAGAGCCGCAAGGATCGCCGCGTCTTCCGCGGGCGCGCCGGGCGCGCCGGACGGATCGACCAGGCGATGACAGAGGTTGCACTGCACGCCCTGGCGGTCGTCGGCCGTGGTTGCGGTCGCGTCCTCGGGTACCGACCGGCCTTCGAGCCAGCCTTTGGGCATGTGGCAGCGGATGCACATCTCGCCGGCGTGCGGCGCATCCTGGTTCGCGATCGCCATCGCGGCATACGTGATCGGATCGCGACCGGACTGGGCCATCATCGAGCCCTGCCAGTTCGCATAAGGTTCAACCTCCGGCGCACCGTAGCTTGCGTGACAGCCGGTGCAGTTCGAAGGCACTTCGAGATTATCGGTGATCGTCATCGGCTGCGTGCCGGGCAGCCGGAAATCCTCGCGCGTGCTCGGCAGCGGAGTTGCTGCCGTCACGACGGCCGGCACTGCGAGCAGTCCTGCCGACACGAGGGCCGCTGCGGAGAGGGCGAGAAGCCCTCTCCGCAGCGCGCAAAGCACAGGACTCGAAAAGCCTGACATGTTCACGAGTCCTCCGTCGCTCCGGTGTTACGGACAGACCGGGAAGTCCGGCGGGCCGAGAACGCTCGCGGGAGCCGTCGGATACGGATCCCAGCACGTTCCATTGGCGCCGGTGCTGATCGCATACGTCCAGTTACCGGAGAACGGAGTATCGGTGCAGGTGTTCGTGTCGCACTCCGAATCGGTATCGCAGACGTCGCCGTCATCCGCGCCGCCGGCGCAGTTTCCCCACGGATGGCTGCCATTTTTCTTGTTGGCTCCTCCGGGCGTGAGGTTGTTCAGGAACTGCAGGTTCGAAGTGTCCTGATCATAGCTCGGCGGATCGAACTGGTTTCCGGCCAGTGCGTTGATCGTCACCTGGTCGATGATCAGTATCCCGTACGAGTCGTTGAGCGTGACGTAGTTGTTCGCGAAGACGGAGTCGTCCTCCGAGATGACCATCATCCCGGTTCCGGTCGGAACGGCCGAAACCGTGGTGCCCGGAATCGCGAAGTTGCGCACGTTGTTCTCGTAGATGAGGTTGTCGAACACGTTGTGCCCGCCGCTGACCTGATGTTCGGGTCCAGGCAGCTTGAACACGAGCAGTCCGCCGGTGTTGTCGTGCGTGACGTTGCCGTACACGATTCCGTCCTTGCTGTTTTCGAGCTCCATGCCCGACACGCAGTCGTGGACGAGGTTGTGGCGCATGATGACGCCCTGCGACTGGCCGACGTAGATGCCGGCGTCGCGAACGTTGACGACCTCGGAGCCTTCGACGACTACGTTCGTGCTCTGCACCGGGAAGATCGCATACGTGCTGACCGCATCGACGTTTGCCGTGGAGAGGTTGTCGCCGTCTCCGTAGATGTCGCGGAAGCTGACGCCGTTGGCGCCGCTGACGAAGATGCCGTCGTTGGCCCAGCCGGTGACCTCGAGTCCCTCGAAGTGCAGGCCGTCGACGCCGGCCGCGAGGAAGCCGCGATTCGGCGGAGCGACCGCCGGAGGAATGACGCGCGGACGGTCATCGGTGGCCGCGCCGCAGCCGACGATCGACACGTTGTCGGCGGGGGACTGGCAGACGTCGCCGCCGCCGCCCGTGCATGAATCGACGCAGGTGCCGACCTGGCACGCGCCATTCGGGCAGTCGGCGTTGACCGTGCAATCGGCGCCCGGATTGTCGGATGCGACGTCGCACGTGCCGTAACAGTCTTCGTCTTCTGCGCACGCCGTTCCGGGATGCTGGGAAACCGCGCTGCACTTCTTGTCGCCGGGGCATGAGCCGAGAGAGACCGAGCACGTTCCGCCCGGAATCACGACGCCTTCGGCATAGTTGACGCCACCCGGAACGAGCAGCTTGTCGCCCGAGCTCGCCGCGGTGACGGCAGCCTGGATCGTTCCGGTGATGATCTCGCCGGTCTCCGAGTACTGCTGGTTGACGACCTCGTGCAGTGCGTTGATTGCCGTTGCCTCGACGCACTCGTGGAGGTTGTCGAACGTCGTCGCGCCGGGGCAGCCGAACAGGCCGCTGATCTCGTCGGCCGACAGCGTCTCGCACGTGGATACGATCGAGTCCCACGCCTTGAGGATGTTTTTGTTGAACTGGCCGTCGGTTTTCTCGTCGGTGGGCCGCGTGATCACGAGCGTCGTGCTCGAACCGACGCACTTGGTACCGAGATCCGTGCTGTCGCCGGCCTTCAGATGATCCTCGATGCACTTGTCGGAGTTTTTGACGAGATTTGCGAGCAGCTTGCCTGCTGCCTTGTCGATCGAAACCTGGCAGTCGACGGCACTCGGGCCGGCGTTCTCGCCGTTCGTTTCGGCGATGTAGATCTCGGTTGTCGCGTGGTTCTGTCCGAGCGTGCAACTCGCGATGTTCGCTCCGCTAGCGCCGCTGTACGAGTTGCCGAGCCCGGTCGAGGTCGCGCACGCCTCCGCGATCTTTTCGGAAGCCTTGATCGCGGCCTTCTGTGCTTTCTCGTCGTCGTCGGCGTTGGGACACGCATTGATCGCCCCATCCTCCACGCTCGCCGCGAGGCACTTGGTGCGGATTTTGGTCAGCGACTTGATGTACTTCTGGGAGTTCTTCGCGATTGCCGTCTGGCATTCGGCAGCTCCCGGCGCTGGTGCAGTAATGATCGGCGCCGTGTGCGCCTCGATGTACGGCGGTCCGACGGTCGTCGCCATCGCGCCGGTGGCAAAAGCCAGGGCTGCCGCGGCGGCCGCGGTGCCCGCTAGAAAATTCTTCATGTGGGTCCTCCCTCGTGGACTGAACGGTCTAAGTGGATACGTCCGCTAGCTACCTACGGGGCGGGTGACGAGTCAAGACAAATAGTTGCTGGTTCACCTGCGCCCGGAGGACGCTGTGCGTGCCACCGGGATGGCCGGTGTGAACACGGCCTTCTCACGCGTCGCGTCACCAACAATCCTGTCGGCGATGAGGTCCTCGAGGAGCTCGCGAGCGAGCCGCACGCGGAACGCCTCGTGGCGCGATTCTTCCGACACGGTCGGCACTTCGCCCGCAGCGACGTTCTGTACGTCGAACAGGAACACGAGCTCGAGCGAGCCCGGGGCAATGTTGAACGAGCGCATCTCGTCGAGGACCGGCAACGCCACGTCCTTCCATACGGTATCGAGGCGCGATTCGGCCGTCGTGGTTTTCTCATCGAAGACCAGGCCGGTTTCGACATCGATTTCGAGGTGTCCGGGGCCCGCTTCGCCGCTCGACGGACCGGCAACGCGCACTTCGGTCGGTCCGATGGCGCCCGCCGACATCGAACGGATGAGCAGCTTGGACTGCAGGATGACGCTGTCCGGGCCGTACTGGTTGGCGAGGCGCTTGAGCTCGCCGGCGACCTCGTCGAGCGCCGCCTGCTGCTCGGGGGTGCGCCCGGGCTTCTTGTCGTCGCCGGTTACCGAAGTCGGCCAGCCGCCGGCGGCATGCCGGGGAACGGTTTCGCCCTTCGCAGGGACGGGCGCGTCATCGGTCGCGAAGGCCGTCACAGCCGCGGGTCCGACCAGCAGCGCCGCCGCGACTGCGACGGACACGGCCGTGGCAGCGACGCGCGACTCGAAAGACCGGGCAAAGCGGTGCATAGCAGTCATGGCAGGCCGGATGCTGTCAAAAGACAGTCCCGCTTGCCATCGACTCTTTCGCAAACCGATGACGACCGACTCGACCAGGCTGCCTATGAATGTCCATCGCTGCGTTCGCCGCGCCGGGGAAACCCTCGTACGCGCCGGCATCCGCAACGAGCCGGTGGTCGTCGCGGTCTCCGGCGGCAGCGATTCGATGGCACTGCTCGAAATCGTCGCACTGTTGGCGCCGAAGCTCGATCTTGCGCTCCATGTGGCATCGATCGATCACGGCATGCGCGCCGAAGCGGGGGGCGAGATCGAGGCCGTCCGTGCGGCCGCTGCGCTCTGCGGCGCGATCTTTCATCCGGCAGCGATCGATCCCGGAAACGGCGACGAAGACACGCTGCGCCGCCGGCGTCATCTGGCGCTGGAGGAAATCGCGCGAGCGAGCGGATGCCGGTTCATTCTCCTCGGTCACACCAGGGAGGATCAGATCGAGACGATCGTGTTCCGCTTTCTGCGCGGCGCGGGCCTCGGCGGACTGTCGGGCATGCGGGAGATCCGTCCGCCATTCGTGCGGCCGCTTCTCGCTCTAGGCCGCGAGGACCTGCGAGACGTCCTGCGCGCGCGCGGCCTCGCGTGGTTCGAGGATCCGTCGAACACGTCGGACCGCTATGCACGCGGCCGGCTGCGCTCGCAGGTGTTTCCGGCGATGCTGCGCGCGTTCGGTCAGGGAGCGCTCGAGCATCTTCTCGACGTTGCGCCGCGCTGGCGCGCCGACGAGGACTACCTCGAGATCGAAGCCGGGCGGCTCATCGCGTTCGCATCGCGCCGCGGGCCGGCCGGTGTCGAGCTCGATGCGGCCGCGCTTGCCGGCGCGCATCCGGCGCTTCGCGCGCGCGTGCTGCGCAGGTGGCTCGCCGAGCAGGGGGAACGGGCGCCGACCAGCCGCGAGATCGCGGTCATCGAGAGCTGGCTCGACGAGAGCCGGAGCACGGAGGGAGGAATCGACGTTGCCGGCGCGCGCCTCACGCGCGCTCGCGGAAGGCTCGCGCTCCGCGGTGCCGGCGGCAGGCTTCCGCGCGTGGAATCCTTCATTGACAGCCCCGTGTTGAGTGACGATGCGTTACGGTCCGGCGAATCGCACGAGCAACGTCGGGACGAAGAAGCGGAAGAGGCAGGCTGATGCTGTGTTGCCGCCTTTCCATGGCCGTGTTAGGTTTCGCGCCAAATATAATTTTCGCAAGATAATCCGCAGCGTTGCCCCTGTTCCGGTAAGTACCGGCCGAAGCGGCGACAAGGGATGCTGGCAAGCCGTCACCAATGAATCAGTTCTCCAGAAACCTCGCACTCTGGCTCGTGCTCGGCCTGATGGTCGTGCTCCTCTTCAATATGTTCCAGGCCCAGCAGGTGAGGGACCAGGAGCTCAGCTACAGCGATTTCATCAAGAAGGTCGACGAAGGCGCCGTCGAGGCCGTCACGATGCAGGGCGACACGCTGCGCGGAAAGCTCGAGGGCGAGAAGGATTTCCGCACGTACGCGCCTCCGGGTCACGACGCTGCCCAGCACATCCTCGACAAGCAGATCCCGTTCACCGTCCGTCCCGAAGCGCAGGACCCGTGGTACATCGAGATGATGGTGCAGTGGTTCCCGATGCTGCTGCTGGTCGGCGTGTGGATCTTCTTCATGCGCCAGATGCAGGTCGGCGGCGGCAAGGCGATGAGCTTCGGCAAGAGCAAGGCCAAGCTGCTCAGCGAACACGCCAACAAGGTTACGTTCAGTGACGTCGCGGGCATCGACGAAGCCAAGGACGAGCTCGAAGAGATCATCGCGTTCCTTCGCGATCCGAAAAAGTTCACGCGTCTCGGCGGGCGCATTCCGAAGGGTGTGCTGCTCGTCGGCGCGCCGGGAACCGGAAAGACGCTGCTCGCACGCGCCGTGGCCGGCGAAGCCGGCGTTCCGTTCTTCTCGATCTCCGGCTCGGACTTCGTCGAGATGTTCGTCGGCGTCGGTGCGTCGCGCGTGCGCGACCTGTTCGTGCAGGGAAAGAAGAACGCCCCGTGCATCGTGTTCATCGACGAGATCGACGCGGTCGGCCGTCATCGCGGCGCCGGCCTCGGCGGCGGTCACGACGAGCGCGAGCAGACGCTCAATCAGCTGCTGGTCGAGATGGACGGCTTCGAGTCGAACGAAGGCGTGATCCTGATGGCCGCGTCCAACCGGCCGGACGTTCTCGATCCCGCGCTGCTGCGTCCGGGCCGCTTCGACCGCCGCGTGGTGGTGCCGCGTCCCGATGTTCGCGGCCGCACCGGCATCCTCAAAGTGCATACCCGCAAGGTTCCGCTCGCGACCGACGTGGATCTCGAGGCCGTCGCGCGCGGCACGCCGGGTTTTGCCGGCGCCGATCTCGAAAACCTCGTCAACGAAGCGGCGCTGACCGCTGCGCGCGAAGGCCGCGACACGGTCTCGCAGCACAACTTCGAAGCCGCCAAGGACAAGGTTCTGATGGGCAGCGAGCGCCGCAGCCTCGTGCTGTCGGACGACGAGAAGCGCAATACCGCGTACCACGAGTCGGGCCATGCGCTCGTCGCGCGCATGCTTCCGGGCACCGATCCGGTCCACAAGGTCACGATCATTCCGCGCGGCATGGCGCTCGGCCTTACCCAGCAGCTGCCCGAGGAAGACCGCCATTCGTTCAACCGCACGTACCTGCTGAACACGCTCGCGATCCTCTATGGAGGACGCGTCGCCGAGCAGCTCGTGCTGAAGGAAATCACCACGGGCGCCGGCAACGACATCGAGCGCGCCACCCAGCTCGCGCACAAGATGATCTGCGAGTGGGGCATGAGCGAATCGCTCGGTCCGGTGATGCTCAAGCGCTCCGGCGACGAGCCGTTCCTCGGCCTCGATCTGCATCATCAGCGCGAGTACTCCGAAGACACGGCGCGGCTCGTCGACATCGAGGTGAAGAGCCTCCTGACCAACGCGTACCGGCGTGCGGAAGCGATCCTGACGGCCAACATCGAGTCGCTCCACCGCATGGCGGCGGCCCTTCTCGAACGCGAAACCCTCGACGGACCGGAGCTCGACGAAATCCTGAACGGCTGTGGAGCGGCGCTGCCCGCGGGCGTCTGACGCGCCGAGCGGCGACGACAATCGAATGACAAGAACGATCGCAGCGGACGACGCCGGCCCGCAGGCGCCGGTGCGCCGCGACGCCCAGAGCGGCAGCGCGCGTCGCGACGCCCATAGCGGCGATACGCACCGCGATCCCGAGAACGGCGGCTCGCGTCGCGATCCCGAATCTCGCCGCCTGTTCGGCACCGACGGCATCCGCGGCGTCGCCAACGAAGAGCCGATGACGCCGGAGACCGTGCTCCGTCTCGGCCGTGCGGTCGGCCAGCATTTCCTGACGTCCGGCCAGCGCCGTCACAAGATCGTCATCGGCAAGGACACCCGGCTTTCGGGCTACATGCTCGAGACCGCGCTCGCGGCCGGCATCACGTCGATGGGCGTGGACGTGCTTCTGGTCGGTCCGATGCCGACTCCGGGCATCGCGTTCCTGACGCGCAGCTTTCGCGCCGACGCCGGGGTTGCGATCTCCGCGTCGCACAACCCGTTCCACGACAACGGCATCAAGTTCTTCGGACCCGACGGCTTCAAGCTCGCCGACGCGGCCGAATGCGCCATCGAAAAGCTCGTATTCGGCGACAGCCTCGACCGCATCCGTCCGACGGGACGTGGTATCGGAAAAGCGTTCCGCATCGACGACGCCGACGGCCGCTACAACGTATTCCTGAAAAACGTGCTGCCGCGCGAGCTGACGCTCGAGGGGCTTCGCGTGGTCGTCGATTGCGCGCACGGCGCGGCCTACAAGATCGCACCGACGGTCCTGTCCGAGCTCGGCGCCGACGTGATCGCGATGGGCGTGTCGCCCGACGGCCACAACATCAACGACGGTGTCGGCGCGCTTCACGTGGGCGGGCTTTGCGACCGCGTGCGTGCCGAGAAGGCCGACGTCGGCATCGCGCTCGACGGCGACGCCGACCGCTGCATCATGGTCGACGAGCGCGGAGACGAGGTCGACGGCGATCACGTGCTCGCGATCCTCGGGCTTGCGATGCAGGCGCGCGGCGAGCTTGCCGGCGGGACGGTGGTCGCGACCGTCATGTCGAACTTCGGCCTCGAAGTGGCGCTGCGCGAGCGCGGGATCACGCTCGAGCGCACTCCGGTCGGCGACCGCTACGTCGTCGAGCGCATGATTGCCGGAGGTTTCCGGCTCGGCGGCGAGAAATCGGGCCACATCATCTGCCTCGACCACGCGACGACCGGCGACGGCATGGTCACTGCGCTGTCGGTGCTGACGTGCATGAAGCTCACCGGAAAAACGCTTTCCGAAGGTCGCAGCCTGCTGCGTTCGTTCCCGCAGCGGCTCGTCAGCCTCAAGGTTCGCGAGCGCCGATCGCTCGAATCGATCCCCGCGGTCGTCGGTGCGATCGCCGAGGCCGAAGAGGCGCTCGGCGGGCGAGGCCGCGTCGTCGTGCGATTCTCGGGCACCGAGCCGCTCGCGCGCGTCATGGTCGAGGGTGAAGAGGAAGGCGCGGTCGAACGCCACGCGCAGCGCATCGCTGCTGCGATCGAGGCGGCGCTCGGCTGATGCACCCGCTGCGCCTCGGCGTGAACATCGATCACGTCGCGACCATCCGCCAGGTGCGCGGCGTCGATTATCCTGATCCCGTCGAAGCCGCGCTGGCCGCCGAGCGCGGCGGTGCGACCGGCATCACTGTGCATCTTCGCGAAGACCGGCGGCACATCCAGGAGCACGACGTGCGGCGGCTCGTCGGCATCGTCGCGAGCAAGGTCAACCTCGAGATGGCCGCGTCGGACGCGATGGTCGACTTCGCATGCGCGGTCCGGCCCGCGGATGTCTGCCTGGTGCCCGAGAAGCGCGAGGAGCTGACGACCGAAGGCGGCCTTGCGGTTGCCGGACGCGAGCGGCTGCTCGAGCCGATCGTCGGCCGTCTCACCGACGCGGGAATCGTCGTCAGCCTGTTCATCGAGCCGCATACGAACGAGATCGCGGCCGCGGCCAGCGTCGGCGCAAAGTTCGTCGAGCTGCACACCGGCTCGTATGCGAATGCGGCAGGGTCGGACCTTGCACGCGAGCTTGCGACCATTCGCGACGGAGCGACGCTCGCCGCGGCGCGCGGGCTCCGCGTGAACGCCGGACACGGCCTCACGCTGGAGAACGTCGCACCGATCGCGGCTCTTCCCGAAATCGAGGAGCTAAACATCGGCCACTCGATCGTCGCGCGCTCGATCTTCGTCGGCATCGAGGAGGCGACGCGCGAAATGCTCGAGGCCTGCCGGCAGGCGCGCACCGGGGAGCGACGGTGAATCTCGACGCGGCGTCGGCGTGGGTGCTCGGACGCGAGGCGGTGCGCGAGCTCGACGCGCGCACCATCGCTGCGGGCACGCCGTCGCTGAATCTGATGGAGGCTGCGGGCGCGGCGCTCGCGAAGTTCGTCGCCGAGGCTCGCGACTGCGGCCTGTCGTCTTCGGCTTCGTCACGCGGCAGGCAGCGCGGTCTGCTGATCCTTGCCGGCCCCGGCAACAACGGAGGGGACGGGTTCGTGGTCGCGCGCCTCCTGCAGGCAGCCGGGTGGAACTGCCGCGTTGCGCTCGGCGCGGGGCCGAGCAGCCCGGACGCCGTGACGAATCTGGCCGCATGGAACCGGGCCGGCGGCCAGTGCATAGGCCGCCAGGACGCCGTCGATCTGATGCGAGCGGGCAGTGCGTCCGGCTTCGAGCTGATCCTGGATGCGCTCTACGGAACGGGCCTCACGCGCCCTGTCGAAGGCGCCGACGCAGATCTCATCCACTGCATCAACGAAAGCTCGATCCCTGTGATTTCTGCAGACATTCCATCGGGACTATGCAGCAACAAGGGACGTCCGCTCGGGATTGCCGTGCGGGCCCGCGCAACGCTCGCGCTCGGCGCCGCGAAGCTGGGGCTCTTCCTCGCCGAAGGCCCCGACTATGCCGGTCGGGTCAGCGTCGCCGAGATCGGGTTGCTTCCGCCTTCCGCGGCGGGGCTCGAAATGTCGGCAACTGTGATCGACGATGCGACGACCGCGGGCTGCTGGCCGAGGCTCGCGCGCCGGTCGCACAAGGGCACGCGCGGCCACGTGCTGATCGTCGCCGGCAGCCTCGGCAAGACCGGAGCCGCAGTGCTGGCCGCGCGCGGCGCGCTCCGCGCCGGTGCGGGTCTCGTCACGGTCGCGTCCGTGGCCGAGGTGCAGGCTGCTGTCTCGCAAGTGCTGCCGGAGGCAATGACAACCATGGTCGCGGCCGATGACGCCGGGCAGATCGACTGCGCCGGCATCGACGTGCTGACGGCTGCGGCGGCCGCCGCCGATGCGATCGTCATCGGTCCGGGCCTCGGCACCGGGGCCGGCGCCAGTGCGGCCGTCGAAAGGCTCGCGAGTCTTCCAGTTCCGCTGATTCTCGATGCGGATGCGCTCACGATCGTTGCCGGCTGGAGCAAGGCGCGTCGCGACGGAGTGTTCGCCGCACGCATTGCAGCCGGCGCGCCGGCGGCTGTGCTCACGCCGCATCCCGGCGAGATGGGCCGGCTCACCGGAATGTCGTCGGCCGACGTTCAACAAGCGCGCGACGTCACGGCGCGCAGCCTTGCGAAAGAGCTGGGAGTCATCGTCGTTCTCAAAGGCGCGGCTACGATCGTCTGCGACAATGCGCGCATCGCGTTCAACCTGTCCGGCAACCCGGGCATGGCATGCGCAGGGATGGGTGACGTGCTGTCGGGCGTGTGCGGAGCGCTGGCCGCGCGCCGCACCGAAGCCGAAGCGGCCTCACCGACGGCGGGCGCAGCGGCCCGCGACTGGCTCGATCCGTTCGAGCGCGCGTGCCTTGCGGTCCATGTGCACGGCGCCGCCGGCGATCATCTGGAGAGCACGACAGGCCCGGGTTTTCTGGCGAGCGAGCTCGCCGACCGCGTGCCGTTCGAGCTCGCCTCCCGGATGCCGCGCTAGTGCCGGCGGTAGAACCGCGATGAGCGAACACGCCAAGCCCATGACCGCCCGCCGGGCCACCGTCTCTTCGGCAAGCGAGGGCCAGACCGAAGGCGTCGGCCGGCGCCTCGCCGCCGAGCTTCCGCCGGGCACTGCGATCGCGCTCACGGGACCTCTCGGAGCCGGCAAGACGGTCTTTGCGCGCGGGGTCGCCTCGGGGCTCGGCGTCAACCCGGTCGATGTTGCGAGCCCCACGTTCGTCTATCTGGTCGACTACAGCGAAGGCCGTATTCCGTTCATTCACGCAGACCTCTACCGCTTTGCGGATGTTCCCCCTGAGATGGCCGAGCTCGCATTCGAGAGTATCGGCCTCGATGCAGCGCTCGCGAGCGACGCAGTCACGCTCGTCGAATGGTGGCCGTACTACGCAAGGGCGCACGGGGCCGAGCCGGAGCGTCTGGTCAGCGTTGAACTCGTCGTCGAATCCGGCGATGTTAGGTCGATTCACCTGGATTTCAGGGGTCCCGGACTGGATGCGGCGTGGCGCCGCTTCTCCGGCTGATTCCCTCACCAACTGATCAAGTAGCCCAGGCGCCTCGCCGAAGGCCCGGAATGTCGAACGGAATGTCGAAAAGGATCCGCATCGTCCAGAAATACGGCGGCACGTCGGTTGCCGACGCCGACCGCATCCGTTCGGTCGCCCGGCGCATCAAGCGCAGCTACGACGAGGGCCACGAGATCGCCGTTGTGGCCTCGGCCATGTCCGGCGAGACCAACCGGCTGCTGGCCCTGGGCCGGGCCGTATCGCCTGCACCCAATGCGCGCGAGCTCGATTCGATGGTGTCGACCGGCGAGCAGGTCTCGTGCGCGATGCTCGCGATGGCGCTGAACGACCTCGGCGTGCCGGCGATCTCGCTGCTCGGCCACCAGGTGCGCATCCAGACCGATTCGTCGTTCGGACGCGCGCGCATCCGCTCGATCGACGTGTCGCGCATCGAACGGGCATTTGCCGAGAACTGCGTCGCGGTCGTCGCCGGGTTCCAGGGCGTCGACGACGACGCCAACATCACGACCCTCGGCCGCGGGGGCTCCGACACGACGGGCGTCGCAATTGCGGCTGCCATTCACGCCGATGTCTGCGAGATTCTGACCGACGTGGACGGCGTCTACACGACCGACCCGCGCGTCTGCAACGACGCGCGCAAGCTCGAGCGGATTTCGTACGACGAGATGCTCGAGCTGGCGAGCCTCGGCGCCAAAGTTCTGCAGATCCGTTCGGTCGAGTTTGCCAAGCGTTACCAGGTTCCGGTGCACGTGCGCTCGAGCTTCAACGATGTGGAGGGAACCTGGGTGGTCCCTGAGGAAGGAAGCATGGAAGAGATTCTCGTCTCCGGTGTCGCATTCGAACGCGACCAGGCGCAGGTCACGGTCGAAGGCGTGCCGGATTCGCCGGGGCTCGCGGCGTCGATCTTCGTGCCGCTGGCGGAGGCGTCGGTCGTCATCGACATGATCGTGCAGAACGTCGGCACCGACGGGCATACGGACGTGACGTTCACGGTTGCCGAAGCCGACGCATCGGCCACGCGCGCCGTTGCCGAAAAAGTCGCCGCGAAGATCGGCGCGCGCGGAGTGAACACGCATTCGGGCCTCGGCAAGGTTTCGGTGGTCGGGCTCGGCATGCGCAATCATGCCGGCGTCGCCGCGCGCATGTTCGAAGTGCTCGCACGCGAGAAGATCAACATCCGCATGATCTCGACGTCGGAGATCAAGATCTCGGTGGTCGTCGACAACGCCCAGATCGACGCCGCCGTCCGCGCCCTCCACGCCGCCTTCCTCGGCCCCGACGCCAAGGCCCTTCAGGAGATCGCGTGACTTGAGCGGTAAGCGTCCAACGAGCCGTCCTCGGGCGGTGGCCGGAGATCGCCTTGGTGCGAGGCATGCGCCCGCCGGTGCGCCGATGCCGTCGTCCGTCGGTCAGGAGCCGACCGGCGACCGCATCATCGAGATCTACGACACCACGCTTCGCGACGGCACCCAGGGCGAGGGCGTCAGCTACACCGTCGACGACAAGGTCGCCGTTGCCCGCAAGCTCGATGAGTTCGGCGTCTCCGTGATCGAAGGCGGGTGGCCGGGCTCCAACCCGCGCGACGCCGCGTTCTTCGAGCTGATCCGCGGCGTCAAGCTTTCGCGAGCGAAGATCGCGGCGTTCGGCTCGACGATCCGTCCGGGCACCGATCCGGCCGACGACGCGAACATGAAGGCGCTGCTCGCCGCCGAAACGCCGGTCGTCACGATCGTCGCCAAGACCTGGGATCTGCACGTCCACGAGGACCTTCGCATCGAGCTCGACGAGAACCTAGAGCTGATCTCGAAGTCGATCGCCTACCTGAAAGAACGGACCGACCGCGTCATCCTCGACGCCGAGCATTTCTTCGACGGCTACGCCGCCAACCACGACTACGCGATGCAGTGCCTCGAGGCTGCCGTCGACGCCGGCGTCGACCTGCTGTGCCTGTGCGACACGCGCGGCGGCTCGCTGCCGCGCGACGTCGCTGCCGCAACGCGCGAAGTGGGCGCGCTCGGCGTCCCGATCGGAATCCACTGCCACAATGATTCGGGGCTCGCGGTTGCGAACTCGCTGGCATCGATCGAGGCCGGAGCGTCGCAGGTGCAGGGAACGATCAACGGATTCGGCGAGCGCTGCGGCAACGCGAACCTGTGCACGGTCGTTCCGAACCTGCAGATCAAGATGGGCTACCGCTGCGTCTCGCCGCAGCAACTGGCCAGGGTGACCGAGGTTTCGCGGTTCTGCGCCGAGCTCGCCAACGTGGAGCTCGAACGGCGCCTGCCGTACGTCGGCCGCTCGGCGTTCGCGCACAAGGGCGGCCTTCACGTGGCGGCCGTGCGCAAGAACGCGGTCACGTACGAGCACATCGACCCGACCGTCGTCGGCAACGAGCAGCGCGTGCTGGTGTCGGACCTGTCTGGACGCAGCAACGTCATGCACAAAGCCGAGCAGTTCGGCATCGACGTCGCCGGCCGTCACGACGAGCTCGCCTCGCTGCTGTCGCATCTGAAGGAGCTCGAATACAGCGGTTTCCAGTTCGAAGGCGCCGACGCGTCGTTCGAGCTGCTGATGCGCCGCAACCTCGACCCGTTCCAGCGCTTCTTCCGGCTGCTCGGCTTTCGCGTCACCGACGAGAAGCGCTCGGAAGACGGCCATACGCGCTGCGAGGCAACGGTGATGCTCGAAGGGCCGGACGGGGCCGTCGAGCACACGGCGGCGGAGGGCAACGGGCCCGTCAATGCCCTCGACCTCGCGCTGCGAAAGGCGCTCACCAAGTTCTATCCCGGCATCGAGAAGATCCATCTGCACGACTACAAGGTGCGCGTGCTCGACGGCACCAACGGCACCGAAAGCCGCGTGCGCGTGCTGATCGAATCCGGCGACGGTACGCGTCGCTGGGGGACCGTCGGCGTTTCCCACAACGTCGTCGAGGCCAGCTGGCAGGCGCTCGTCGACAGCTTCGTCTACTTCCTGCTGAGTCAGGAAGAGCGCGCGGCTTCGCGCCGCAAGTCGGCGGCCGCGTCGAGCTCGATTCGGCGCAAGGACTGACGGCGCCCGGGTCGGCTCATGCACGGATACTTCGACTACAACGCGAGCAGCCTCCTCCGGCCGGAGGCGGCCGAAGCGCTGCGCGCGTGGATCGACGGCGGCGGCGGCAATCCGTCGAGCATGCACGTGCTCGGGCGCCGCGCGCGAATTGCGCTCGAGGACGCCCGCCGCGACGTTGCGGCGCTGGCCGACGGCGCGGTCTCGCGCGACGTCGTATTTACGTCCGGTGCCACCGAGTCCAACAACACCGTGCTGCGTGCGTTCGCCGCCGCCAATCCGCTCGCGCCGATCGTGATCTCGCGCGTGGAGCATCATTCGGTGATCGCGACCGCCGAGGACCTCGAGCGCCAGGGCCAGCCGGTGGTGCGGCTCGACGTGCGGCCGGACTCGTCGATCGATTTCTCGCCGCTTGCCGCACTTACGGAATCCGGCGGCGCATTTCTCGTCTGCCTCGGCCTTGCCAACGGCGAGACCGGTGCGATCCTCGACGTGGATGCGCTCGTGCGCGCATGTCCGCCGCACGCGTTCGTGCACCTCGACGCGGCGCAGGCCGCCGGCCGCCTGCCGATCCGATTCGACGACCGCATCGATGCGCTGTCGATGTCGGGTCACAAGTTCGGCGCGCCGCCGGGAATCGGCGCGCTGTTTATTTCGGAACGGCTGCGGCGCGTGCTGCGTCCGCTGCTGACCGGCGGTCCGCAGGAATGGTCGCTGCGCGCCGGCACGCCGAACGTTCCGGGGATTGCCGCGATGGGCGCCGCCGCGCGCGCCGCCCTCGAGACTCGCGCATCCGATGGCGACCGGCTTCGCACGCTGCGCGAACGGATCTGGAGCCGGCTCGCGTCGGCGATGCCGGACATCCTTCGCATCACGCCGGAGAGCGGGCTCCCCAATACGCTGACGATCGCTGTCGGCGATCTTGCCGCCGACACGCTGATCGCGGCGCTCGACCTTGCCGGTTTCTGCGTGTCAGCCGGTTCGGCCTGCGCTGCCGGCTCGACCGAGCCGTCGCACGTGATGCGTGCGCTCGGCCTCGATTCGCGCTGGCACGGCGGCGTGCTGCGGCTGTCTTCGGGATGGAAGACGCGCAGTGAGGACGCCGACGCGCTGACGGACGCAATCGTTGCCGTGGTCGCACGCGCGAGAGAAGCTGCATGAGCGGCGCCGCTTCGACACTCGCGTCCGGCGCGATGCCGCCGCGCGGCGCCCGCATCGTGGTCGCGATGAGCGGCGGCGTCGACAGCTCGGTCGCGGCAGCCATGCTCGCGCTCGACGGCTACGAGGTCGTCGGAATCTCGCTCCGCCTCGCCGAAGAGCGCAAGGACGGAGTTTCCAAAGGCTGCTGCAGCCTCGAGGATTTCCAGGACGCGGCGCGCGTTGCCGATGCGCTCGGCGTGCCGCATTTCGTCTTCGACATGCGCGAAGCGTTCGCGCGCGACGTAATCCGGCCGTTCGTCGAGGAGTACCTCGCGGGCCGCACGCCGAGCCCGTGCATCCTGTGCAACCGCTCGATCAAGTTCTCGGCGCTGCGCCGGCGCGCCGCCGAGCTCGGCGCGTCGTGGGTCGCGACGGGGCATTACGCGCGGCGCGACTTCGACGGCGCACGCTACCGGCTGCGCACCGGCCGCGACGGCGCAAAGGACCAGTCGTACTTCCTGTTCGAGCTCGGCCAGCAGGAGCTCGCGCACACGCTGTTTCCGGTCGGCGAAATGACCAAGAACGAAGTGCGCGAATTCGCGGCGCGCAGCGGCATCGCGACGGCCGGCAAGCCCGACAGCCAGGAGATCTGCTTCGTGCCCGACGGCCGCTATGCCGAGTTCGTCGAGAAGGCTGCACCGGGCCGCATCCGTGCAGGCAGCATCGTCGATGCGAGCGGCGCTGTGGTGGGCGCGCACGACGGCATTCATCGTTACACCGTCGGCCAGCGCCGCGGGCTCGGCATTGCGCACGACGAGCCGCTGTACGTGGAATCGGTGGACGCCGCGTCGGCTACGGTGCGCGTCACGACGCGCCCGAATCTGCTGCGGCAGGGGCTCGTCGCCGACGGAGTCGTGTGGACGTCGGGCGAAGCCGAACCGGTCGGCGCGAAGATGACGGTGCGGATCCGCTACCGGCATCGCGGCGTCGAGTCGACGCTCGTGCGCTCGGATGCTTCGTCGATCGCCGCGGCAATCGCTTCCACAACGGCTCCGGCAACTGCGACGGCTTCGATCGAGCTGCGCTTCGACGAAGCGCAGGAAGCCGTCACGCCCGGCCAGGCCGCGGTCTTCTATCGCGGCGACGAAGTGATCGGCGGCGGCTGGATCCGCGAATCGATTGCGCTCACGGACGGTGTCTGTCGCGAGCCAGCGCGCGCCGAAGCAGACGAGGCGCCGATAGCGCCCGGCTGCGCCGGACCGATCGGATGACGGCCGGCAGCATGCGCGTTGCGATCACCACTCTCGGCTGCAAGGTCAATCGCTACGATACCGCCGTGATCGAGCAGCGCATCGCTGCGATGGGCTGGCAGCGCGTCGATTTTGACGACGTTGCCGATGCCTACGTGGTCAACTCCTGCACGGTGACCGATCGCGCCGACCGCGACTCGCGCGCGCTGTGCCGCCGCGCGCGGCGCAACAATCCGGCGGCACGCGTGATCATGACCGGCTGTTATGCCCAGGTCAGCCCCGAGGCCGTCTCGAAGCTGGACAGCGTCGACTACGTGGTCGGCCTCGGACGCGTCGACGATCTGCTGAAGGCGGTCGCCGGCGAGCTTGCCTCGCGCTCCGCGGTCTCCGATCTGCGGCGCGCGGATACCGTCGCGACGCTCGGCATCGCGAGCTTTCCGGGCCGCAGCCGCGCATTCGTCAAGGTGCAGGAAGGCTGCGACCTGTTCTGCACGTTCTGCGTCGTGCCGGTGGCCCGCGGCAGGAGCCGCAGCGTTCCGGCGCGCGACGTTCTCGACGAGATCGAGCGGCTGGCGGCGCGCGGTTTTCGCGAAGTCGTTCTGACCGGCGTGCATCTCGGCGGATATGGCGCCGATCTCGATCCGCCTTGCGATCTTGCGTGGCTGCTCGAGTGCATCGCCGAGCGCCGGCCGGCGGTGCGCGTGCGCGTAAGCTCGATCGATCCTCCCGAGCTCACTCCGAGGCTTCTCGATGTGCTCTCGGACCGGACACAGTTCTGTCCGCACGTGCACGTGCCGCTGCAGTCGCTCGACGACGGTGTGCTCACGCGCATGCGGCGCCGCTATTCGGCGGCGGATGCCGTCTCGGCGATCGACCGCGCGCGTGCGCGCCTCGGCGACGATCTCGCGATCGGGACGGATCTGCTGACCGGCTTTCCGGAAGAAAGCGAAGCGGAGTTCGACGAGACCTGGAGGAGAGCCGACGATCTCGCGCTGTCGTACCTGCACGTGTTTCCGTATTCGCAGCGCACGTCGACGTCGGCCGCCAAACGGTGGCATGCGCTGCCGGATGCGCTCGTCCACGGACGCGCGACGAGGATGCGCGAGCTCGACGCCGAGCTGCGCGCGCGCTTCCGCCGGCGCTTCGTCGGGCGTGAAGTCGACGTTCTGTTCGAAGGCGCGCGTGATCCCGCAACCGGACGCTGGACGGGATACAGCGAGCACTACGTTCCGGTCGCATGTGCGTCGGACGCGGCCGATCTGCGCGGCAGCATTCGCAGGGTCCGCGTCGAATCCGAAGCGCCGGCAGCCATCGGCGGCGATGCCGGCGCCGCGATGCATGGCAGGATTCTGTGAAAGCGCAGAAAAACAACGACATCGAACCCGCTGATCTCGATGCGCTCGAGACTCTGATCCGCTATCCGTTCCGCGACCGGACGCTGCTCGAAAAGGCTCTGGTCCACAGCTCGGCGGCGACCGAAGGCGCTCTCGAGAGCAACCAGACGCTCGAGTTCCTCGGCGACGCGGTCCTCGACCTTGCGGTTTCGGAGTTCCTGCTGCGCCGCTATCCGGCGCGCGCCGAAGGTGACCTTACGCGCATGCGCGCGAGCATCGTCAGCGCCAAGGGCCTGTCGACCGCTGCGGCAAGGCTCGATCTCGGGCGCTGGATCCGGCTCGGCCGCGGCGAAGCGCGAAGCGGCGGCGGCAAGAAAGCCAACATCCTCGCGGACACGTACGAAGCGGTAGTGGCGGCCGTGTTCCTCGACGGTGGCTACGATGCCGCGCGCGCGCTGATCGAGTCGACGTTCTCCGAAGAGATCGCTGCCGCGAACCCGATCGGCGGCGACTGGAAGACCGAGCTCCAGGAGCTCACGCAGGAACGCTTCCACTGCACGCCGAGCTACGCGCTGGTTTCGACGAGCGGCCCGGATCACGCCAAGCATTTCGAGGTCGCGATCCGCATCGGCGGCGAGACCATCGCGCACGGCGAAGGAGCCAACCGCAAGAGCGCCGAGCAGATGGCGGCAGAAGAGGCGGTGCGCGTGCTGCTGGCCAGAATCGAAGCCGGCGTGCTGGTGTCACCGGATGAACCGGAGAACCCGGCGGTGCCGCCATCGCCGCACCCGCGAAAACGTACACGCTCGACGAAGAGAGCGAAAAAGAACGTGGCGGACGAGCCGCTCGAGGACAAGACCGATGCTTGAAGAGACGCTTCGCGCCACTTTCGGCGGAGCGCCCTGGTGACAGACGCTCCGCAGATGCCTCCGCAGCCGAACCAGCGCTGCGGCTACGTCGCGATCGCCGGCGCGCCCAACGTCGGCAAGTCGACGCTGCTCAACCGCATTCTCGGCCGGCCGCTCAGCATCGCGACGCCCAAGCCGCAGACGACGCGGCGCCGGCTTCTCGGCGTCGAGACGCGCGGCGACGTGCAGATCGTTTTCTGCGATACACCCGGCATCCATCCGACGCGCGGGCTGATGCACGACCGGATGAACGCCGAAGCGCGCCAGGGCGTGCGCGAGGCCGACGTCGTCTGCTGGATCGTCGACGCCGCGCGCGGCGTGCGCTCGATCGACCGCAACGAGACGCCCGGTCTGGTGGAAGGAAAAACTCTCATTGCGATCAACAAATGCGACGCGGTCGCCAAAGGTTCGGTGCTTCCGTTGATTGCCGAGATTTCAAAGATCGTGAGCGGGTGCGAGATCTATCCGGTCAGCGCGCGAACCGGCGAGGGCGTCGACGTGCTGGTCGAGCATCTGGCCGCGCGCATGCCGGCCGGGCCGTGGATGTACGACCCCGAGCTGTTTACCGATCAGAGCGAGCGCTACCTCGTCGGCGAGCTCGTGCGCGAGCAGCTGTTCCTGCAGCTCGATGCCGAGCTGCCGTACCGGATCGCGGTCGTCGTCGACGTGTTCCGCGACGGCCCCAAGCATACGTCGATCTCGGCGACGATCTTTACCGACAGCGATTCGACCAAGCGCATGATCATCGGCAAGGGCGGCGCTCGCATCAAGAGCGTCGGCATCGCCGCACGCCAGAACATCGAGGAGCTGCTCGACCGCAAGGTCTTCCTCGAGCTGTTCGTCAAGGTGAAACCGGGCTGGCAGGACGATCCGCGCTTCCTTGCGGAGATCGGCCTGTGAAGAATCGCCGGGTCATTCATCCCAACCTCGGAGACGGGCGCGGACGCGTGCGCGTTGCGATCGTCGGCCGGCCGAACGTCGGCAAGTCGACGCTGTTCAACCGCCTGCTCGGCCGCCGCCGCGCGATCACGCTCGACCAGCCCGGCATCACGCGTGATCCGATCATCGAGCAGCTCGACTGGGACGGCGCGCCGATCGATCTCGTCGATACCGGCGGACTCGGCGGCGAGGCCGAGATTGCGCTCGCGGACCGCGTGCACGAGCACACGGTGCGCGCGATTGCCGCAAGCGACGTGCTGATCGTGCTGTTCGATGCGCGCACCGGCCTGAGCCCGCTCGACCGCGACACCGTCGAGCTCGTCAACCAGAGCGGCCTCGAAGCGATCTACGTCGCCAACAAATGCGAGGGCAGGGCGACCGAAGAGGCCGCGCTCGAGTTCTGCGCGCTCGGAATCGATGCGCCGATGACGATTTCCGCCGAGCACGGCTCCGGCATGGGAGACCTTCGCGCGGCGATCGAAGAGTGCGCAGACCGCGTGCTCGAAAGCCGCGGGCCGGCGGAAGTGCGTGAGGACGACGACGCCGAGGCCGAGCCTGAGGAAGTCGAAGACGTCGACGACGCTGCTGACCGTCCGTGCCGCGTCGCGCTCGTTGGACGGCCGAACGTCGGCAAGTCCTCGCTGCTCAACCTGCTGGCCGGAGAGATGATCTCGCTAGTCGACAACCGTCCGGGCACGACGCGCGACGTGATCGATACCGAGATCGAGCGCGGCGGCCGCCGCTACGTGCTTCTCGACACCGCCGGCATGCGCCGCCCGTCGCGCGTCGACGAAGGCGTCGAGCGGATCAGCGTGCGCCGTGCGCTCGACGCGATCGATCGCGCCGATGTCGTCGTGCTGCTCATCGAGCCGGAAGAAGGCGTCACCGACCAGGATGCGCGCATCGCGCGTCGCGCGTGGGACGAAGGCCGCGCGCTCGTGTTGCTGATCAACAAGATCGACCTCGCGAACGCGTCGCAGCTCGGGCGGCTCGAAGCCAACATCCACGACATCTATCCGACCTTGTCGCCGGTGCCGGTCGGACGCATTTCCGTGCGCAACAAGCTCGGCATCGACGCGGCGTTCGACCTCGTCGACCACGCGTTCGCGTCGCACAATCGCAAGCTGTCGACCTCCGACGTGAACCGCGCGCTCGAAGAGGCTGCGCGGCGCCGCGAGCCTCCGATCATGGGGCGTGGCCGTGCGAAGCTGTTCTACGGAACGCAGACCGGCACACGGCCGCCGACCATCAGCATCTTCACGAACCGCATGGAGCTGCCGGAGGAATATCAGCGCTTCATCGAGCGCTGCTTCCGCGAGATGCACGACTTCGGTGGAACACCTTTGCGCTTCCGCTACGTGCGGCGCGACTCGCACAGCAATCGCGACCGCGGCGAGGCGCCGAAGGAAAAGACCGGCAGGGACCGGCGCGGCGTGAAATCACGGCGGGACACGTAAAGTCGCCGCTACGGCGCGTTCGCGCCGTACGGATCAGACGGGTCGAGCGCGGCAAACGGCGGCGGAAGGCGCACGACGTCGACCGCGCCGTTGGCATTCATCGCGAGGTGCGAATTGTCGAGGTAGGCAAGCTCCACGCGGCTGAACTTCGGCAGCTTGCGATGGAACAGCTCTTTCCCGTCACGGATTCGCAGGATGATGATCGCCTCGTCGATGTTCAGGCGCGTGTTCGCGGACAGGCTGACGGCGATGTGTTCCTGCGCGGGATCGATCGAAAGCGATTCGATGCTCGACCTGGAGAACTCGCGCTGTCCGCTGCCTTTTGGCGTGGACCATTCGAGCCGTGAATCGCCGTTCAAGTCCCACGCTGCCCAGCCGTCTCCCACGCGGCGGAAGAACATGGCGTCGGCAGTAGCCTGTACGCCCATCCTTGTCTTCGGAGCCCATCGCGTCGCACCGTGACCATCGATCACCAGGACATGAAAAGGCGGGTATTTGCCAAGCACGAACTCGTCCTGCTCGACGTTCGCGGCGATCGGCTCGTAATCCGACGGCACCGCATCAAGAGGGACTGTACGCTCCGACCCGTTTTCGAGATCGCGAATGACCAGGCGGACCGTCGGCTGCCGCGCTTTCCACACCAGCGCGCCGTCGTCCGAGAGTACCGGCTGCCACCAGTCTTTCCCGATGTCCGTGGGCTTCTGCAGGTTGACCGGATCTTTTCCCGCCTGCTTGACGACCAGCGAATTGGTGTGCGTGCCGTTGTCGTAAAGCAGGTCTCCGCGCGCATTGACCGACAGGATCGACGAGGGCCGCTGCGCCACCCCTGGCGCAAGGATGGTTTCCAGCTTGCATCCCGGCATCGATATGAGTGCGAGACCGAAAGGCTGGCTTCGTTCCACCAGCACTTTTCCCACGCGCTCGAGAGCCAGGTCGACCCCGGAGCGTGCGCTCATGATCGAGACGCCGGGAACCGAACACTCGACATCCAGAGGCCTGTCCGGACCGGACAACGCGAATCTTCCGCAACTCGAGGTCGAGGCCAGGGCGGCAATCGCCGCGCAGGCCCTAACCAGGCGGATGCACGGCGCAGCGAAAGCTGTCCTGTGTGTCGCAAGATCATGTGCAGCGCTGCGCATCGGCATTTTCCGGAAGGTTGCTTCATCGGAGCTTATTCACACATGCTGGCCTGAAGGAAGAGGCCGCCTCCCGGCGGACGGACAAGTGAAAACTCGCATCTGTCGTGTTGCTCTATTTGCAGCGCTCGTGATCGTCGATTCGCGTGCGAGCTCGGCTTTGGCCGGCGAGTCCGGCGCACCGGCTAGCGTTGAGAAGCACGGGCTCAGCGACGAGGGGCTTTCCGGACACAATGGCCTTGAAGCCTTCGCTCGGGCAACGAATGCGACCGTCGTACACCTGGACCCGAGTACCGACCCGGCTCTGGCCGCAAGGCTGACGCAAGCTGCCGTAGAGGACCAAAAGTACGAGCTGTTGTTTTCGGCCGAAGGGCTCGCCACCGACGGCAGCGCCGACTTCGAATTCGCGGTCGACTCGACGGTTTCTCCGCTTTCGGTAAACGTGTCGGGCTCGCACGAGCGGCCACGCGTCGTCGTCCGCGACGGGCGAGGTGCGGTGGTCGCTCCCGTCGAAGCACTGACCACCGCGCGTTCGGACCGTCTTCTTTTCAAGAGAGGCGCTCCCGGTCGGTGGACGATTCATCTGCAATGCCCAGCCGGCGAGAACGTTCAACTCGTCGTCAAGGGAGATACGGAGCTTGGGTTCCACCACCTCTGGCCGGTGCGACCGTCGGCCGAGACCGAGTACACGGGACCGCTCGAGACGGGCAAGCAGGAAATGTTCGAGTTCGCGCTCACCGGTGATTCGCTGTTCCGAATCAGCGTGAATGTGGTGTCGCTCGACGGTCACGTGCTCAACATCACGCGAGCGGGAAATGACACGTTCCCGCTCGAGTCGGCTCGGGTAAAGGTTACCATTCCGAGCCAGTCGTTTCGCCTTCAGGTCGAGGGCGATCGTCCGGACGGAGAGCACATCGCTCGCATGCACGAAGCCTCGTTCGATCCGGGAAAGCTCGAGCAGCTCTCCTTTTTCGATCCCGAAAGGGCGGAATCGGAAGAGACGTGCCGGTTCCTTTCCCACACCGGAGGTTCGAGCTTCTACGATAGCGACAAGATAAATCCGGGGTCCGGCGGTATTTTCTGCTCACGAAACCAGGACGAGCCTGCGTTGCGGAGTAACCTTTTCTTCCATCTGCCCGCGTCGGGCGATGGCTCCCCACGCACGACGACGCTTCGTTCGTCGAGCTCGATCCACGTGACAAAAGCGGACTGCGAGCACTGGCAGCAGCTGTTCGATCGTTATCCGAAACAGCTCGTCAATGGCGCGCGGCGCGCGAGCTGGTCGTTCCGTTGCGCCGGCCCGCCGGAGAGCGCAACGGGTGAGATTGAAGTGACCGTCGACTCCGTGGAGCAAAGCCCGCACTGAAAGCCTGCTGCACTGCTGGCGTTACTACCGGAGCTCATCCGGCCGGCGCACCGGCACCGTTCTCCAGTCGTAGCGGATCGCCGCGACGCGCAGCGCGAAGATCCATAGCGCCGCCAGTATCCCTGCAACACCACCGGGCAGCGACGTAAAAGAGCGCAGCGCAGCGAAAGCCATCGCACCAGATGCCGCAACCAGTGCGTAGAACTGGCTCGGCTGAAACAGAATCGGCTCTTCCTGTGCGAGCAGGTCGCGCAGAAGGCCTCCACCGACGGCGTTGACCGTTCCGACGAGGACGGCAGCCGGCACCGGCAGCGAAAGCGAAAGCGCCATCTGCGTGCCGATCACCGAATAGGCCGCGAGCCCGGCCGCATCGAGAAGGCCGAATACGAACTGGAAGCGGTCGATGCGCTCGTACAGCGTCGCTCCGGCGATGCTCGCCAGCAGAATGACGGGTATGTACTGCCAGTCGCGCAGCACGAGCGGCGGCTCCACCCCGAGGAACAGCCCGTCGCGAAGCAGCGAGCCGCCGACTCCGGCAACGAACGCGAGAACGAAGACTCCGACGACGTCGTAGTGCCGGCGACACGCGGCCAGCGCACCGGTCAGTGCGAAAACGAAGGTTGCCGCGAAATGGAAGGCAGGAGGCAGCTGGAAATCGACGGCGGCGGCGAGCGGCATCGGTCAATCGCTCGCCGAATGATTGCGCGCGTACCCGACATAGTTGCGCGCCGCCTCTTCCATCCACGCGCGCTCCTTGTCGGTCACCTCGCGGATGACTTTCGCCGGCGATCCCATCACGACCATCCCCGGCGGAACCTTCGTACCCGGAGTGACGAGCGCACCCGCACCGACGAGCGAACCGGCGCCAATTACGGCCTGGTCGAGAACGATCGCGCCGATGCCGACGAGCGCGCCGCTTTCGATGGTGCAGCCGTGGAGCACCACGCGATGACCGATCGTGATGTCGTCGTGGAGCACGGTCGCATAGCGCTCGTGGGTCACGTGCAGCACCGAATGATCCTGGATGTTGGTGCGCGCGCCGATGCGGATCGGGAACACGTCGCCGCGCACGACCGTGCCGTACCAGACCGACGAGCCGGGGCCGATCTCGACGTCGCCGACGACGTCGGCCGACGGCGCGATCCATGCGGTCGGATCGATGCGGGGGGTCGTCTGGAGATAGCTGCGGATCATGCGACGGAGTCCGTATGGGATGTGCACATCCCGCGGGGAATTCTTGCAACGTAAAAGGTCGGTCGATACAAGGCAAAGATGGAAGCCTTGGACAACCTTCGCGAGGCTCTCACCTTCGACGACGTCCTGCTCGTACCGGGTGAATCCTCGATCCTGCCGGCCAACGCCGACGTCAGCACCAGGCTGACCCGGCAGATTTCTCTTCGCATCCCACTGATCAGCGCCGCAATGGACACGGTAACCGAGTCGCGCATGGCGATCTCGATGGCGCGCGTCGGCGGGATTGGATTCATCCACCGCAATCTTTCCCCGGACGACCAGGCCGCCGAAGTCGCCCGCGTAAAGAAGAGCGAGAGCTGGATGGTCCGCGATCCGCTGACGGTCGAGCCCGACGTGCCGCTGTCGCTCGCGCTCGAGCTGATGTCGCGGCACTCGATCTCGGGCCTGCCGGTCACGACCAGCGGGCGGCTCGTCGGCATCCTCACGAATCGCGACGTGCGTTTCGAGAAGAACCTCCAGCGCAAGGTCTCCGAGCTGATGACGAGCGAGAAGCTCGTGACCACGCGCGCCGACATCACACTCGAAGACGCGACCGCCAAGCTTCACCGCAACCGCATCGAGAAGCTGCTCGTGGTCGACGACAGCGGCAAGCTCGTCGGCCTGATTACGGTCAAGGACATCCAGAAGTCCATCGAGTTCCCGAGCGCGAGCAAGGACGTCCACGGACGCCTGCTCTGCGGCGCCGCGGTCGGTGTCGGCATCGATCGCGTTGCGCGCGTGCAGGCGCTCGTCGATGCCGGAGTCGATGTGGTCGCGGTCGACACCGCGCACGGACATTCGAAGAACGTTCTCGAGACCGTCGCGGAGATCAAAAGGACGTTTCCCGACCTCCAGGTGATCGGCGGCAACGTCGCAACCACCGAAGGCTCGCAGGCGCTGATCGATGCGGGCGCCGACGGCGTCAAGGTCGGCATGGGCGTCGGATCGATCTGCACGACGCGGATCATCTCCGGTGTCGGCATCCCGCAGCTGACCGCGGTCGTCGACGCGTGTGCCGCGGCCAGCAAGGCCGGCGTACCGGTGATCGCCGACGGCGGCATCCGCTTCAGCGGCGACATTACCAAGGCGCTCGCGGCCGGTGCATCGGCATGCATGATCGGCAGTCTTCTCGCCGGCACCGAGGAAAGCCCCGGTGAGACGGTTCTCTACCAGGGCCGCACGTACAAGGTGTACCGCGGCATGGGCTCGCTCGAAGCGATGCGCGGCGGCCAGAGCAAGGACCGCTACGCGCAGCAGGAAACCGAAGACATCAAGCTGGTGCCCGAAGGCATCGAAGGCCGCACGCCGTTCAAAGGCGCATCTGGCGCGACGATCCACCAGCTCGTCGGCGGCCTGAAGGCCGGAATGGGTTACATCGGCGCCGAGAGCCTCGACGATCTTCGCAACAAGGCGCGCTTCATGCGCGTGTCGCCCGCGGGCCTCAGCGAGAGCCACGTGCACGATGTAGTGATGACCAAGGAACCGCCGAATTATCAGAGAGAATAGTCCTTATTGGAATTATCGACGACAACGACTTTCGAGCGGCCAAAGCCGAAAGGAATCGATCTGTTAAACGCCGTGTCGTACGTCTGTTTCCCGTTGGGCATGGCGACTGCCCATGATGCGCCGCTTCCGGCCGCCTTGGTCGCCGGGCTGCTTGCGATGGCGCCCTTGCGACTCGCGGTCTACCTGATGACCGCGATCTGGAAGGAATGGGTGGGGCGCGTCCCGTACTTTGCTGTGCAGTGCGCCAGCGTACTGATCGCGCTTCTGGCGCTCATCTCATTTGCGAAAGTGGCATCCAGCGTTCCGGACCCCGACACCGCGCAGCACCTCGCGCCATATCTCGGGCCCTTTGCGCTGATGTTCGTCGTGCTGGTACTTTCGGCTTCGATCGCCCTCGTCGCATTCATTCTCGAATTGTTCGAAACGTCTCCTGCCTCCGGCAAACCCGAGGAATAGTGTCTTGCAGACCGTCCTGATCCTCGACTTCGGCAGCCAGTACACCCAGCTCATCGCGCGCCGCGTGCGTGAGGCGAAGGTGTACTGCGAAATCCATCCATTCAACTTTCCTGCCGAGAGCATCCGCGCGATGGCGCCGGCGGCGGTGATCCTGTCGGGCGGACCGGCGAGCGTCTACGACGAAGGCGCACCGTCGCCGTCGCCGGAGATTTTCGAGCTCGGCGTGCCGATGCTCGGCATCTGCTACGGCATGGGCATCCTCGGCCTTGCCGACGGCGGCGTCACGCTTCGCTCCGCGCATCGTGAGTACGGGCAGGCCGACGTCGTCATCGACAACGACGACGACCTGCTGGCCGGCTTCGACAAGGGTGGAAGCACGTCGGTGTGGATGAGCCACGGCGATCGGCTGGAGAAGCTGCCGAACGGCTGGGAGTCGATCGCGCACACCCGGAACTCTCCGTTCGCTGCGATTCGCTGCCCTTCGAAGCGGCGCTGGGCCGTGCAGTTCCATCCCGAAGTCGTCCATAGCCGGCGCGGCCGCGAGATCCTCGAGAACTTCCTGTTCCGCATCTGCGGACTTGCCGCCGACTGGACGATGGAGAACTACATCGATGCGGCCGTGGCGCGGATCCGCAAGCTCGTCGGCGACCAGCAGGTCGTCTGCGGCATCAGCGGCGGCGTCGATTCCACCGTGACTGCGGCGCTGATCGAGCGCGCAGTGCCGGGGCAGCTGACCTGCGTGTTCGTCGACAACGGACTGCTTCGCGAAGGCGAAGCCGAGCAGGTCTGCGCGATGCTGGGTCCACGCTTCGGAGACGACTTCGTGTTCGTCGATGCGGCCGACCGCTTCCTCGATGCGCTCGCCGGAATCGAAGATCCGGAGAAGAAGCGCAAGACGATCGGCGGCGTGTTCGTCGACGTGTTCCAGGACGCGGCGCTCAAGCCGCGGCCCGGCCGCGCGCGCGCGACGTTTCTCGGACAGGGGACGCTCTATCCGGACGTCATCGAGTCGGAGTCGGTCAAGGGGCCGTCGGCGGTCATCAAGAGTCACCACAACGTCGGCGGGCTTCCGGAGCGGCTTCACATGCAGCTGGTCGAACCGCTGCGCGAATTGTTCAAGGACGAAGTGCGTGCGCTCGGCGCGGTGCTCGGCCTGCCGCACGACTGGCTGTGGCGTCATCCGTTCCCCGGACCCGGGCTTGCCGTACGCGTCCTCGGTCCCATCACGCGCGAGTTCCTGACGATCCTTCGCGGCGCCGACACGATCTTCATCGAGGAGATCCGCAGTGCGGATCTTTACTCCGAGATCTGGCAGGCGTTTGCCGTGCTGCTTCCGGTGCGGACGGTCGGCGTGCAGGGCGACTATCGCACCTACGACAAGGTCATCGCGCTACGCGCCATCGTCAGCGAAGACGGCATGACGGCCGACTGGTTCCGCTTTCCGCCAGATGTGCTCGCGCGTACGGCGTCGCGGATAGCGAACGAGGTTCGCGGCGTGAACCGCGTGGTCTACGACATCTCGACCAAGCCTCCCGCGACGGTCGAATGGGAGTGACGGTGGGCAAGCCGGCAGCGGGACACGTGCACGGCGCGGACTGTGAGGACGGGATTACGGTGCAGAAGGGCTTCGCCCACCTCCACCTTCACACCCAGTACAGCCTTCTCGACGGCGCGAACAAGATCAGCCGGCTGATGCCGAAGCTCAAGAAGATGGGCCTCAAGTCGGTCGCGATGACCGACCACGGCAACATGTTCGGCGCGGTCGACTTCTACAAGGCCGCTCGCAAGGAAGACCTGAAGCCGATCATCGGCTGCGAGGTCTACGTGGCGCCCCGAAGCCGGCTCGAGCGCGCGGCGGTGGCTGCCGCCGACTACGAGCGCGCCGGCAACAACCACCTCATCCTGCTCGCGATGAACGCGAAGGGATACGCGAACCTGTCTCGGCTGGTCTCGCAGAGCTACAAGGACGGTTTCTACTACAAGCCGCGCATCGACAAGGAGATCCTGCGCGAGTGGAACGAAGGGCTGATCTGCCTTTCGGGCTGCCTTGCGGGAGAGGTCGCCACCGCGATCACGGCCGACCGCCTCGACAAGGCGCGCGCGGCCATCGAAGAGTATTCGACGCTGTTCGGCGACCGCTACTACCTCGAGATCCAGGACAACCATCTCGCCGAGCAGCGCAAGGTCAACGAGGTGCTGATTCCGTGGTCGAAGGAGATGGGCATCCCTCTCGTCGCGACCAACGACTGCCACTACCTCGAGCACGACGATCACGTCGCGCACGAGGTGCTGCTGTGCGTGCAGACCGGCAAACGCCTGATCGACGAGGACCGCTGGAAGTTCGGCACCGACCAGCTCTACGTCAAAGGCCACGACGAGATGCTGGCGGCCTTCCCGCACGCGCCCGAAGCCGTGGACGAGACGGTGCGGCTGGCCGAACGCTGCAACCTCGACATGCGCTTCGGCGACAACAAGTTCCCGGTCTACCAGGTGCCGGCCGGCCGCAGTCTCGACGAGGTGCTGGCCGAGGACGCGCGGCGCGGTCTCGACGACCGCCTCGCCGCGGCGAAGGCCGCCGGCCGCGAGATCGACGTCGAACGCTACCGCGAGCGGCTCGAATCCGAGATCGCGATGATCCAGCAGATGAAGTTCGCCGGCTACTTCCTGATCGTGGCCGACTTCATCAACTGGGCGAAGGAGCAGGGGATCCCTGTCGGGCCGGGACGCGGCTCGGCGGCCGGCAGCCTCGTGTC